>JANMXL010000089.1:0-2034 GCA_031380885.1 Burkholderiales bacterium | reverse complement strand
GGTGGATGTCGGCGCCGACAAGCCCCTGGACCGAATGTCGGTCAGTGAGCTGCGACACGAGCATGCGCTGAACCCGGCGCTGGGCTTGCGTGCGATCCGCTGGAGCCTGTCGGAGCCGGCCATGTTCCGCCAGCAGATCCGCGCGATCCTGCGTGCCAGCGCCTTCGGCAAGGTGAGGCTGCTGGTGCCGATGCTGGCGCATGTCGGTGAGGCGAAGCAGACGCTGGACACGATCGCGCGGGCCAAGCAGCAACTGGCGGATGCCGGCAAGCTGTTCGGCCATGTCGAGGTCGGCGCGATGATCGAAGTCCCCGCCGCGGCGCTGGTGCTGCCCAGCCTGCTCAAGCTGTTCGATTTCGTGTCGCTGGGCACCAACGACCTGATCCAGTACACGCTGGCGATCGACCGTGGTGACGAGTCGGTGGCGCACCTGTATGACCCCTGGCATCCGGCGGTGCTCAAGCTGATCGAGGGCGTGATCCGCCAGGCCCGCCAGGCCGGCAAGGCCGTCAGCGTGTGCGGCGAGATGGCCGGTGACGCCGCGTTCACCGAGGTGCTGCTGGCGATGGGCCTGCGCAGCTTCTCGATGCACCCGTCGCAGATCGCGTCGGTCAAGCAGATCATCCTGCGTGCCAACAGCAAACGTTTGCTGCCGTTGATCGAGGGCGCGTTCCGCGCCGAGGATGTGTGGGTCGGCTGCGAGCGCCTGCGCGCGGCGGCCGCGGGCCGGGTGTTGCTCGACCCGCAGCCCGCGGGCTGACGCGTCAGCGCTGCCCGTACATCATCTGCCGCGTCAACGCCGACTTCAGCGGCGAGACCGTCTGCAAGGCCGCCAGCCCCAGACCGCGTGCTGTGCCGGCGCCCGGAAACTGCCAGGTGAAGCTGCGCGCGAGGAAATCGGTCGCAGCGATCGTGGCCCAGCGGTCGGGCGCGCGCTGCCGATTCAGCCGGCGCAGCGCCTGATCCACATCGTTCGAACGGGCCAGCGCGCGCACCAGCACGAAGGCGTCACGCAAGCCGAGGTTCAGCCCCTGCCCCGCCACCGGATGCAGCGTTTGCGCGGCGTTGCCGATGCGCACGATGCGGCCTGCCGTGGCGCTGGTCAGGCTGCGCTCGGCGTTCAAGCCCAACGGAAAGCGCTTCAGTGCACTGATGCCGGTGATGCGACCGACATCGGCCGGGAAGATCGTGTTCAACACGCAGCAGCGCTGCGCGTCGTTCAATTCGGCGACCGGGTCGTCGTCGCCAGCGACACACCACACCAGCGCAGCACGGCCGGGCGCCAGCGGCAGCAGCGCGGCCGGGCCATGGCGGGTGAAGCGCTCGTAGGCCACGCCGTCTCGGGCGCCGTCCAGCGTCACCTGGCCCACCCAGGCGACCTGGCCGTAGTCACGGGTGATCGCCTTGCGCGCCTGCTCGGCGAAGACGCCGCCTTCGGCGATCACCGCCAGATCGAAGGCCTCGGCGATGTCGGCGTCGACCTCGACACCGCCCGAGTCGAGCGTTTTCAACGACCGCACCGGCGTGGCGAAGCGGCTGACCAGCCGCTGCGGTTCGGCTGCGCTCGCTTGCATCCACGCTTGTTGCAGCGCAGCCGTGACGCTGCCGTACGACAGCACCGCACCGAGCATGGCCACGCCGGAGTCCGACGCGCGAATGCGCACCTGCGGCTCATCGAACGAGCGTCCGAGCCATCCGCCCACGATCCCGCCGACCAGGCCCACCAGCGACGGCACCTGCTGCGACACATGCACTTCTGTGATCGGCTGCGCCACCTCATCGTGCCAGGCGCCCAGGCGCTGCAGCAGCTGCACGCTGCCGAGCGACATCGCCAGCGTGCGCGGGTCGCCAGACACATCGGCATCGAGTGCCCGGGTGTCGAAGAGGCTGATCTGCGCCTGCGGCAGCGCGCGTGCGGCCTGCACCGCGAGCGACAGACCGACCGGCCCGGCGCCGACAACGGCCAGCCGCAGCGGACGGTCTATGGCCGATGCAGCAGGGGAGGGGACAGGTTCCAGGGTCGTCACGTCGCGT
>JANMXL010000137.1:0-6732 GCA_031380885.1 Burkholderiales bacterium | reverse complement strand
TTCCAGCGCTGGCCTGCCACCCGCGGCAAGCGCATCGTGCTGTTCCTCGGTCGCCTGCACCCGAAGAAAGGTGGCGATCTGTTGATCGAGGCGTTCGCGCAGGTGGCCGCTCGCGATCCTGAGCTGCACTTGGTGATGGCCGGGCCCGACGACCGTTCGGGCGTGCGTGCCGGATTGGAGGCTCTGGTGTCGCGGTGTGGCATGGCGCAGCGGGTCACGTTCACCGGCATGCTGACGGGTGATGCCAAATGGGCGGCACTACGCGCGGCCGAGGTGTTTGCGCTGCCCTCCCATCAAGAGAACTTCGGCATCGCGGTGGTGGAGGCGTTGGCCTCGGGCGTGCCAGTGTTGATTTCCGACAAGGTCAACATCTGGCGCGAAATCGTGGCCGATCACGCCGGCCTCGCGGGCAGCGACACGCTGGCCGGGACCGTCGACGTGTTGAGCCGCTGGTTGAGCCTCGAACCGGCCCGCCGCAGCGCGATGCGGCAACACGCGGTCGATTGCTACCAGCGGCACTTCCACATGGCAGCGGCCGCCCAGCGGCTGATCAACACGATCACGCCGCACCTTCGTCATGTCGTTGACACAGAGCGAGCCGTTCTGACCGCGCCGGCTCCGCGACTCGATTCACAGCCCTGAAATAAACGCGGGCTACTGTCGCAGGCTGTGCAGCAAAGACAGTCGTTCCCGCCGGTCATGAAAAAAATCGCAATGCTGGTCGTCATATTGACGGGCCTGTTGATGGCGGGCCTGTCCCACGCCGCCTGGAACGCCGACTGGAAGCAGCGGGTCAAGATCGGCCTGAACACCGCGGCCGATGGCCTGCCCATCGCGTCAGCCGTCGATTCGCCCGCGGTGCTGATCCGATTGCACACCGCCAACTTTCAGTTTGCAGAAGCCAAGCCTGACGGTACCGACCTGCGATTCATCGCCAGCGACGACAAGACGCCGCTGAAATTCCACATTGAAAAGTTCGACGGGCTCAACGAACTCGCCTTCGTCTGGGTTCAGGTGCCGATGCTGGCGCCGGGCGCCAAGGACGCTTTCATCTGGCTCTACTACGGCAACCCCGTCGCGGCTGCAGGCGACGACGCCAAGGGCAGCTATGACGCCACGCAAGGGCTGGTGTACCACTTCAACGAGCGCGAGGCGCTGCCTCAGGATGCCACCGCCAACGCCAATCACGCGGTGCGTTCGACGGCCAAGGCGATCGGCACCGGTCTGATTGGCGGCGCGCTTGCATTCGACGGCAATGCCGAACTGGCGCTGCCGTCGACACCTTCGTTGAAGTCGAGCGCCAACGGGCTGACGCTGTCGTTCTGGATCAAGCCGACTGACGCCACCGATGCGCCGGTCTACACACAGACCGAAGGCGCAGCACCGCTGTCGATCTCGATGCGCGGCGGCAAGCTGGAGGCGCAGTCCGGTACCGTGACCGCCACCGCATCGGCGCCGCTCGCTGTCGGCGTCTGGCAGCACGTGGCCGTCGTCGTGAAGGACGGCTTGACGATCTATCTGAACGGTCAGGAGGTCGGAAAGGCGACGGGCACGGTGCCCGACCTGAGCGGTACTTCCGTCATCGGCAAGGGCTTCAAGGGCGAGATCGATGAGCTGCAGGTGTCGACCGCCGCGCGCTCGGCCGACTGGATCAAGACCGCCGCGCAGTCGCAGGGCCAGGACCAGAAACTCGTGGTCTATGGCCCGGCCGAAGGCGATGGCGAAGGCGAGAGCGGCCCGTCTTACCTGAAGATCCTGCTGGGCGCGGTGACGATCGACGGCTGGGTGGTCATCGCGATCCTGGGCGTGATGTTCGTGGTGAGCTTCTGGGTGATGATCACCAAGGCCGTGTTCGTGAACAAGGCGGCCAAGGACAACGAGCGTTTTAAGGCGCAGTTCGAGAAGCTGGTGAATTCCATCCGCCCCGGCGCACAGGATGCCGCCGTGGAGAAGGCAGAGAAGGAAACGGCCAGGGCCTACCGGAATTCCTCGCTTTACCGCCTGTATGCCGCCGGCGCCCACGAGTTGCGGGAACGCTTTTCGGTCTATGCGAAGGAGGGGCGCGCCCCGACGCTCACCGATCCCTCACTCAATGCGATCCGCGCAACCATCGATGCGCGGCTCGTGCGCGAACTGCAGCGCCTCAACGCCCAGATGGTGGTGCTCACCATATCGATCGCCGGCGGCCCGTTCCTGGGCCTGCTTGGCACTGTCGTGGGTGTGATGATTACCTTTGCGGCCATTGCCGCTGCCGGCGACGTGAATGTGAACGCCATCGCACCGGGCATCGCCGCGGCGCTGGTGGCCACAGTGGCTGGCCTGGCCGTCGCCATCCCCTGCCTCTTCGGCTACAACTTCCTGCAGAGCAAGATCTCCGAGCTGACCTCGGACATGCAGGTGTTCGTCGACGAGTTCATCACCCGCATCGCCGAAAATCACTCGGTCTGAGGCCCACGCCATGAAGATGCAGGCCGCCGGCAAGCCCTACGACGAGATCAATGTCGTGCCGATGCTCGACCTCAGCTATGTGTTGCTGGTGATCTTCATCATCATGACCACCGCGTCGGTGCAGGGCATCAAGGTCAACCTGCCGAAAGCCAGCGCTGCGCCCAGCCTGGCCAAGCCGCAGACCAAGGCGATCACCATCCGCGACGACGGGCAGATCTTCCTCGACACCTACCCGGTGACGATGCAGGAGCTCGAGGACCGCCTGCGTCAATTGAAGGCGGTGAACCCGAGTTTTCCGGTGGTCATCAAGGGCGACGCGAAAGTGCACTACGAAAAGGTCGTCGACGTGCTCGACCTCATGGGGCGGCTCGACATTACCCAACTCGGCCTGGTCACCCAGCGCCTGGTGAAGTAGCGCGCCGCGGCGCGCCGGCGACCGACGATGTACCAGGACGACGACGAAGCGGAGAGCGGCCGCGGCTGGATCAAGACAGCTGCGCTTGCCATCGGCGGGTTGGCGCTGCTGGTGGCCGTGGCGCTGTTGCTGATGAAGTTCCTGTCGGGGCCAACGGGGAAGCCGTCCGGCGTGCACCAGATCGCGCTGATCAAGCAGCCGCCACCTCCGCCGCCGAAGCCGCCCGAGAAGCCACCCGAGCCGCCGAAGGTGAAGGAAGAAGTCAAGATCGATCAGCCCAAGGACGAACCCAAGCCGGATGAGCCGAAGGCGGCCGACGACAAGCCCGCATCCGACAAGCCGCTGGGCGTCGATGCCGAAGGCGGCGCCGGTTCCGACGGCTTCGGGCTGGCCGGCAACAAGGGCGGGCGGGATTTCCTGACCACCGGTGGTGGTGGCGGAGCGTATTACTCTGGCTTGTTGCAGCGTCAGTTCTTCGAGGCCTTGTCGCGCAACCGCAAGGTGGTGAAGGAAGAGTTCAAGGTCGTCGTCAGGGTCTGGCTCGGCGACGACGGCCGGGTGCAGAAGGCCGACATCGTCAGCGGCTCCGGCAACCCGAAAGTCGATGACCTGATCCAGCTGACGCTGCTCGACATGACCCCGCTGAAAGACATTCCCCCGAGCTCCATGCGGCCGATGCAACTGCGCCTGAGCAACCGCTCGTGATCCTCACCCCCTCGATCCCATGTACCGACGCCGCATGAAATTCCCCTTGCACCGCTTGGCTGCTGCACTGGCCGTGACCGTCTGGGCGGCATCGCCTGCCGCTGCTCAGGAGGCGGAGGTCGACAAGGTCCGCGCGACGATGTCGAAGCTGATTTCACAGCTGGTGCAGCAAGGCGTGCTGGCCCGCGAGGCCGGCAACGCCCTGCTCAGCGAGGCCGGTGCCGCGCCGATTGCACCGGCACCGGGTGCCGCAGCCGCGCCGCAAGCACCCGCTGGGTGGGCTGCCGCCCCCGCGGCCAACGGCGTTGCTGGTGCGGCAGCGGCAGCGCCCGCCACGGTGCGCGTGCCCTACATCCCCGAGTTCGTGCGCAAGGAGTTGAAGGACGAAGTTCGCCTTGAACTGGCTGCCCAGGCGTTTCGCGAGGGCTGGTCGGGGCCGGGGGCCATTCCAGGCTGGGTGCGCAAGCTCGAATGGGACGGCGACCTGCGTCTGCGCGCTCAGTTCGACAACTTTGCCAGCGACAACGCGCCGACGCTCAGCATCGTCGACACCAACCGAAGTCGCGCGCCGTCACTGCTGAACACCAGCGAAGACCGCCAGCGGTTTCGCGTCCGTGCGCGCATCGGCCTCACGGCGACCATCGACGACCACTGGTCGGCCGGGGTGCGGCTGACCACCGGCAGCGCCACCGATCCGGTGTCGTCGAACCAGACGCTGGGCACCTACAACAACCGCTACACCGTGCTGATCGATCGCGCCTACGCGCGTTATCGGTATCGCGATGAGTTCAGCGTGACCGCCGGTCGATTCGGCAACCCGTGGTTCGGCACCAACCTGCTGTGGGCCAACGACCTGAGCTTCGATGGCGTCGCTGTGCAATGGACGCCAAAGCTGACCTCGGACATCCGCGGCTTCGTGACGTTGGCCGCGCTGCCGGTGCAAGAGATCGAGTTGTCGTCGGCTGACAAATGGTTGTTCGGTGGTCAGGTGGGCGCCTCGATCGCACCGTCGCCACGCAGCCTTGGCGCCCGTGTCGGTGTGGGCTACTACCACTATGCCAATCTGCTCGGCAAGGTGAGCCCGCCGGGCTCATCGCGCAATGAAAGCACCGCACCCGTGTTCGCGCAGAAGGGCAACAGCTACTACAACATCTCGTCTGACGTTCTGCGTCCTTTGTTGCTCGGGCTGGCCGCCGAATACCGGCTGCTCAACGTGACGGGTCAGATTGACCTGCCTTCGATCGCCGGCAAGCGGGTCATCGTCACCGGTGACTATGTGCGCAACCTGGGGTTCAACCGCCGTGAGGTCAGCCAGCGCGTGGGTGTCGATGTCGATGGACAGGTCAGCGCCTACCACCTGCAAGTGGCTTTCGGCAATGCCGATGTCAAGGCGCTGCACGACTGGCAGGTGAGCGCCGCCTACAAACGCATCGAACGCGATGCCGTGCTCGACGCCTACACCGACAGCGATTTCCGCCTCGGTGGCACCGACGCACGGGGCTACATCCTCGGCGCCAGTTACGGCGTGGCGAAGAACACCGCGGTTTCGCTGCGTTACTTCAGTGGCGACTCGATCTCCGGCCCGCCGCTGTCGATCGACGTGATCCACCTCGATCTGAACCTGAAGTTCTGAGCACCATGAACAGCGTGCGCTCCGCAGCGTGGTCGTTGATGCTGGTGGCCGCCGTGGTGGCCTCCTCCGGCGTGCAGGCGCAGTCCGACGACAAGGCCGCCCAGAAGGCCGCACGCCGCGCACAGTTGCAATTGCAGAGCCTGCAACAGCAGGTGCAGGACGCGCAGGCAGCGAAGGCCAAGGCCGATGCGGACAAGGCCGTGCTCGACAAGCAGCTGGCCGAGCAGACACAGCAGGCCGCGCGCACAGATGGCGCTCTGCGCAGTGCCAGCAACAGCCTGAAGGCCTCGGAAGCAGCACGCGCGCAGCTGGCGGCCAGCGTCGCTGCGCTTGACAAGCAAATCGCCGAACTGAAGCGCAGCAGTGAGGACGCCCTGGCGCTGAAAGCGCGCGAGCTGGCGCAGTTCACCCGGCTGCGCGATGAGCAGCAAACGCAGTTGCAGCGCCGACACGACGACCAGGCCACACAGCTGGCGCAGTGCACCACCAAGAACGGCAAGCTGGTGCAGCTCAGCGCGGAGTTGCTAGACCGCTACCGCAAAAAGGGCGTGGGCGAGGTGCTGACCCTCCGCGAGCCGCTGCTGGGCCTTGGCGACGTAGAGTTGTTCAACCTCGTGCAGGGCTACCGCGATCGCGCCGATGCCGAGCGCTTCGTGCCCTTGAACCCGCCTGCGGAGCCGCCGCCGCCATCGCCAGCCGCCTCGGGCAACCGGTAAAGTGTTGCGGGCCATTTCAACGCCCTGTTCCCCGTGTGATCCTGGTGCGATCCGGCGGTGAGGAGGGGCAGACCCTAAACTCGCACGCTGTTCAATGGACCAGTGTCGTGGAGTGCGGGGATGGGCGATAGCGTGGTCGGCCGACCACCAGCAGTGGTGCTTCTGAGCGGAGGGCTCGATTCCTCGACCGTGCTGGCGATCGCGCGTGAGCGCGGCTTCGAGCCTTGCGCGCTGAGTTTTCGCTATGGGCAGCGGCATGTGCATGAGCTGAACGCGGCCGATGTGATCGTGCGCAGCCAGGGCGTGTCGAAACATGTCACCGCGCAGATCGACCTGCGCGCCTTCGGTGCCTCGGCGCTGACCGCCGACATCGCCGTGCCGAAAGACCGCAGTGCCGATGAGATGTCGCATGGCATCCCGATCACCTACGTGCCGGCACGCAACACCGTGTTCCTCAGCTTTGCGCTGGCCTGGGCCGAAACCCTGGGCTCGACCGACATCTTCATCGGCGTCAACGCGCTCGACTACTCGGGCTACCCGGACTGCCGGCCCGACTACATCGCCGCCTTCGAGGCGATGGCCAACCTGGCCACGCGCGCCGGTGTCGAAGGCACGCAGCGCCTGGAAATCCACGCGCCACTGATCGCCATGAGCAAGGCGCAGATCATTCAGGAGGGCCTGCGGCTGGGCGTCGATTACGCGCAGACCAGCAGCTGCTACGACCCTGGCGTTGACGGCCGGCCGTGCGGCGGCTGCGACTCCTGCGTGCTGCGCGCCAAGGGATTCGCCGAGGCGGGTGCACGCGACCCGCTGCT
>JANMXL010000094.1:0-4223 GCA_031380885.1 Burkholderiales bacterium | reverse complement strand
TCGACCTTGAGGCTGCGATTGACGCCCCATTGAATTGACCCGCATGAACATCGCCAAGCCCGCACTCAAAACACCCGTATTCCGCATCGGCGAAGGCTGGGACACGCATGCGCTGGTGGCTGGGCGCCCCTTGATCCTCGGTGGCGTGCACATCCCGCACACCCATGGCCTGCTCGGGCATTCCGACGCCGATGCGTTGTCGCATGCGATCACCGATGCGCTGTTCGGCGCGGTGGCGATGGGCGACATCGGCCGCCACTTCCCGGACACCGACGAACAGTTCCGTGGTGCCGATTCGGTGGCACTGCTGGCCGAGGCCGCGCGACGCGTGCGTGCGGCCGGCTGGCAGATCGGCAACATCGACAGCACCATCATTGCCCAGGCACCAAAGATGGCACCGCACATCCTGGCGATGCGCCTGCGACTGGCCCAGGCGCTGGCGCTCGAACTCGATCAGATCAATGTGAAGGCCAAGACGGCCGAAAAAATGGGGCCGGTCGGGCGAGGCGAATCGATCGAGACACGGGCGGTTTGCCTCGTCTACCGATAGAGGTACGTGGACCTCACGCGCATCGATGGCGTGGATGTCACCACCGCGCTGGCCGTGGTCTCGCAGTTCAGTGCCGAAATGTCGCGTTCCCCCACCGTCAAGCACTTCACGTCTTGAATGGGCATGGACCCGGGCACCAAGGTCACTGGCGGCCGCCGCCTGCTACTGCGCTGAAACTGCCAGCACTGCGCTTGGATTCGTGCGAGCAATGGCAAGCAATGTGCGAGCCGCGCCGCTGGGCTGCTTACGTCCCTGTTCCCAGCCCTGGAGCGTGCGAACGGAACCCCAAGCAAGCTGGCAAACTGAGACTGCGACAGCCCCGTAGCTTCTCGGGCTTGCGTGGCCGAGGAAACAATGACCTTGCCTTTGTCGGCCTTCATGTCCTTGATGGACTGCAGGATTTCTGCGCCGATATCGCGCTTGGCCTCAAAGGCTGCGATCTCTGCGGAACCGAGCTTCTTAGATTTCGAGTGCACGGCGAATCTCCTTGAGTGTGTTGAGGGAGATGTTCTCTGACTCTGACTTTGCGTACAGGGTCAGTAGGCAAACCTCGCCGGTTTCGTTTCGAGTGAGGTAGACGACTCTCACGCCGCCAGATTTTCCGGTTCCCTCCCGCGCCCAGCGCACCTTGCGGACGCCACCTGAGCCACGGATGACTGACCCGGCTTCTGGATCGAACACGCCCATTGCAGTTAAAGCAAACGCAAATTTGCCGAGCCAGCGAAGGGACAAGGTGGAAGCAAATGAACCCAAGTGCGACGCCGTGGCGGCCGACACCCGCCATGACGGCAAGCGGCGCGAAGCGGCGCTTGCCGACTGTCCGCTGCAACGGCTGGTTAGCCGACGAGTTGGTCGTAGTCGGCATGGCTGCCGATCCAAAACCAGTGCACTCCGTTCGCGACCGGCGCGCCAAGGGCGCGGTAGTAGAGGCCGACGCGGACACTGTAGAACCTGCCGTTGCCGACGCTCTTGAAGTGCAGAGAGGGATGTGACTGGTCCGACCTGAGCAGTGCGTAGTTCCGTCGGGCGAGAGACTGGACATCGGCAGGCAGTGTGTCGAAACACTGCCAGAAGCGCTTCGAGGCAGTGTGCTTCAAGGCTCGCGCGACGACCCCGCCGCATGGTCGGCCAAGGCCTCGGCAGCCAAGTAATTCAACTTTCCTGCCGTGGCGTCCTGTTCGAGCTGACGATCCCATGCGGCAGCGTCGAACTCGGCGAACCACTGGCGGAACTCGGCGAGCTCCGCAGGTGGGAGGGCTTCAACGGCTTTCTCGATCGACTTAACGTTTCCCATGGACTACCTCGCGTGTGCACTCGGGCCAAGTATGCGCCGGCAACCCTTCGCCGCAGTCTGCCCGGGCGGCACGCACGTTGCAAGGCTCAAAGTGTCGCGATGAAGCGTGCTGCGCTGATCCCCGACAACGGCATGCGAGCGCGCGACGAGCACTTCGACGACAGCGCCAAGTACAAGCAAAAGCCCGATCCGTTGCACGACAAGGGCGCGGCCAAGAAGGCTGCACCACTGTATGGGCAGGACTTCACGTTCGACCGCGATGCCCACACCTGCGTGTGCCCAGCCGGCAAGCCGCTCTATGGCAATGGGCGCGAGTGCAAGATCGGAGGCTACATCGCCTCAAGTTCCGCGGCAGCGAAAGCGCTTGCGTGCCCTGCACGCAGCGCGATAGATGCCTGCGCACGCCCGACAAGACCAGGACGCGGCAGGTTGCGTTCTTCACCGGCAAGCTGCCCGGCAAGAACGTTTACACCGAACGAATGAAGCAGCGCATCGACAGCGCCGAAGGCCGAGCACTGTACGGGCGCCGCTTCGCGACAGTGGAGCCGGTGTTCGCCAACCTGCGCCACAACAAGCGGCTGGACCGCTTCACGCAGCGCGGGCAGGCCAAGGTCGACGGGCAGTGGAAGCTGTTCACCCTGGTGCACAACATCGAGAAGCTCGCGCATCACGGGTATGCGCAGTGAGTGCTGAGGGCGAGGCCCCCGCATCGGGCTGCCACATCGAGCCAACAAGCGGGCCATAGCGGCCACGCAATTCGGCGAACTCGTCGCTGGAAAACTCCGGTGCGAATCGCACTCGCCTGAACTGATTAACGCTGATCGAACCGCCAATATCAAAAGCGCCGTTGCGCGAGCGCAGAACGGGTTTATTTACAACTTCAACGTTGGCGTTCAGCCGACCGCCTAAGGCGGTCGGCTGGAGCAACGGGCTATTTGACACCTAGTTGTGCTCGTAACGACTTGCTGACCGTTTCGGCATCATAAATCGTTGTCTGAAATGTGGGCTTTTCCTTAAAACACGCGATCGTTATTGACGGCGTGGGAAAGTGAAAATTATATGTTTGTCCGCCGTAGGTCTGTGCGGTGCCGTTAACGGTGTTGCCGTAACTAGTAAAATTTACGTTGGCGGTTGTCGGCGTTGTGTATGACGAGGAGTATGAATCATCCGATGTGGCGCCAATAACGAAATATTTGAATCCATGCTCAATAGCTAAATCAGCCGACCGGAGCAAAGCCAAATCTGTTGCTTTTGAACTGGATGTGTAGCCGTTTGCTTCTACAGTTACTTTGAATACATTTTCTGCTAGTTTGACTTCCCTGTAGCCGCCCCCACCAAAATAGCTATATGGTTGGTACTGGGTTGCGCAGCTTGCTATGAATAAGCAGAGTAACCCTATCAATTTGTTTTTCATATGACGTTCCGTCGTAAGCGCTAACAATTTATGACGCTCAATTCTGCCGCGTAACACTACTGCATAACAAGCAGCGCGTGTCGCGTATCCGACAGAAGATCGCGGTTCGGCGCCGGCCATGTAGGCGCGTTCTTGTTATGCGGCGCGCACGCCGCCGTTACAGCGCCCGCTTCAGCCGGATGCGCGCCACCATGCCGGTGCCTTCGGTGGCGTTGCCGAGTTCCAGCGTGCCGCCCATGCGCTGCATGGCTTTGTCGACGATCGCGAGACCCAGGCCGGCGCCGGTCGCGGCGGTACGGGCAGCGTCGCCACGGAAGAACGGGGTCGTCAGCTGCGCGAGCTTCTTCGGGTCGACGCCGCTGCCGTGGTCGCGGATGCTCAATGCCACCCACGGGCCTTCGCGGGCATAGGTGATCTCCACCAGGGCGATGCCGGAATCGGCGCTGCGGCCGTAGCGGCGCGCGTTCTCGAACAGGTTCTGCAGCACGCGGCCGAGCTCGGTGTCGTCGGCCAGCACCATGGTGTCGATCGCCACCCGCGAGGTGATGCGGATGTCGGTGGGGTCGCGGAAGGCGGCGATCTCCCGGTCCACGACGCTGCTCAGGTGCACCGGCGACAAGCGCACCTCGCCCGGCCGCGAGTAGTCCATGAACTTGTCGATGATGGCGTCGAGCTGGTCGATGTCGAGCGCAATGTTGTTCTTCGCTTCTTCGTCCTGCACGCTCATTTCGGCTTCCAGCCGCAGGCGGGCCAGCGGCGTGCGCAGGTCGTGCGAAATGCCGGCCAGCATCACCGCGCGGTCTTCTTCCAGCTTGGCCAGCTCACGCGCCATGCGGTTGAAGCCCATGTTGACCTGGCGGATCTCGCTGGTCAGCGTGCTCTCGTCGAGGCGTGAGTCGAACTCGCCTTCGCGGATGCGGCTGGCGGCGAACGACAGGTCACGCAGCGGCTTGTTGATGGCGCGC
>JANMXL010000056.1:0-6176 GCA_031380885.1 Burkholderiales bacterium | reverse complement strand
ATCTGCGGAATGCCGAACTTCTTGCAGATGAAGGTGGCCTGCGTGCCTTTGCCCGCGCCGGGCGCGCCCAACAAAATCAGTCTCATGCGTGTCCTTGTTGCCTGGTCGATCGAGTCAAGGCGCTCCGACAAATGCTCGAAGCCAAACAGATTAGTTTAGAACCGAACGGGCCGGTCGCTGGGCGGTGTCTGCCTACACGCGGGCGGTCAGCAACTGCCGCACCCGTTCCAGGTCTTCCTGGGTGTCCACGCCGATCGCGGCGGCGCATGCGCTCAGGTGCACTGCGATGCGCTTGCCGTGCCACAGCACCCGCAGCTGTTCCAGCGATTCGATCTGCTCCAGCGGACTGACGGCGAGCGTCGGAAAGCGCCGCAGGAACGCGGCGCGATAGGCGTAGATGCCGATATGGCGCAGCGGCGCAATGCTGCCGAGGGCCGGTGCGCCGGGGGCGCTGCCATCGCGCCACCACGGAATCGGCGCGCGCGAGAAATACAGCGCCCGACCGGCCAGGTCGCAAACCACCTTGACGACATTGGGGTTGGCAAGATCGCGGGGATCGTCGATCGCATGCGCGGCGGTGCCGACGACGCACTCTGGGTGGGCCGACAGCGTGCCCGCACAGGCATCGATCAAGGCCGGGTCGATCAGCGGCTCGTCGCCTTGCACGTTGACGACCACCGCGTCGCCATCGAGGCCGAGCAGCGTGCAGGCTTCGGCCAGCCGGTCACTGCCGTTGGCGTGCTCGCGGCGCGTCAGGATCGCATCGACCTGATGCGCCTGGCAGGCGGCGACGATCTCGGCGTCGTCGGCCGCCACCACGATCTGCGTTGCCGACGACAGCGCGGCCTGCCGCGCCACCCGCACCACCATTGGCAGGCCGCCGATGTCGGCCAGCGGCTTGCGCGGCAGGCGCGTCGA
This sequence comes from Burkholderiales bacterium, assembly GCA_031380885.1. Taxonomy (GTDB): domain Bacteria; phylum Pseudomonadota; class Gammaproteobacteria; order Burkholderiales; family Burkholderiaceae_C; genus PBB1. The sequence continues at coordinate 5,258 of JANMXL010000056.1, read as the reverse complement.
TGCCAGGCGCGCCGGGATCAGCACCGAAAAGCCCATCGCCACCGCCGGGCTCAGGCGGGGTCCGACGCAGATGGCATCGGAAAGATCGGGGGTGCCGGCGGCTCGTTGCCAATCACGCGGGCCTCACCTTCGAGCATCACCGGGATGCCGTCGCGCACCGGGAACGCCAGCCGGTCGGCGTGGCAGACCAGTTCCTGGCGCTCCTGGTGCGGCGGGCGCCAGTGGTCCAGTGGCCCCTTGCACAGCGGGCACACCAGCAGCTCAAGCAGTCGGGTTTCCATCGGGTGTCCTGATCGTGAAATGGGTGGGCAGCACGGCTTGCAAGGCCGCATAGAACGCTGCGTCGGCGCCGAAGTCTAGCGGCGCGACCCAGACGCGGGTCGGTGCGCCCGCGGTGGCCAGCCGCTCGGGGCGCAGCTTGACGGCGTCTTTCTCGGTGACGACGACATCGGTCGCATCGGCCGGCCAGGGCAGGGTGGCGTAATCGTGGTGATCGGGCAGCGGCAGGGGCGTGATCGCGAGGCCAGCGGCGCGCAGCATGTCGAAGAAGCGCGCGGGTTGCGCGATGCCGGCGGCGGCGGTCACACGGGTCATGCTTGTCGCGAGGGCCGCCAGGCAGGGCATCGTCGCGGCTCGGCCTGCCCACCACTCGGCCAGCGAAACCAGCCCCGCCAGCTGCCGTGTGGCCAGATGCCCGGGCCACGCCGTTGATGGCTGCGCTGCGTTGTAAAGCACCACGGTGTTTGGTGGTGCGTGCGGTGTCATCGGTTCGCGCAGCGGGCCGGCGGGCAGCAGCCAGCCGTTGCCCACGCCGCGCTCGTCGAACACCACCACCTGGGCAACACGCGGCAGCCGCAGGTGCTGAAGCCCGTCGTCGCTGACCAGCACGTCGATGTCCGGATGCGCCGCCAATGCCGCTCGCGCTGCCGCCACCCGATCGACACCGACGAACACCGGCACGTCCAGCCGCAGAAGCAGCAACAGCGGCTCGTCGCCGACCTCTGCGGCGGGCGTCGTCGGACGCACCTCCCTCACCGGGAGCGCATCGTGGCGGCGACCATGGCCGCGTGAAATGATGCCGGGGTGGTGCCCGCAGGCCTGCAGGCGCCTGACCACCGCCATCACCGTGGGGGTCTTGCCCGCGCCTCCGGCGATCAGGTTGCCGACCACGACCACCGGCACCGGCAGCACCTGAGGCTTCAGCAGCCGCCAGCGGTACAGCGCCCGGCGCAGCGCCACCACGGTTTTGAACACCACCGACAGTGGCCACAGGGCCAGGGCTGTGGGCCCGCGGCGCAGCCAGGCGCGTTGCAGCGCCGCCTCCATCACACCCGCCCGGAACAGCTCAACGGCCCGCCTCGGGCGTGTTGCGCTGCGCCGCGAAGGTCAGCCGCGGCAGGCCGGCGCGCCGTGCGGCGTCCATCACGTTGACCACCGACTGGTAGGCCGCGGTCGCATCTGCCGACACGATGATCGGCGTGTCGCCCGGGCCGCCGGCCGCCTTGCCGAGTTCGATCGTCAGCAACTCGACGCTGCGCCCGTCCACCGCGCGGCCGTTGATGGCATAGCGGCCATCGGCCGCCACCGCGACGACCACCTCGTGGTCGCGATCGCGTGCCTTGTCGGCATCGGCAGCCGGCAGGTTGACTTGCAGCTCGGTGAACTTGGAGTAGGTCGTCGACAGCATCAAGAAGATCAGCACCACCAGCAGCACGTCGATGAACGGAATCAGGTTGATCTCCGGCTCCTCCGGCCGCGCCTTGCGGAAGTTCATCGCCATCGCCGGTCAGCCTGCAGTGCGCGGCACGGCGAAGCGCATCAGGTGCGGCGTCAGCCGGTCGCAGGCCTGTTCGAGATCCAGCGTGTAGGCATCGACCCGGCCGCGGAAATGCCGGTACGCGATCAGCGACGGGATCGCCACCATCAGCCCGAACGCGGTGTTGTAAAGCGCCACCGAAATGCCATGCGCCAATGCGGCAGGGTTGCCACCGCCGGTCGGCGCTTGCGAGCCGAAGATCTCGATCATGCCGATCACCGTGCCCAGCAGCCCCAGCAGCGGCGCGGCCGAGGCGATGGTGCCCAGCGGGCTCAGGTATTTTTCGAGGCGGTGCACGGCGGCGCGGCCGGCCGATTCGAACACGTCGCGCAAGGCCTCCTCGGTGATGCGCGGCTCGGCGATCACTGCGCGCACGCCACTGGCCAGCACGCTGCCCAGCACCGAGTTGTCGGCCAGCTTGGTGACCACGTCCGACGAGGGCAGGCTGGCGCGGGTGACCGACACCACTTCCTCCAGCAATCGCGGCGGTGTGACTTTTGCCGATCGCAGGTTGACCAGCCTTTCGATGACCAAGGCCAGCGCCGCCACCGAGCACAGAATCAAGGGCCAAATCGGCCATCCAGCGGCTTGTATGATCGAAATCACTTCGGTACTTTCCGCGCTCTGGCGTGAAAAAACGGGCCTCAGACGGGGCGGATTATGGCCTTGTCGGCCCCCTGTCCATCCCGCTCATGCAGCGCCTTGACGCACGGGCTTTCCAACATGCGCAAGGCGCCGCAGGCCAGTGCTGGCCCGAAGTTCAATGGCGCAGGCAGGATTTCCACGGACACTGTGGATAACTTTGTGGGTATCTGAGCCGGCAACGCCAAAATCCCGTGATTTCACTGCGCTATTAACACGTTGCCTCATCTTTGAGCAGGCATAACTTCATGCAAATCAACAGCTTGCGGCTTTGTGAAGGTCTTGTGACGGCCCCAATGCCCGTTCGAGCATGGATGGCCGCGGTTGTGGACTTCTCGACCCGCATGAACACTGGTTCTGCGCGTGGTTGAGCCGCCAGACGCTGGTTTGCAGCGCGTTGTCTGGGGCGTGGCGGCGCTGGTGCACGCGATCGGCGACACCTTGGCCGCGCGATTCGCCGCCTGCACGGTGCGCGGCGAGCTGTCCGGCTACACCCGGGCTGCCAGCGGGCATTGCTACTTCACGCTGAAGGACGCCAACGGCGACGCCGCTTCCGTCCGCTGTGCGATGTTCAAGCGGGCGGCGAGCCAGTTGCAGTTTTTGCCGGCCGATGGGCAGCAGGTGCAGCTGCGCGGCCGTGTCGCCGTCTACGAGCCGCGCGGTGAGTTGCAGTTCATCGTCGAGTCGATGCAGCGCAGCGGCGACGGGTCGCTGTACGAGCAGTTCCTGCGGCTCAAACAGAAGCTAGAAGCCGAAGGCCTGTTCGAGGCGTCGCGCAAGCGGCCACTGGTGTTGTACCCGCGGCGCGTCGGCGTCGTCACCTCGCTGGGTGGCGCGGTGCTGCACGACGTGGCCACTGCCCTGGCGCGGCGCGCGCCGCAGGTTGAACTGATCGTTTACCCGAGCCTGGTGCAGGGGGCTGACGCGCCGGCGGCGCTGGTCGCGGCGATCGAAGCCGCAGGCCGCCGACGCGAGGTCGACACGCTGCTGCTGTGCCGCGGTGGTGGCTCGATCGAAGACCTGTGGGCCTTCAACGACGAGCGCGTCGTGCGTGCCATCGTGGCATGCCCGATTCCTGTCATCAGTGGTGTCGGCCATGAAACCGACACCACCCTCGCCGACTTCACAGCTGACCTGCGCGCGCCCACGCCGACCGCGGCCGCCGAGTTGTGCGCCCCTGTGCGCTCGGACAGCCTGTCTGTGCTCGACGCTGCCGCGGCGGCCATGCACAGGCGGATGCGCCGCGCGATCGATACCGAAGCACAGCGGCTCGACACGCTGGCGATGCGCTCCCTGCGTCCTGTCGATGCGGTACACCGCCAGGCCCAGGGCCTGAACCTGTGGTCGCTGCGACTGGCTGCGGCGACCCAGCGGCTGGTTGCAACCCGCGTGCAGGTCCTGCAGCTGTCGGGCGCGCGCTTTCAACGCGCTGGAAGCACCTCGATCCAGGCCACGGTGCAGTCCCTCGATCGCCTCGACGCGCGGCTGCGCGGCCTCGACCCGGCCGGGGTGCTCAAGCGCGGCTATGCCTGGATCAGTGACGACAGCGGCAGGCCTCTGGTGTCGGCCTCGCAGCTGCGTGTCGGCCAGTCGGTGCGCGCGGTGCTGAGCGATGGCGTGGCGGTGGCGAAGGTGACTTCGGTGACAAAAACGCTGGTTACAAAAATGCAGAGCTGACGTGCCGCGGCCTGCGACTTCTTGCCCCCCGCATCTCACGGGGACGTGTCCTGCAGGTGCCATCGATCTCGGCATCGCTGCCTACAATCGAAAATCGCATTGCGTTTTCCAATGGGACCACCCTCCACTGAAAGGATCACGATGGAACATACCCTGCCGGCCTTGCCGTATGCACTCGACGCCCTGGCGCCACACCTGAGCAAGGAGACGCTGGAGTACCACTACGGCAAGCACCACAACGCTTACGTGGTGAACCTGAACAACCTGCAAAAGGGCACCGAGTTCGAGAGCCTGAGCCTCGAAGAGATCATCAAAAAATCGTCGGGCGGCGTCTACAACAACGCGGCGCAGATCTGGAACCACACCTTCTTCTGGAACGGCATGAAGCCGTCGGGTGGTGGTGAACCCAAGGGTGCACTGGCCGCGGCGATCAACGCCAAGTTCGGCAGCTACGCCGCCTTCAAAGAAGCTTTCACCAAAAGCGCGGTCGGCAATTTCGGCTCCGGCTGGACCTGGCTGGTCAAGAAGGCCGATGGCTCGCTCGACATCGTCAACACCGGCGCGGCCGGCACGCCGCTGACCACCGGCGACAAGGCCTTGCTGACGGTGGACGTGTGGGAGCACGCTTACTACATCGACTACCGCAACCTGCGTCCGAAGTGGATCGAGACCTTCCTGACCTCGCTGGTCAACTGGGACTTCGCGGAAGCGAATTCCGCCTGAGGGAGCCGCCTCGAAACGAAAACGCCGGTCACTGACCGGCGTTTTTGTTGGTGGGGTGAGCGGGTGCAGACGAAGATCGACATCGGGCTGAAAGTTTTGGCGGCACTGGCGTTCTGGATCGTCGGGCGCTGGTTGATCGGCCGCGTGATCGGGCTGATGCAGGCGGCGATGAACCGCAACCATGTCGACCCGACGCTGACCAAGTACCTCGGCTCGATCATCGCCATCGCGCTGAACATTGCGCTGGTGCTCGGCATCCTGGGCTACTTCGGCATCGAGACGACTTCGTTTGCCGCGATGCTGGCCGGTGCCGGTGTGGCGATCGGTGCGGCGTGGAGTGGGTTGCTCGGCAACTTCGCGGCCGGTGCGTTCATGCTGATCCTGCGGCCGTTCAAGGTGG
>JANMXL010000039.1:0-3835 GCA_031380885.1 Burkholderiales bacterium | reverse complement strand
GCCGCACGCACGCGCTCGATCCAGTCGGTGGCGATCACCAGCGGCGGCAGGTCGGGGTCGGGGAAGTAGCGGTAGTCGTGAGCGTCTTCCTTGCTGCGCATCGCGCGCGTTTCGCCGCGCCCGCCGTTGGCCGTCGGGTTGAACAGCACCGTGGCCTGCTGCACCGCGCCACCGTCCTCGATCAGGTCGATCTGCCACTGGATCTCGCAGTCGATGGCCTGCTGCAGGAACTTGAAGCTGTTCAGGTTCTTGATCTCGCGCCGCGTGCCGTAGGGCGCGCCCGGCTTGCGCACCGACACGTTGGCGTCGCAGCGGAAACTGCCTTCCTGCATGTTGCCGTCGCAGATGCCCAGCCACACCACCAGCGCGTGCAGCGTCTTCGCGTATTCGGCCGCTTCGGCGCTGGAGCGCATGTCGGGCTCGGAGACGATTTCCAGCAGCGGTGTGCCGGCGCGGTTCAGGTCGATGCCGGTCTGGCCGGCGTAGTCCTCGTGCAGTGACTTGCCGGCGTCTTCTTCGAGGTGGGCGCGGGTCAGGTGCACCTTGTGCGCGGTGTCGCCGATGACGAATTCGATGACGCCGCCCTGCACCACCGGCGTCTCGTACTGGCTGATCTGGTAGCCCTTCGGCAGGTCGGGGTAGAAGTAGTTCTTGCGCGCGAAGATCGAGTGCTGCGCCACCTTGGCGCCGACCGCGACGCCGAAGCGGATCGCCCGCTCGACCGCGCCACGGTTCATCACCGGCAGCGTGCCCGGCAGCGCCAGATCGACCGGCGAGGCCTGCGTGTTGGGCGCGGCGCCGAACTGCGTCGACGAGCCGCTGAAGATCTTGCTGGCGGTCGACAGCTGGGCATGGGTTTCGAGCCCGATCACAACTTCGTAGCCGCGGATCAGCTGGCTCGCAGTGGTGATGCTCACGCGGCACCTCCCATCACCGCGGCCGATGGCGCACGCCGGTGCCAGTCGGTCGCCTGCTGGAAGGCGTGGGCTGCGTGCAGCAGCGTGCCTTCCTGAAAGTAGTTGCCGATCAATTGCAGGCCGACCGGCATGCCTGCGCCTTCGCCAGCCGCTGCGAACCCCGCTGGCACGCTCATGCCGGGCAGGCCGGCCAGGCTGGCCGGCAGCGTGAAGATGTCGGCGAGGTAGGTGGCGACCGGGTCACTGCCCTTGCCGCCGCGCTTCCACGCGACCGTCGGCGCCACCGGGCCGGCGATCACGTCGCACTGCTGGAAGCAGGCCTGGAAATCGTCGGCGATCATGCGGCGCAGCTTCTGCGCCTGCAGGTAATAGGCGTCGTAATAGCCGTGGCTGAGCACGTAGCTGCCGATCATGATGCGGCGCTTGACCTCGTCGCCGAAGCCTTCGGCGCGGGTCTTCTTGTACATGTCGAGCAGGTCGGTGTACTGCGCCGCGCGGTGGCCGAACTTCACGCCATCGAAGCGGTTCAGGTTCGAGCTGGCTTCGGCCGGCGCGATGATGTAGTAGACCGGGATCGACAGTTCGGTGCGCGGCAGGCTGACATCGACCAGCGTCGCGCCCAGCCTCTCGAATTCGGCCAGCGCGGCACGCACCGCGCCGTCGACTTCCGCCGCCAGCGCGGCGGGGAAGAATTCCTTCGGCAGCCCGATGCGCAGGCCCTTCAGCGGTTGCGCAGCGGTGGCGCCAGCGCGCGGTGTGCGCATCGCGCTGGCGTAATCCTGCGGCGGGCGTTGCGCGCTGGTCGCGTCGCGCTCGTCGAAGCCGCTCATCGCGCCCAGCAGCAAGGCGCAGTCTTCGGCCGAGCGCGCCATCGGCCCGGCCTGGTCGAGGCTGGAGGCGAAGGCGATCATGCCGAAGCGCGAACACACGCCGTAGGTCGGCTTGATGCCGGTGATGCCGGAAAAACTGGCCGGCTGACGGATCGAGCCACCGGTGTCGGTGCCGGTGGCAGCCGGCACCAGGCGGGCGGCCACTGCAGCCGCGGAGCCGCCCGACGAGCCGCCGGGCACGCGGCTCAGATCCCACGGGTTCTTGACCGCGCCATAGGCCGAGTTTTCGTTGCCCGAGCCCATCGCGAACTCGTCGCAGTTCAGCTTGCCTAAAGTGACCATGCCGGCGCCTGGCGGCTGGCCGGGTTCGCCCCCGGGGCCACGCCCCGGCTCGCCACCACCGAGGCGCGACACCACCGTCGCGTCGAACGGGCTGCGGTAGCCGGCCAGCATTTTGGAGGCGGCGGTGGTCGGCAGGTCGCGGGTGACGAAGATGTCCTTGTGCGCCAGCGGCACGCCGAGCAGCGGCTGAAGCTTTGCAGCGTCGCCCTGCGCGCGGCGCGCATCGGCAGCGCGGGCCTGCGCCAGCGCTGCATCGGCATCGACGCACAGCCAGGCGCCCAGGTGCGCGTGAGCGGCGATCCGGCCCAGCAGGTGGCTGGTGACTTCGACACTGGACACTTGTTTCTCCGCCAGCGCGCGTGCCAGATCGGCCACGCCCAGGTCATGCAAGGCGCCGCTCATTCAACCACCCGTGGCACGAGAAACAGGCCGTCTTCGACGGCTGGCGCACTGCGCTGGTTGAGCTCGCGCTGGTTACTTTCAGTGACCACGTCATCGCGCAGGCGCAGGCTGACCTCGCTGACGGCCGACAGCGGCGTGTACAGCGGCTCGACGCCGGTGGTATCGACCGCGCTCATTTGCTCGACGATGGAGAAGAAGGCGTTGAGCTGGGTCAGCATGGCCGCCTGTTCAGCGGGCTGCAGCGCCAGCCGCGCGAGGTGCGCGATGCGGCCGACGTCGTCCGGGGTCAAAGGCATGGGAAATTCGGTTCGGTGAGGGGTTGCGGCGGGTGGTGAACCCGAGTCCATCGGCTATTATCCTTGCTGGTTGTTGACCCCGCGCACGCACACTCCATGCCCTCTTCAGCGGGCGCGTCGCATGGTCGATACCCAGGTTGCAGCCCCTCGACAGTGCAGACTTTGAATCTCGCGCTTTTTGCCAGCCGTGACCTCCGTTTCGTCCCTTTTCCTTCCCCCTCATTCCACGGAATCGTCGGGTTCGAGCGAGGCGCTCCTTCGCTGTGCGCGCCGACGCTGAACACCGCATACACACTATGTTCGGATCCTTTCGTCGCTATTTCTCGACGGACCTGGCCATCGACCTCGGCACCGCCAACACGCTGATCTATGTGCGCGGCAAGGGCATCGTGCTCGATGAGCCGTCGGTCGTGGCCATCCGCCATGAGGGCGGGCCCAACGGCAAGAAGACCATCCAAGCCGTGGGCCGCGAGGCGAAGGCGATGCTGGGCAAGGTGCCCGGCAACATCGAAGCCATCCGCCCCATGAAGGACGGCGTGATCGCCGACTTCACCGTCACCGAGCAGATGCTCAAGCAGTTCATCAAGATGGTCCACCCGCGCTCGGTGCTGCGACCGAGCCCGCGCATCATCATCTGCGTGCCTTGTGGCTCGACCCAGGTGGAACGTCGCGCGATCCGTGAATCGGCACTGAACGCCGGCGCCAGCCAGGTCTACCTGATCGAGGAGCCGATGGCGGCGGCAATCGGCGCCGGGCTGCCGGTGTCGGAAGCCTCGGGCTCGATGGTGGTCGACATCGGCGGCGGCACCACCGAGGTCGGCGTCATCAGCCTGGGCGGCATGGTCTACAAGGGCAGCATCCGCGTCGGTGGCGACAAGTTCGACGAAGCCATCATCAACTACATCCGCCGCAACTACGGCATGCTGATCGGCGAGCCGACCGCCGAGGCGATCAAGAAGAACATCGGCAGCGCCTTCCCCGGCTCCGAAGTCAAAGAGATCGAGGTCAAGGGCCGCAACCTCAGCGAAGGCGTGCCGCGCAGCTTCAC
>JANMXL010000051.1:0-18313 GCA_031380885.1 Burkholderiales bacterium | reverse complement strand
TGGTGCGGCTGGCAGGAATTGAACCCACGACCCCTTGGTTCGTAGCCAAGTACTCTATCCAACTGAGCTACAGCCGCAACGCCCACGAGTATAGCAGGCGCAGGCGGTTCCTCAGAGCTTCGCAGCGCTCCGGTAGCTGCTGGCGGCGCGGTCTGACTGGCCTTCGTTTTCGGCCAGTCGGGCCAGCGTCAGCCAGGCCATGCGCTTCGCGGCGATGGGCAGATTGGTGTCGGCCACGGCGGCGTCGAGCAGTTGCCGTGCCTTGCCCCACAGCTGCCGTTCGGCCAGCGCGGTGCCGACCGCGTGGGCCACGGCCGCTTCCCGCGGGAAGGTCGATTGGGCTGATTCGAGCCGCGGCAGCCAGTCGGCGCCAATGCCGTTGATCGCGCAGACCAGCGCGAACGACAGCGCCGCGCGTTCGTCGTCACTGGTGTCTTCGATGCGCTCCCAGCCTGGGCGCAACCAGTTGCGCGCCTCGTCGGGCGCACCGAGCTGTGCGGCGCGCAAGGCGGCGCGCGCCGCCACGAAGTTGTCTCGGCGATCGACCGGGTCGAGCGACTGCCACGTGCGCCTGAGCTGGTCGATGTCGTGCGCGGTGTCCAGGCATTCGAAGGCCAGCGAGCGCAGCAGGCCCTGGCTGGCGGCTTTCGACAGGCCCTGGTGCTTGACCAACAGCCGCGCGGTCTTCAGGGCTTCCTGCGGCTGTTGCCCGAGGCGCGTGGCCTGCAGCTTCAGTCGCAGGGCCTGCGTGCGCCGCACCACACCTGCGGGCAGGTCGCCCAGCAGTTGCAGGCTGCGCTGCGCATCGCGGTCGTCGATTGCCCATTCGGCGGCCATCAGCCGGGCGCCTTCCTCGGCCGATCGCGCGGCGGCGTTGCCCTGCGCGAGCTGGAAGGCGCGCGCCAGGTGCTCATCACGCTGCTTGCGGTCTTGCAGGCGGTGCGCGCTGCCGGCGGCCAGCAGCAGGCCGAGCACGCTGAATTCGGCGTCGCGCTTGAGCTCCGGTGTGTCGTCCTGGATCGCCAGCGCGTGTCGCGCGGCCGATTTCGCGCGGCTGTAGCGGCCGGCAAAATACTGCGCCAGCGATTCGCGCAAGGCGGCCTGTGCGGTGCGCTCGCGCCGCGCCACGCGCCACAGCCGGGCACGTTCGGGCAGGCCGATCAGGCTGTTGGCGGCATGGATCAGCGACACCAGCGCGAAGCAGCTGCCGACCAGCACCAGCAGGAACAGGTTCAGCGACACATCGAAGCGCCAGGTGCCGGCGTAGACGCTGACCAGCCCGTCGTTGGCGCCCAGCGCCGATGCCGCCACCACCGCAGCGCCGAACAACAACACGAACCAGATGACCGAGCGCATCGCGGCAGCAGCCCGTGGGGGTGGTCAGCGACCGGCCGCTGCGGCGGCCAGGGCGACCAGCGTGTCGTCGGGCTTGGGCACGTTGACCTGCCGCGATTGCGCGGCCACCTGGCCGAGCAGTTGAGCGAGCAGCACCGTGCTGCGCGCGCTGCGGTCGAAGTAGCGGTCGAGCGTGGCCTGCACCAGCTGCAGGTCGCTTTGCGTGGTCTCGAACTGGCGGCTGAGCAGCGCCAGGCGGGCGTTCAGCAGCCTCAGCTTCAGGTTTTCACGCACGAAGAAGGCGTTGTCTGGCGCCAGCAGCATGGCTTCCGGGTGGTCGATCCGCGTCACGCGGACCAGCGACTTGGCCTCGCTCCACACGCGTTCGGTCACCGCGGCCCAGCCGCCGTCCCAGGTCTGCCACCACGGCGCCTGGGGTGCCGAAGCGGCGCTCATCGGCGGGCTGGCGGCCGCTGGCGCTGAGGCGATCGGCTTGCTCCTGGTGGCCACCGACCGTGGCAGCGCATTCGCGAGCAGCGGCAGTTCGTCGACCATCCGCGCGGCCTCGTCGAGCTTGATGGTCAGCGTCGGGATGTCGACCAGGCCGACGACCTTCACCCGGTCGAGATCGCGTGCAATCGCGCGCCGCACGCCTTCGAGCCGTGGCTGGTCGTAGCGGGTCAGCCGTTCGTCGGCCTGCTTCAGCATGGCGACCAGCGGTTCGGCGCTGCCGGTGATGGCCGTCTGTTGCATCGCCACGCGGATGCCCGCGTCGATGTCGACCAGCAGGTTTTCATCGCGCGAGCGCGACAGCGACTGCATCAGGTCTTCCAACTGGCTGCGCTGGATCGCCACCTCGGCCACGCGCGCTTCGAGCAGCGCGACCTTCGCCGCGGTGGACAGAGCGCTTTCTTGCGACTGCTTCGACAGCAGCTGCGCTTCGCTGGATTGAAGCTGGCCTTCGTCGAGCCGCTGGACCATCTCCCGCTCGATCGTCTTGATGCGCTGTTGCGCTTTCCAGGCCAGCGTCAGGCTGACGGATGCCAGCACCGCCACGACGGCGGCCAGTGCATACCACCAGCGTGCGTCCAACCCCAGCGCGATGCGATGGGTCGGCGTCAGCTCAGTGAAAGGCTGATCGGCCACGGGCGGCGGCAGCGGGGGCTCCGCTGAAGCGGCGGTGGCGGGGTGATCATTCAAGGTGCGATCGATTGTATGCAGGCGACCACGTCAGCCAGCATCGGCAGCGACTGCCACACCGGTGCGAAACCGGCCGCCTCCGCCCGGCGGGCAATGCGCGGGTGTGTGGCGAGCGCCCTGGCGCCTGCAGGCAAGGCGACCCCCGAGCGATTCAGGTGCGCGATCAGGTGATCGATCGATTCGGAGCTGCTGAAGAACCACAGGTGATCGGTGGGTTGCGCGAGTGCCGCTGCCAGCAACGACTGCGCGGCCGCATCCCACGGCGGTGGCGTGCGCCGATACGCCGACACGAAGCTGACCTGCGCGCCATGCTCGCGCAAGGTGTCGGCCAGCCAGTCGCGGCCGCCGTCGCCACGCACCACCTGCACCACGGCGCCCTGCCAGTCCTGATGGCGCAGGGTTTGCCACAGCGCTTCGGAGTCGAATTGCGGGCTGTCGGGCGCTGGCCGGGCGATCTGCGACAGCGGCACCCCGGCGTCTCGCAAGGCGAGTGTCGTGCCGGGGCCCGGCGACGCGGCCTGGGTGTTGTTTGGCCACCTGGCATTGCGCGGGCGCAAGGCGAAGAAGTGCTCGACCGCGTTGGCGCTGACGAACATCACCAGCCGCGCCTCGGCAAGCCGTTGCCAGGCGCTGGTCACGGCCGCAGCGTCGAGCGCCGGTGCGATCTCCATCAGCGGCAGCGCCTGTGCCGTGATCCCATGCTGTTCCAGCGATTGCACCCAGGGCATTGCCTGCGCGGCTGGGCGGGTGACGATGACGCGCATGCGATCCGGTCCTTCAGGTGCCCAGGCACAGCCCGAGGCCTGCCGCGTCACCCGTGTTCAGGCGCTGCTCACCGCACTCAGGTAGGCGGCGGCACCCGCGTCGCGCAGGGCCGTGGCGGCCTGCTCGCCCAGGGCCCGTGCCTGGGCCTCGGTCTGCACAACCGCATTGACCGACGCGCGCAACAGCGGTGCGTCGGCGTTCTCGGGGTGGCCGACCGCGGCGCGCAGGCTCAGTGCGCCGTCGAGCCACACCGCGTGCGCCGCCAACGGCATGCTGCAACTGCCGCCGAGCGCGCGCGACACGGCGCGTTCGGCCTGCACCGCCAGCGCAGTGGGCATGTGCGCCAGAGTGGCCAGCTGCGCGCGCAGCGAGGTCGCACTGCTGCGCACTTCCAGGCCCAGCGCGCCTTGGCCAGCGCACGGCAGCATCTGATCGGTGGCGAACTCGGTGCGGATGCGCGAGCCCATGCCGAGGCGCTTCAGGCCGGCGGCGGCCAGCACGATCGCGTCGTACTGGTCGTCGTCGAGCTTGCGCAGCCGGGTGTCGAGGTTGCCGCGCAAGGGCTCGACCAGCAGGTCAGGGCGCAGTGCGCGCAGCTGCACCACCCGGCGCAGGCTGGAGGTGCCCACCTTGGCGCCTTGCGGCAGATCTGCCAGCGAACCGTAGTGGTTCGACACGAAGGCATCGCGCGGGTCTTCGCGTTCCAGCACCGCGGCCAGCTCGAAGCCGTCGGGCAGGTCCATCGGCACGTCTTTCAAAGAATGCACCGCGAGTTGCGCGCGGCCCTCTTCGAGCGCGGTTTCCAGTTCCTTGACGAACAGGCCCTTGCCGCCGACCTTCGACAGCGTTCGGTCGAGAATCTCGTCACCGCGCGTCGTCATGCCGAGCAGCTCGACGCTGAGGCCGAAGCAGCTTTTCAACAGGTCGCGGACGTGTTCAGCCTGCCACAGCGCAAGGCGACTTTCGCGGGTGGCGATGATGATGTGTGCAGTCATTTGGGAATGCTAGCAGGCGCGAGTCTTGCAGCCATCCGCGCACGCCCGCCACGAATTCCACCGAAACCCACCCCACATGCCGACCAAAACGCCCCACGCCGCCGCCGACAAGAACCGCCCGCTGGTCGAAGACATCCGGCTGCTCGGCCGCATCCTCGGCGATGTGATCCGCGAGCAAGAGGGCAAGGCCGCTTTTGAGCTGGTCGAGCGGGTGCGGCAGCTGTCGGTCGGCTACCGGCTGAAGCGCGACGCGCAGGCCGGCCGCGCGCTGGACCGGCTGCTGAAGAACCTGTCGGGCGACCAGACGGTCAGCGTGATCCGCGCGTTCAGTTATTTCTCGCACCTGGCGAACATTGCCGAAGATCGGCACCAGGTCCGGCTGCGGGATGCACAGGCGCAGCAGGGCGACCTGCAGCAGGGCTCGCTGGCGCTGACCTTCGAGCGGTTGGCCGCGGCCGACATCCGCGCCGCCGACATCGTGCGCACGCTGGACCACGCCTACATCTCGCCAGTGCTGACGGCGCACCCGACCGAGGTGCAGCGCAAGAGCATCCTCGATGCCGAACGCGCGATCGCCGAGCTGGTCGAGCAGCGCGACCGTTTGCTTGTTCAAAAAGACCGCGCCGAGAACGAGGCGCTGATCCGCGCCCGCGTCACCCAGCTGTGGCAAACGCGCATGCTGCGCAACACCAAGCTGACGGTGGCCGACGAGATCGAAAACGCGCTCAGCTACTACCAGTCGACTTTCCTGCGGCAAATCCCCCGCATGTACCGCGACATCGAAGCCGCGGTGCCTGGCCACCCGGTTGCCAGCTTCTTCCGCATGGGCAACTGGATCGGTGGCGACCGCGACGGCAACCCCTACGTCACCGCCGCGACGCTGCAAACCGCGCTGGCACGGCAAAGCGAGACGGCGCTGCGCTTCTACCTGACCGAGGTGCATGAACTCGGCAGCGAGCTGTCGATCTCCGCCACGCTGGCGCCGATCGCACCGGCCATGCGCGCGCTGGCCGAGGCTTCGCCCGACCGCAACCCGCACCGCGAAGACGAGCCGTATCGCCGCGCGCTGGTCGGCCTGTACGCCCGGCTGGCCGCCACGCTGCACGAGCTGACCGGCACCGAGGCGCTGCGCCACGCGGTGCCGCCGCAGAACCCTTATCTATCGGCCAAAGAATTCCTGGCCGATCTGCAGGTGATCGAGGCCTCGTTGAACGCCCACCACGCGCAGGCGCTGGCCGCGCCGCGGCTGCGGCCGCTGATGCGCGCGGTGCAGGTGTTCGGCTTTCACCTCGCCACGGTCGATCTGCGCCAGAGCTCTGACCAACATGAGGCGGTGCTGGCCGAGCTGATGCGCGTGGCGAAGATCGAGGCCGACTACTCGGCGCTGGACGAAGGCGCGCGGCGCGTGTTGCTGCGGAAGCTGCTCAACGACGCCCGGCCGCTGCGGGTGCGTGCCGCGTCGTACAGCGAACTGGCCATCGGCGAGCTGGCGATCTTCGAGGCCGCCCTGGAGATGCGTCGGCGCTATGGCCCCGACGCATTGCGCCACTGCATCATTTCGCACACCGAGGCCGCCAGCGACCTGCTCGAAGTGCTGCTGCTGATGAAGGAGACCGGCCTGATGAGGGGCACGCTGGATGACGCAGCCGTCGCCGATCTGATCGTCGTGCCGCTGTTCGAAACCATCGGCGACCTGCGCAACGCCGAGCCCATCATGCGGGCGTTTTATGCGTTGCCGGGCATCACCGAGCTGGTCATGCGCTCGAAGGTCGGCGCTGATGGTCAGACGCCTGCCGAGCAGGACATCATGCTCGGCTACAGCGACAGCAACAAGGATGGCGGCAGCTTCACCAGCAGCTGGGAGCTGTACCGCGCCGAGATCGCGCTGGTCGATCTGTTCGCGCAACTGGGCCGCGACCACGGCATCACGCTGCGGCTGTTCCATGGCCGTGGTGGCACGGTGGGCCGCGGCGGCGGCCCGAGCTACCAGGCCATCCTGGCGCAACCGCCCGGCACGGTGAACGGGCAGATCCGGCTGACCGAGCAGGGCGAAGTCATCGCGTCGAAATACGCCCACCCGGAGATCGGCCGACGCAACCTCGAAACGCTGGTCGCCGCCACGTTGGAGGCGACCTTGCTGCCTGCCCATGCAGGGGGCAAGAAAGCCAGCCGCATGGGCGCGCCGAAGAGCTTCCTCGATGCCGCCGCCGCGATCAGCGACGCCAGCTACGCGGCCTACCGCAAGCTGGTCTACGAAACCCCCGGCTTCACTGAGTACTTCTTCAGCGCCACACCGATCCGCGAGATCGCCGGGCTCAACATCGGTTCACGCCCGGCGGCTCGACCCAAGGACGGCAAGGCCACCAACGCGATCGAGGATCTGCGCGCGATTCCTTGGGGCTTCAGCTGGGGCCAGTGCCGCGTCGCGCTGCCGGGCTGGTGCGGTTTCGGCTCGGCCATCGACACCTTCCTGACCCACGACGCGGCCACCCGCAAAGAACGCCTCGCGTTGCTGCAACGGATGCACAAGCAGTGGCCGTTCTTCCAGACGCTGCTGTCCAACCTCGACATGGTGATTGCGAAAAGCGACCTGAACATCGCCGCGCGCTACGTCGAGCTGGTCGAAGACAAGAAGCTCGGCAAGCGCATCTTTGGCCTGATCCAGGCCGAGTGGAAGCTGACCAATGACGCGTTGACGCTGATCACCGGCCACAAAGACCGGCTGGCCTCGAACCCCTCGCTGGCGCGCTCGATCCAGCACCGCTTCCCCTACCTCGACCCGCTGAACCACCTGCAGGTCGAGCTGATGCGCAGGCACCGCCAGCGTCGCGAGGGCGACCCCGGCAACGAGCGGATGCAACGCGGCATCCACATCTCGATTAACGGCGTGGCGGCGGGGCTGCGCAATACCGGTTGAAGTGATCTTTTCAGCCGTCTGAACCCCCCGATTCAGGGGGGGTGTTGAGATTGTGTGCATCTCCATGTCGCTGACACACGTAGTGGTTGTGACGGTCGACGGCGGGCGGGTTGTCCTGCGGCTTTCGTTGGCTGGTCGACCGCTTTTGTTCAACCCCCCCCTCATCTCATCGGAGTTTTCATGTCATTCAATCTACACATCCCCCAAACCCTGGTCGGTGCTGCGCTGGCTGTCACCGCTCTGTCCGGCCACGCTGTCACTTTGGTGGGCTTGACCAGCAGCAACGAGGTGGCCCTGATCGACACGGCCAACATCGCGGGTGCAACGCGCACCGCGATCACTGGTCTGGCGATCGGTGAGCGTTTCGTCGGCATCGATTTGCGTCCCACGACCAACACCATCTACGGTGTGACGACGGGCAACAACATCTACACCCTCAACCAGGCGACGGGTGCGGCGACTTTCGTGAAGGCGCTGTCGTCAGCTGTGATCAACCCATCGCTCGGTTACGGCATCGACTTCAACCCAGTGAACGACTACGGCGGCACCTTGGCCTCGTTGCGTCTGATCAGCTCAGCCGGTAACAACTACGGCATCAACGTTGCCACTGGTGCCGTGGGCAATGCCGCCAGCAACATCGGCGCTGGCTTCAGCGGTGCCGCCTACACCAACTCCAGCACCACCGGTGCACCAGCCTCGACCGGGCTTTACTACATCAATAGCAGCACCGATACCCTCTCGTTTGCCCCCAGCGCGTTCAATGCGCCCACGATCAGTTTGGTCGGCAGCCTCGGCATTGACGTGCTGAAGGCCAACGGCTTCGAGGTGCTGCCGAACGGTCAAGCCTACGCAGGCTTCACCGTCGACGACGGCGTGTTGACGACCGGGATTTATGGGGTTGACTTGGCAACCGGCGCGGCCACGTCACTCGGCACTTTCAATGGCACTCTGAACGGCCTGACGGTGGCCGCGGTGCCGGAGCCAGAAACCTACGCGCTGATGATGGCCGGCCTCGGCATCGTGGGGTTCATGGCCAAACGTCGCAAATCTGTCTGACCCGAGCGCCCAGGGACTGATTGGCACTGGCGGTCGGCGGCTTACAAGCCGCTGGCCGCCAGCGCTTCCCGCACCGCGCTGGCCTGGCGGCGGGACACTGCCAGCCATTCGCCTACAGGCGCCACTTGCACCGCCCAGCAGTCGCTGGGTGCACCTTCTTCTGTGTCGTCGCCGTCACTGCCCTTGTCGGCCAGCGTGCGGCGCTCCAGCGCGCTGATGGCCGAGCGAGCGACCAGCGCATTGCGGTGCACCCGCAGGAAGCGCGGGCCCAGCCTTTGTTCCAGGTCGCTGAGTGCGTCGTCGAGCACATGGGTGCGCGCGGCGGTGCGCAGCGTCACGTATTTCAGCTCGGCCCGCAGGTACAGCACCTCGGCCAGCGGCACCCGCACCACGCGGCCGCGTTCGCTGACCACCAGCACCGGGTCGGGCTGGGGCGCCATGTCGACGGCCGCTGCTGCCGTGGCGGGCAAGGTCGGCGCGCGCCGCCCCGCCACCCGCTGCAAGGCCAGTTGCAGCCGCTCGCGGCGCACCGGCTTGGTCAGGTAGTCGATCGCTTCCAGGTCGAAGGCCTTCAGCGCATGGCCAGCATGCGCCGTCACGAAGACCACCGCGGGCGGGTGTGGCAGCGCGCGCAACTCCTCGGCCAACTGGGTGCCATCGCGGCCGGGCATCTGGATGTCCAGCAGCACCAGATCGCAGGCGCGGTCTGCGCCTGCACTGCCGGATCGCTGCGCCTGCAGCCACGCCAGCGCCTGCGCCGCGCTGCCGACCTCGCCAACCACGCTGGCACGCGGCTCGGTGCAGTCGTCGATCAGCGTGCGCAGCCGCAGCCGGGCCAGTGCCTCGTCGTCGACCAGCAGCACGCGCAGCGCAATCGCAGTGGAATGGGTTGAAGTGTTCACAGTGGCACCACGATCTGCACCCGGAAGCTGTCGCCATCGCGCCGGCTCTCGAACTGCGCATTCACATCGTGCATCAGCCGCAGCCGCTCCTGCACGTTGTGCAGTGCCATGCCCATGCCCGGTCGCGACGCTGTTTCTGGCACGCTGTTGGCGATCGAGATCACCACGCGGCCACCCTGCACCCGGGTGCGCACGCGGATCGTGCCGCCGTGGTCAGCCGTCTCGATGCCGTGGCGCACGGCGTTCTCGACCAGCGGCTGCAGCAGCAGTGGCGGCATGCGTGCGGTGCCAGCCGCCGGGTCGAGCTCCCAGGTCACGGCCAGCCGGTCGCCGAAGCGGATCTGCTCGATCGCCAGGTAACGCTGCGCCAGCTCGACTTCTTCGCTCAGCGTCACCGATTCGCCGACCTCTGTGAGCGCGACGCGAAACAGCTCGGCCAGGTCTTCCAGCACCGCTTCCGCACGCTGCGGATCGTGGCGCACCAGCGCCAGCGCCGAATTCAAGGTGTTGAACAGGAAGTGCGGCCGAATGCGCGCTTGCAGCTCGGCCAGCTTGGCCGCGGTGTCGGCCGGCGTGCGCGCCAGCGCCCGCATGCGCAACCACTGCAGCATCAGCAGCGCCAGGCCTGCGCCGGCCAGCGCGGGGCCCAGCGGGCTGATGCGGTCGAGCTCGCCCGGGCCGACCTGCGAGACCAGCCGCCAGCCGCCCATCGCGCAGGCGGCGCCCAATAGGCCGATCACGACCGCCTGCGGCACGACGGACAGCCGCGCCAGCGGCGCCTTCAAGGCGCAGGCCGCGATCAGCCAGGCCAGCAGGGCCGGGGTCACGATGCCGGCGCCGAGGGCGAAGCCCAGCACCCAGGCATCGAGCGTGGGTGCTGCGAACAGCACACCGATGGCCAACACCGCGTGCGCGAACAGCGTCGCGCGCAGCACCACGCCGACGTGGCAGACATCGAACAACGCCGCCGGGCGCGTTGCCACGTGGTCCGACCCGGGCAGCGTGCCGAAGCCCGACAGGAAGGTCGAGGCGGGGTCATCAGGGGGAGAGGGGCTCATCGATAGAATCGGCGTCGCTTCGGCGCATTGTCTACAAACCCTCCACCACACCGGCCACGACGCACCCCGCCGTTCGCCGCGAGCCCATGGCGACCAACCCACTCGACAACAAATCCGAAGCCTGGTCGGCGCTTTTTTCCGAGCCGATGAGCGAGCTGGTCAAGCGCTACACCGCCAGCGTCTTCTTCGACCAGCGGCTCTGGCGTGCCGACATCGCCGGCTCACTGGCGCACGCCGAAATGCTGTGCCACCAGGGCATCATCAGCGCCGAGGATCGCGCCAGCATCGAGCATGGCATGGCGCAGATCACCGCCGACATCGAGGCCGGCCGCTTCGAGTGGAAGCTCGATCTCGAAGACGTGCACCTGAACATCGAGGCTCGCCTGACGCAGCTGGTCGGTGACGCCGGCAAGCGCTTGCACACCGGCCGCTCGCGCAATGACCAAGTCGCAACCGACGTGCGGCTGTGGCTGCGCGGCGAGATCGACACGCTGCTGCCGTTGTTGAAGGCGATGCAGGCCGCGCTGGTCGATGTGGCCGGGAAGAACATCGACACCATCCTGCCCGGCTACACCCACATGCAGGTGGCTCAGCCGGTGAGCTTCTCGCACCACCTGCTGGCCTATGTAGAGATGTTTGCCCGCGATGCCGATCGGCTCCACGATGTGCGCAAGCGCGTCAACCAGTTGCCGCTGGGAGCCGCCGCGCTGGCCGGCACCAGCTACCCGCTGGACCGCGAACGCGTGGCGCGCACGCTGGGCTTTGACGGCGTGTGCCAGAACAGCCTCGACGCCGTCAGCGACCGCGACTTCGCGCTCGAATTCACCGCCTTCGCGTCGATCACGATGGTGCACATTTCGCGGCTGGCCGAAGAGCTGGTGCTGTGGATGAGCCAGAATTTCGGCTTCATCGATCTGGCCGATCGCTACTGCACCGGCTCGTCGATCATGCCGCAGAAGCGCAACCCCGACGTGGCCGAACTGGCGCGCGGCAAGAGCGGTCGCGTCGTCGGTCACCTGATGGGCCTGATCACGCTGATGAAAGGCCAGCCGCTGGCCTACAACAAGGACAACCAGGAAGACAAGGAGCCGCTGTTCGACACCGTCGATACGGCCCGCGACACGCTGCGCATCATGGCCGAGATGGTGGCGGGGATCATCGTCAAGCCTGAGGCGATGGAGCGCGCTGCGCTGAAGGGCTACGCCACCGCGACCGATCTGGCCGACTACCTCGTCAAGAAAGGCCTGCCGTTCCGCGATGCGCATGAAGCCGTCGCCCATGCCGTCAAGCACGCGATCGGCCAGGGTGTGGACCTGAGCGCGCTGCCGCTCGCCACGCTGCAGGGCTTCCACGCCAGCATCACCGACGACGTGTTCGAAGTGCTGACGCTGCGCGGCTCGCTGAACGCCCGCAACGTGCTGGGCGGCACCGCGCCCGATCAGGTGCGCGCGCAGATCGCCCGCCACCGCGCCCGCCTGAGCTGACGCGCCCGTGCTGCGCGTGCTGCTGACCTTCGCGCTCATCGCGGCTGTCGCCCTGGGCCTTGCGGCCTGTGCGCCGATCACCGTGTTGAACTCGCTGGTGGCAAGCGACGGCCATGTGCTGACGCCTTCAGTCGCCTACGGCACGCTGCCTCGGCAGCGGCTCGATGTGTACCGCCCCACCGCTGCCGAGCCGCCCGGCGGCTACCCGGTGGCGGTGTTCTTCTACGGCGGCTCGTGGAACCGCGGCGAGCGGGCCGACTACAAGTTCGTCGCCGCAGCACTGGCCTCGCGCGGCGTGCTGACGCTGGTGGCCGACTACCGGCTCTACCCGGCGGTTCGCTACCCTGAATTCCTGGAAGACTGCGCCAAGGCACTGGCTTACGGCCTGGAGCAGGCGAGGGCGCTGGGGGGCAACCCGAAGCGGGTGTTCGTGATGGGCCACAGCGCTGGTGCCTACAACGCTGCGATGCTGGCGCTGGATGCGCGCTGGCTGCGCCCCACCGGGCACCACCCGGCCGAGTTGGCCGGCTTCATCGGACTGGCCGGGCCGTACGATTTCCTGCCCATCGTCAATCCCGATGCGAAGCCGGTGTTCTTCCACCCCAACTACCCACCGGGCACGCAGGTGTTCGAGCACGTCAGCGCGGCAGCGCCGAAGACTTTTCTGGGCGCGGCGCGCACCGACGATCTGGTCGATCCCCAGCGCAACACGGTGGGCCTCGCTGCGCATCTGAACGCCGTCGGTCGGCCGGTCACGCCGCACCTGTACGGCCGCGTCAACCACATGACGCTGGCCGCAGCCTTCGCAGCACCACTGCGCTGGCTGGCGCCGGTGCTCGACGACGTCGTGGCGTTCATCAACGCACCCTGAGCTGCCGAGTGGGCCAGCGAGCGCAACGGCCGCTCAGGACGGCGGCTGCCCGTAGGTGATCGACTGCACCCGGCCGTACTGGAAGCGCACCGTGGCCGTGAGGTTGCCCGGTCCGCGCTCGTACTGCCATTCATCAATCTGCAGGCACGGCGCCAGCAGGCCGGCGAGCGGCGTAGGCACCTGCTGCAGCGTCGGCGCCACGTACAGCGATGCGCAGAACGAATCTTTCAACTTCGGCTCGCCGCAGTTCGTCAGCACCGTCAGGCGAGAGTCGCCAACCTCGGTCGCGCGGCCATTGCAGCGCAGGGTCTCGGCGTGAGCGGAGGGCGCCCACAGCAACATCAGCCAGGGCAATGGCATCAGCGTTAAGAAGCCGAAGAACTGCTGCCATGCAGGCGACACGCGATGGACCACCGCACCAGCGGTGCGCCGCGCGCGCTTCACACGAAAAGTGCCCCGCTTGGGCGGCGGAATGAACCGCAGTCGGCTCGAATCAGCTTGATGGCGCATGCGGTGTGCCGAACGCATAAAAAAAGCCCCGCAACTCGCGTTGCGGGGCTTTGGCTCAAGGCGTTACTGAACGCGGCGTTCGATGGTGATTTGCTCGACATCAACTCGGCGGTTGGGTTCCAAGCACTTGATCAGGGCGGCCCGATTCTTGTCCTTGCATTCAACGACAGGAGTCGATTCGCCTTTGCCAACCGCCGTCAGGCGGTTGGCGGCCACGCCTTTGCTGATCACGTAGTTCTTGACCGCGTTGGCGCGACGCTCTGACAACTTCTGGTTGTACTTGTCGCTGCCCAGACGGTCGGCGTGGCCCGTGATGACCACGTTGGTGACGCCGCTGTTGGCGTTCAGCAGGTTGGCGATGTCGTCCAGCTTGGGCTGGTTCGGATTCAGCTTGTCGCTGTCAAACGAAAACAGCTCGGTTGCCGAGAGCGACACCTTCTCGAAACGTGCTGGCGGCGGAGGTGGTGGCGGTGGCGCTACCGGCTCCAGTGGCGTCAATATCGGGGCTTCCGGGGGCGGTGGGGCTGCTGGCGCTGGGCTCGGTGGCGCATCGAACGCAATGTTCAAGCCAACCGTCATGTAGTAGTTGTTGCTCTTGAGATGATTAAAGTCTTTGCCGCCGGAGAAACCGTGGACATTCCGCAGATCCGCCTGGAGGGTGACGCGGTCACTGATGACCGCCTGGATGCCCAGACCGGCGCTCACGTAAGGCGCGGTTTGTGATGCACGCCCGCCGCTCAGTTTGACCTTGTCGTGCTCGACGCCGGCACCGATCAAGATGAATGGACGGAAGGTGTCACGCGAGAACAGATACAGCGCGTCGGCGCCCAGCAGGTGCTGCTGGTAGCGCTGGCCGTTTTCACGGGCGCGCCCGTAAACGTAGCCCGCCTGGACATCCCAGCTCTGACTGATGGCTTTGCCGAATTTCAGGCCACCGCCGTAACCGATCGGTTTGCCGTTGTTCAGGCCGAAGTCCGAGTCCGGCTTGAAGCCGTTGATGCTGGGCTGGATGTACCAAGAAGGGTTGAAGGCCGTTTCTTGAGCCAGGGTGGCGCACGACACGCAGAGTGCTGCGACGGCAAGGACGAGTTTCTTATGTTTATTCACAGAGCGTCTCCTGATTAATTGACACGTTTTCAATTCCAGCCAAAGTGTCGCATCTCTTCTGGGCAGAAAGCTAGGGCGGAATTGATACATCGCGTAGGAAACTTCTGACCCCGGTTACCGCGGCCAAGAACCAAAGGTTGGGCGGGTTATCCCTGGCAGCCGAACGTTTTGAATCAACGGGGGGATACGGCGCTCACTGCGCTTGAGACGATGAACGTGCCTGCGCAAACGGTGTGCGGTCGCCGACCTCGACGCAGACCACCAGCTCGGTGGTTGGGTTCAGCATGCGGTGAGCGTTCCCCGTGCCCGCCTTGACGCCTGCATCTGGTTCCAGCGTGGAGCTACACAGAGGATGTAGATGAAGTCGTCCTGCCGCGTCCACGGCCACCGGCTGATAGACCTTCACTCCGGCCTGTCGGCCCCGTGCATGCTCGGTGGCCTCGATCAGACCTCGACGAATGCTCTCGAAAGTCTTGCCCATGGCGTAACCTCTCAAGCCAAATCTGCATCGGCAAGTCAACCAGCCCAGCCAGCTCGTTGCGCTCTGCCTTGCTGCGATTGGCCCGCTGGTTCTTCGCAAACATCGTCAACAGGTACCGCGGCATTGCGTCGCTGTGCACGCAGTAGACCACCCGCACGCACCCGTTTTTGCCCCGGCCATCGCGCGCCCATCGCAGCTTGGGAACACCGGCCGTTCCTTCGATCAAGTCGCCTGCTGCCCCGCCGTGCTCAGCCTTCGTGTGTGCCGTGTGCTGCTGATTTGCTGTTTGTGGCGGAAGCGGTGAGATTCGAACTCACGGTGGGGTTGCCCCCACGGCAGTTTTCAAGACTGCAGCCTTAAACCGCTCGGCCACGCTTCCAGCACTGGAATTGTAGGCGGGCGGTTTGGGCGCCGCCGCGCTGGCATCGGCTGTCAGCCGGGGCGCTGCGCCTGTTCGCAATCGATCTGGATGATCTCGGTGCTGCCGTCGGGCGCAATGCGCGCGGCGCTGAGTTTACCCCCCCAGAGGCAGCCGGTGTCGAGTGCCAGCAGGTCGGGCCGCTGGATCAAGCCCAGCGTGGACCAATGGCCGAAGGCCATCGGCACGCCCTGCGTCTGGCGGTGCGGGTGCTCGAACCACGGCAGCAGGCCGGGCGGGGCGCGGCCTGCGCCTTCCTTGGCGCTGAAATCCAGCGTGCCGTCGGCGGCCACGAAGCGGGTGCGGGTCAACGCGTTGATGGCGAAGCGCAGGCGGTCAGCGCCTTGCAGTGCATCGCTCCAGCGGTCGGGCTGGTTGCCGTACATCACGCTCAGGAAGGCGGGCAGGTCGGGCCCGCGCAGCTGCTGTTCGACCTCGGCGGCGAGCTGCAGCGTGGTGTCTAGCGTCCATTGCGGCGGCACGCCCGCATGCACCATCAGCCAACCGTGTCGGTGCAGCGCCAGGTGGCGATGGCGCAGCCATTCCACCCACTCGTCGCGGTCGGGTGAGTTCAGCAGGCCGTCCAGCGTGTCATTGCGGTGCGCCTTGCGGATGCCGTGAGCCACCGCCAAAAAGTGCAGGTCGTGGTTGCCGAGCAGGCAGGTGGCGGCATCACCTAGGTCGCGCAGCAGGCGCAGCGTGCCCAGGCTGTCGGGGCCGCGGTTGACCAGATCGCCGAGCACGACCACGCGGTCGCGCGAGGGCGAAAAACCCACGGTGTCGAGCAGCCGTTGCAGCGCGCCGCAGCAGCCTTGCACATCGCCGATGAGGTAGACCATCGGACGATTCTGCTACGCTGATTCGATCCGCTTCACTCACGCCCCGCATGGACGTCGTCTTACTGGTCTTTCTGATCTTCCTTAACGCGCTGTTCGCCATGTCCGAAATGGCACTCACGGCCAGCCGCAAGGCGCGGCTTCAGGTGATGGTGGAAACGGGAGATGCTGGCGCAGTGGCGGCGATGGAGCTGCACGACGACCCGACAAAATTCTTGTCCACCGTGCAGATCGGCATCACCTCAATCGGGGTGCTCAACGGCATCGTCGGCGATGCCGCGTTCTCGGCGCCGTTTGCGCTGTGGCTGGAGCGCTTCTTCGCCATGCACGACAAGGCAGCCGAAATCACCGCCACCGCGATGGTGGTGGTGGTGATCACCTTCCTGACCATCATCTTCGGCGAGCTGGTGCCCAAGCGGCTGGGCCAGATGTACCCCGAATCGGTCGCGCGGCTGGTGGCGCAGCCGATGAACTGGCTGTCGATGGCAGCGCGGCCGTTCGTGATGCTGCTGTCGTTCTGCACCGAGGGCACCTTGAAATTGATGGGCATTCGCGGCGGCCCAAATCGCAGCGTGACCGAGGAAGAGATCGCGGCCAGCCTGGAGGAGGGGCTGGACGCTGGCGTGATCGAGGCACAGGAGCACCAGATGGTGCGCAATGTGTTCCGCCTCGATGACCGCCAGGTCGGCTCGATGATGATTCCGCGCGGCGAAATCGTGTGGCTGGAAGCCACGGCGCCGGCCGATGCGGTGCTGAAGGTGATCGCCGCCGACGAGCATTCGCGCTACCCGGTGTGCCGCGGTGGGCTCGACGATGTGCTCGGCGTGGTGTCGGCGCAAAGCCTGCTGCAGCAGGCGATCGGCGGCGCGGGGCTCAACATCACCGAGCGCCTGCAGCCGGCGGTGTTCGTGCCGGAAACGCTGTCGGGCATGGAGCTGCTCGACCAGTTTCGTGCATCGAGTGCGCAGCTGGTGTTCGTCGTCGACGAGTACGGCGAGGTGCAAGGCATGATCACCGTGCGCGATGTGCTCGAAGCCATCACCGGCGAATTCACCACGCCGAGCGACGACGCCTGGGCAGTGCGGCGCGACGATGGCAGCTGGCTGTTCGACGGCCTGATCCCGGTGCCCGAATTGAAGGACCGGCTTGAACTGAAAGACCTGCCTGAAGAAGGCCGTGGCCGCTACAACACGCTGGCCGGCATGATCATGCTGCTGCTCGGCCGGCTGCCGCACACCAC
The DNA here is from genome assembly GCA_031380885.1 of Burkholderiales bacterium. Classification (GTDB taxonomy): domain Bacteria; phylum Pseudomonadota; class Gammaproteobacteria; order Burkholderiales; family Burkholderiaceae_C; genus PBB1. The sequence goes on along the minus strand of JANMXL010000051.1, from coordinate 1,138 downwards.
TGACAGTGTCGAGTGGGAAGGCTGGCGCTTCGAGGTGGTCGACCTCGACGGCAAGCGCGTCGACAAGGTGCTGGCCACGCTGTCGCCGACCGGCGACCACGACCGCTGATCGCAGCTTTTCGAAAGGACGCCAAGTATGAGTACCGAAAATGCCAGGGTAAAGACCGGCAAGAAAGTCATTTATGATTTCGGCTCGAATAATGGGGATGACATTCCCTATTATCTTGAAAAATCAGATCTGGTGGTTGCTGTCGAAGCGAATGCTTCGCTTTGTGAGCAAATCGAAGCCAAGTTCAAAAAAGAAATATCAGACGGAAAACTGGTCGTTGAAAGCTGTGTTTTGACGACAGACTCTACCGCGCTGAGCCAACCGTTCTATGTGCACAAATTCAACCATGTTTTAAGTCAGTTTCCAAAGCCGGATGCCAGAATTATCGGTGAGTTTAGTGAGCTCCAGCTTCCGACCAAAAACGTTATTGATATAATCCGGCGATGGGGCGAGCCATATTATATCAAGATTGACGTCGAACACTATGATCAAATTATTTTAAGAGAACTTTTTTTAAACAATATAAGGCCGCCTTATATATCCGCAGAATCGCACAGCATTGAAGTGTTTTGCATCCTCGTTGCATTGGGGCACTACGATTCGTTCAAGCTGGTAGACGGATCGACCGTATCCAAGGTGTACAGGAACCACAAGATTGTCACGAATAAGGGTGAAAAGATTCATTCATTCCCGCATCATTCGGCCGGACCGTTCGGGATTGATATTAAGGGCGGGTGGATGACTAAAAATAACTTCCATCGAATGCTTGGAGTTTCCGGAATGGGATGGAAAGACATACATGCTAGCAACGTGGATTCTGCAAATGAATCGTATATGCCGTTGCGATGATCTGTACGAAAAAATGGCATGAGCTATCGAATCAATCCCTATTAAGCGGCAAGCGTACCTATAAGGTGCTGGCCACTGTGACGCGATCGGGCGACCACGCTCGCTGGGCGTACAGGGTTGATTGCTGACGCACTGACATCCCTGAAATCGCACCGCCATCATGGATCTGTTCTCGCAGCGCTTGCTCAACGATGGCGTGCGCAAGCGCGAGGTGTTTGGCTGGGCGATGTACGACTTCGC
>JANMXL010000070.1:0-46344 GCA_031380885.1 Burkholderiales bacterium | reverse complement strand
CGGTGGTCAGCGGTGAAAAACCGGCGCCCGGGCCGCTCACGCAGCAGGTGGACAGCCTGCACCGCGCGGTGCGGGCACTGGCCGAGGTGGCGATGCATGAGTTGAGTGCATGAGCCGCTGAGCCACGGCGTCAAGTCCCGTCCGCATCGCCCAGCAAGCTGAGTTGCGTGTCGCCCGCGGTGTCGGCGCGGCGTCGACCCGCACGGCGTGCGAGGGTCTCGCGTCCCGGGTGACGACTGCCGTGCTTGTCGTACACCGCCTTCGCCTCGCGCTGCGTGGCGACTTCGGCCTTCCGTTCGTGGACCAGTGTTCTGGCCCGCTCGGAAGCTGCCAACAGATCGACCACGGGGTCGGGGTAGCCCGCAGGGCGCAGCTGTGTACCGGCCAGCAACCAGGGCTCGTGCACTGCGTCGCCAGCCACACCGCGCAGCTCGGGCACCCAGCGACGGATGAACGCGCCCTCCGGGTCCTGGTCGCGGCTTTGCTTGACCGGGTTGTACATGCGGATGGTGTTGATGCCGGTCACGCCGCTTTGCATCTGCGCCTGCGCGTAGTGGATGCCAGGCTCGTAATCGAGAAACTGTCGCGCCAGGAACAGCGCCGGCTCACGCCAGTGCAGCCACAGCTGGTAGCTGGCGAAACTCATCAGCATCGCCCGCATGCGGAAGTTGATCCAGCCCGTCGCGTGCAGGCTGCGCATGCAGGCGTCGACGAAGGGGAAGCCGGTGCGGCCCGTGCACCATGCATCGAAGCGCCTCGCCTCCTCAGCTGTGAGCGCGCCTTCGTTGCGCAGACCGTCGAACGCACGGTTGACGTTGCGAAATTCGATCGCCGGCTCGCTTTCCAGCTTCTGGATGAAATGGCAGTGCCAGTGCAGCCGGCTCTCGAAGCTGCGCAGCGAGGCCAGCGCGCCAGCGGGTTGCTGATCGGCCGGCAAGGCGAGCAGTTCGCTGCGGCGCCGCCAGACCGCCTGCACGCATTCGCGGACGGACAGCGTGCCCCAGGCCAGATGGGCCGAGATCCGCGAGCAGGCGTCGGCAGCGGTCAACGGGCTGGCCATCTCGCTGCGGTAGCGCTGCCCACGCCACGCCAGAAAGCTGTCGAGCAGCGCCTGCGCGTGGCTGCGCCCGCCATGCTGGCGCAGTGACTTGTCGGCATCTCGGCATTGGATCGCAACCGCGTCGTGCGGTTGTGGATCAGGCGGCGCAGCGCAGTCGATGTGCTCAAGGGCGGCCAGCGGCGAGGGCTCCATCCGCTGCGTCCACAGCCGCGACCACAGGTTGCGGTCGCGCAAACGCCTGACGACACCGTTGCAGGCCAATTCATGCCAGACCACGCTGTGCGCGGCACACCAGCGGGCGACAGCGCGGTCGCGATCGAAGCTCCAGCCGTTGCCGGTTTCCTCATGGCTCCGCAACACGAACGGGCCGTGCAATTCATGAAGACGCGTCAGCGCGTCGGTGGCTTCGCCCTGGAATCGCCACAAAGCGCCACCCTTCGCCCTGAACCATTCGTCAAGTTCGACCAGGCACTCCTGCGCGAAGGCGCGGTGCTGCGTCGCAGCATCAGGCTGAGCCCAGGCGACTGGTTCGTCGAGCCACATCGGCAGCACCGGCCCGGCCTGTGCCGCACGCACCAGCGGCGCGTGGTCGGTCCAGCGCAGATCCTTCTTGAACCACAGCACTTGCAACATCCGGGGCAGTGTAGGCAGCTCAGCGGAGCTGCCAGCCAGCAGTGGCTTCAGCGACTCAGGCGCTGCCGAGCCGATTCATACAGGCATACCGCCGCCGCGGCACCCACATTGAGCGATTCCTCGCCACCCGGCTGCGGGATGCGCAGCGCCTGGCTGCATTGCGACTGCACTGCCGCCGATACGCCCTCGCCTTCGTGGCCCAGCACCCAGGCGCAGGGCCAAGGCAATGCCAGCTGATCGATCGCCTGCGCGGCGTGTGAGCTGGTCGCCAGCAACGGCATCGCCAACGCACTCAAAGCCGTGACCTCGACGCCCTCGACCAGCGACAAGCCGAAATGCGCGCCCATGCCCGCGCGCAGCACCTTGGGCGACCACAGGCCGGCCGTGCCCTTCAGTGCCACCACCTGCGTGAAACCGAAGGCAGCTGCGCTGCGCAGCACAGTGCCGACATTGCCAGCGTCCTGCAAGCGATCGAGCACCACGGTCGGGGCATCAGGCAGCAACGCGACAGCGCCGCGCCAGGGCACGACGAAGCCGATCGGCGCCGGCGATTCGAGGGTGCTGATGACCGCCATCAGCGCTTCTGGCAGCACCGACACACTGGCTGCGCGAAGCGCCAGCTCGCGCAGCGGCGAGGCCCAGGCCACTTCGCTGATCAGGGCCTGCAGCGGCACACCGCCGCGCTGCAGAAAGGCCCGGCACAGGTGGTCGCCCTCGATCCACAGCTCACCCTGCTTGCGGTAGGCCACCGGGTCGCGGCCCAGCTTGCGCAGCCGCACCAACAGCGGGTTGTCGCGCGACGCGATGGCCTTGAGGCTCGGCGCCGTCATGCCGACGCCACCAGAACCGCGCGCACCGGAGCGAAGGAACGACGGTGCACCTCACAGGCGCCGTGCTCACGCAGGGCCGCCAGGTGCGCCGCGGTCGGGTACCCCTTGTGCCCGTCGAAGCCGTACTGCGGATGGCGCTCGTGCAAGGCCAGACACAGCCGGTCACGGTGCACCTTCGCGAGGATCGACGCGGCGGAGATCGCGGGCACTTTCGAATCCCCCTGAACAATCGCCTCGGCCGGCATCGACAACACCGGCAGCCGGTTGCCATCGACAAGCACCCGATGCGGTCGCAGGCGCAGGCCGTCCACCGCGCGGCGCATCGCGAGCAGCGACGCCTGCAGGATGTTCAGTCGGTCGATCTCCTCGACCGTGGCTTCGGCGATGCAACAGCACAGCGCTTTCGCGCGGATCTCGTCGAACAACCGCTCGCGGGTGCGGGCGGTGAGCTTCTTCGAATCGTTCAAGCCGCGGATCGGCTGCAGATCGTCGAGGATCACCGCAGCCGCCACCACCGGGCCGGCCAGCGGACCCCGCCCGGCTTCGTCAACGCCAGCCATCAGGCCCGGCGCATCCCAGCGCAGGCCCAGCTGTTCAGCGCGCAAGAATTTTCTCGATCGCATCGGTGGCCGCCTGCGCGGTGTCGCGGCGCAGCGTGTGGTGCAAGGCCTCGAAGCGTGCGGCCAGAGCAACGCACGCCGCGGGATCGTCGAGCCAGGCGAAGGCCGCAGCGGCCAGATGCTCGGGCGTCGCCGCCGCTTGCAGGAATTCGGGCACGGCGAACTCACCCAGCAGGATGTTTGGCAGCCCGACCCAGGGCTGGTAGTTCTGGCGTTTCATGATCTGTGCGCTCAGCCAATGCATCTTGTAGGCGATCACCATCGGCCGCTTGAAGAGCGCCGCTTCGAGCGTGGCGGTGCCGCTCGCGATCAGCGTCACATCGCAGGCGGCCAGCGCCTGGTGCGACTGACCATCGAGCAGTTCAACACCGACACCCGGCGCGTGCCGGGACAGCAGCGGCTCGATCAGCGGGCGCAGACCGGGCGCCGTCGGCAGCACGAAGCGCAGGTCGGGGCGGCCGCGCTTCATCAGCGCGGCGGCCTCCAGCAAGGTCGGCGCGATGTACTGGATTTCCGAGCGGCGGCTGCCCGGCAGCAACGCAACGACGATGTCGGTGTCATTCAGATTCAGCGCGCGGCGGCTGGCTCGCCTGGGCACCTCGATCGGGATCGCATCGGCCAGCGGGTGGCCGACATAGGTGGCTGCCACGCCGTGCTGTGCATACAGCGCAGGCTCGAACGGAAAGATGCACAGCACATGATCGACGGCACGCTTGATCTTTTCGATGCGCTCGCCGCGCCAGGCCCAGATCGACGGGCCGATGAAGTGGATCGTGCGGATGCCGCTCGCCTTCAGCCGCACTTCCAGATCAAGGTTGAAGTCGGGCGCATCGACACCGATGAAGGCGTCTGGCGGATCCTGCAGAAGACGTTCGGCGAGCCGGTTGCGGATGCGCAGCAGTTCGGGGTAATGGCGCAGCACCTCGGCATAGCCACGCACCGCGAGCTTGTCGCTGGGCCACCAGGCCTCGAAGCCTTGTGCAGCCATCTTCGGCCCGCCAATCCCGCCTGCGGCAAGTGCCGGCCAGCGTTGCCTCAGGCCGCCGAGCAGCAGCCCGGCCAGCAGATCACCGGAAGCCTCGCCGGCCACCATCGCAAAGCGCGGATCATTGCTTGTCATGTTGAAGCAAGCCCGTCGAGTTGCGACGGTGCAACGACGCGCGGCGTGTCATTCCTATCGGACGATGCCGCGCTGCGAGGCCGCGAGAAACTGGCTCATCACCGCGACATCAGCGGCCGCTTCCGGCGCGCTCGTTGCCAGCCGGGCGATCGCTTCACGGGCTTGCTCCAGCGTGTTGCCCTGGCGGTACAGCAGCCGGTGCATCTGCTTGACCGCGGCGATGCGCTCCGGCCCGAAGCCGCGGCGGCGCAGCCCTTCGGCGTTGAAGCCACGAACCGCGAGCGGGTTGCCATCGACCATCATGAAGGGAGGCACGTCTTGCGACACCGCGCTGGCAAAGCCGATCATCGCGTGCGGGCCGACCTTGACGAACTGATGCACGCCGGTGAGCCCGCCGACGATGACCCAATCGCCCAGGTGCACATGGCCGGCCAGCGTCGCGTTGTTGGCGAGGATGGTCTGGCTGCCGACCTGGCAGTCGTGGGCGATGTGCACATAGGCCATCACCCAGTTGTCGTCGCCGACGCGCGTCACGCCACTGTCCTGTGCGGTGCCGATGTTGAAGGTGCAGAACTCGCGGATCGTGTTGCGGTCGCCAATGTGCAGCTCGGTCGGCTCGTCGCGGTACTTCTTGTCCTGCGGCACCGCGCCGATCGAGCAGAACTGAAAGATGCGGTTGTCGCGCCCGATGGTGGTGCGGCCCTCGATCACGCAATGCGCGCCGATCGTCGAGCCCGCCGCGATCCGCACCTGCGAACGCACGATGCTGTAGGGCCCGACGCCGACCGATGAATCCAGCTCGGCGCCTGGCTCGATGATGGCGGTGGGGTGGATCAGCGGCATGGCAGGCAGAGGATCGACACGCAGGCTGTTTGCGCCCAGGTGCCGATCAGGCGACGTCTCGCACCGTGCACAGGAAATCGGCCTCGACCGCCAGTTCACCATCGACCGTGGCGCGGGCCTTGAACTTGAAGACGCCAGACTTCATGCGATCCAGCGTCACGTCGAGCAGCAGCTGATCACCGGGCTCGACCGGGCGCTTGAAGCGTGCGCCGTCGATGCCGGCAAAGTAGAACAGCGAATTCTCGTTGGTCGTCAGGTTGAGCGTTTCGAAGCCGAGGATTGCTGCCGCCTGCGCCAGCGCCTCGATCATCAGCACGCCCGGCATCACGGGCCGCTTCGGAAAGTGACCACTGAAATAGTGCTCATTGATGCTGACGTTCTTCAGCGCCTTGATGCTGACGCCCTTCTTCAGTTCGAGCACCCGATCCACCAGCAGGATCGGATAACGATGAGGAATTCGCCGCATGATTTCGTTGATGTCCATCGTCATGGCGATTTGGTCTCATTGTTTTTTTCGAGGGCCCGAATGCGGTCACGCAATCGATGCAATTGACGCAAGGTGGCCGCATTTTTTTCCCATGACGCATTGTCATCGATGGGAAAGAGGCCGGTGTACAGACCCGGCTTGTGGATGGAATGGGTGGCCACTGAACGCGCACCCAGATGCACATGGTCAGCCAAGGTCACGTGTCCCACCACGCCCGCACCACCGGCCATCGTGCAGTGGGCGCCGATGCGGGTGCTGCCCGATACCGCAGCCGTGCCCGCCAGCGCGCTGTGCGCACCGATGTGCACGTTGTGGGCGATCTGCACCAGGTTGTCGAGCTTCACGCCGTCTTCCACCACGGTGTCTTCCAGCGCGCCGCGGTCAATACAAGTGTTGGCGCCGATTTCGACGTCGTCACCGATGCGCACGCCGCCCAGTTGTTCGATCTTTTCCCAGCGACCTTCATGCGGCGCGAAGCCGAACCCGTCAGCGCCGATCACCACGCCGCTGTGCACGATGCCGCGCGCGCCGATGTGGCACTGGGCGCCAAGCACCACCTGCGCCGACAACCGGGTCTGCGCGCCCACCGAGGCGCCCGCGCCGATGAAGCATTGCGCGCCGATCACTGCGCCATCACCGATCACCGCGCCGTCTTCGATCACCGCCAGCGCGCCCACCGAGGCACCCGGCGCCAAGCGCGCTCCCGCATGCACCACCGCGGTGGGGTGCACCTGCGGCGCGATGGCGCTTCGACCGTGGGCGGCCCACAACTGCGTCAGCCGGGCAAAGCACAGGTACGGATCCACTGCGATCAACGCCGCGCCTCGCAACGCAGCCGCGTCCCGGTGCAGTGGCGAGACGATCACGCAGCCTGCCTTCGAGGCGGCCAGCGCAGGCAGGTAGCGGGGATTGGAAAGAAAGGAAATCGCGTCGGCGCCAGCGCCGTCCAGCGATGCGATGCGGCTGACAAATTGCGCCGGGTCGCCGATCAGTTCAGCACCGAGTTGCGCCGCCAGTTCGCCTAGCGCAAATCGTGTGTCAGGCTCACTTGGCGCCCTGGGCATTCAGCGCCTTGACCACCTTGTCGGTGATGTCGATCTTCGCGCCGGCGAATACCGCCTCTTGCAAGATCAGGTCGTACTTCTCGGCCTCGTAGATCTGCTTGATGACCTTGTTGGCACGCTCGACGACGGCCGACAGTTCTTCATTCTTGCGCTGCGACAGGTCTTCCTGGAACTCGCGGCGTTTGCGCTGAAACTCGCGGTCCTGATCGACCAGATCGCGCTGGCGCTTGGCGCGTTCGGACTCGGCCAAGGTCGGGGCTTCCTTGTCGAATTTATCGCTGGCGGCCTTCAGTTTGCCGGCAATCTCGCCCATCTCCTTGTCCCTCTTGGCGAACTCAGCTTCCAGCTTGGCCTGCGCTGCCTTGGCGGGGATGGCCTCACGCAACACACGATCGCTGTTGACGTAGCCGATCTTGATCTCCTGGCTTTGGACCTGGCACGCAGCGAAGACCAGCACAGACGCCGTCAGCGCATTCAAAGATAACCTGTTCATCAAAACGCAGTCCCGAGTTGAAATTGAAGACGCTGGATTCTATCCGTTGGCTCTTTCCTGATCGGTGAGCCATAACTGATCTTGATGGGGCCCACCGGAGACACCCAGCTGAAGCCGATACCGACCGATGCGCGCAGGCTGCTGAGCGTCAACCTGTCCTCAACCGCCCATACGTTGCCAACGTCCAGGTAAGTGAACCAGCGCAGCGTGCGGTCGTTTCCCGTGCCAGGGAACGGCAAATACAACTCGGTGTTGACGTTGAGCCGCCGGTTGCCGCCGAGGTAGGCGCCCAGGTTGTCGACCTGCCCCAATGAACCCTGGTCGAAACCACGCACCGTGCCCAGGCCACCGCCGAAGAAGTTCTTGAAGATCGGGTAAGGCTTGTTGCCGAGGCCGCTGCCGTAGCCGACTTCTGCGTTGATGCCGAGCGTGACACGGCGCATCGGGGTGAAGTACTGCTGGACCTGGAGGTCGGCACGAACGTAGCGCTGGTCGGCGAGGAACCCGACGTCGACGTTGACCCGTGAAAATCGCCCGGTGGTCGGCACGAGGGCGCTGTCGCGCCCATCGCGCGACCAGCCGATGGTGAACGGCACCGCAGTGCTTTTCTGGCCGAACTGTTGGCGGTACCGGAAGTAGGTGTCGGGCAGGTTGTTGGTGCCGCGGATTTCGGTCTGCTCGAGGCCAATGCCGAAGAACACCGTGTCGTACTCACTGAACGGCACACCGAAACGAATCGACGCGCCCGGGGTGATCAACTTGTAGTTCTCGCCCTGACTGTTGACCGGCTGGGCGGTTCGGTAGAACACATCGATCGCGCGCGAAATGCCGTCGTCGGTGAAGTACGGGTCGACGGTGTTCAAAGAAATGGTCTGCTGCGACTTGCTGGTGTTGAATTCGATGCCGAGGAAGTTACCGGTACCAAACACGTTTTCTTGCTTGATCGATGCAGTGAAAGACACCTTTTCCGCACTGGAGAAACCGGCTCCGAGAAGGATGTTGCCGGTCGGCTTTTCCTTGATCGCCACGGTGAGGTCGACCTGGTCGGAGGTGCCGGGCACTTCGGTGTTGTCCACGGTGACATCGCTGAAGAAGCCGAGGCGGTCGACACGGTCGCGTGACAGCTTGATCTTCGGACCGTCGTACCAGGACGACTCGAACTGGCGGAACTCGCGCCGCACCACCTCGTCGCGCGTCTTGGTGTTGCCGGCCACATTGATGTGCCGCACGTACACGCGCCGCTGGGTGTCGGCCAGCAGCACGATTTCGACACGGCCATTGACACGGTCGATCGTCGGGCGGGCATCGACGCGGGCGAAGGCGTAGCCGAAGGTGCCGAATTTCTCGGTGAAGGCCTTGGTGGTCGCTGCGACCTCCTCGGCCCGGTAGATCTGGCCGGGTTTGATGGTGACCAGCGCCTTGAACTCGTCCTCCTTCGACAGGTACTGGCCCTGCAGCGTGACCGCCGTCACCGTGTAAGGCTGACCTTCCCTGATGTTGATGGTGATCGAGATGTCCTGCTTGTCAGGCGAGATCGCGATCTGCGTCGACTCGACGTTGAATTCGAGGTAGCCGCGGTTCAGGTACCAGGCCTTCAGCGTCTCGAGGTCGGCATTCAGCTTGGCACGTGAGTAACGATCTGATTTGGTATAGAACGACAGCAGACCGGTTTCATTGAGTTCGAACAGGCTCTTCAGTTCCTTCTCGCTGTAGTCCCTGCTGCCGAGGACACGGATTTCCCGGATCCTGGCCACCGAGCCTTCCACCACGTTGAAGGTCACATTGACGCGGTTGCGTTCCTGCGGCGTCACCTTGGTGGTGACTTCCACGCCGTACAGGCTGCGCGTCAGATACTGGCGCTTGAGCTCCTGCTCGGCGCGGTCGGCCAACGCGTTGTCGAACGGCTGGCCTTCACCGACGCCGAAATCCTTCAACGCCTTGATCAGCACATCCTTCTCGAACTCCTTGGTGCCGACGAAATCGATGCTGCTGATGATCGAGCGCTCCTCGACCACCACCACCACCACCGACCCGGCGATCTGGATGCGCACATCCTTGAACAAGCCGGTGGCGAACAGGGCACGCAGTGCCGCCACGCCTTTTTCGTCGTTGTAGTTGTCGCCGATGCGAAACGGCAGCGACGCGAACACCGTACCGGCCTCGGTGCGTTGCAGGCCCTCGACACGGATGTCGGTCAGCTGGAAAGGTTCAACCGCCCACGCGTTGGCGCCGAGCAAACCGATCGCGAGAAACACGGAAACCAGACTGGTTCGAAACGACGTCAGACAGAAGATGATTCGCAAGATGGGTCGCATAAGGAAAGTTAAGGCAGGCCCACGAGTCGGACCACGTCGTTGAAGAGCGCGATGGACATCAGCATCAGCATGATGGCCACCCCCCCGCGCTGCAGTCGTTCCAGCCACAACGCAGAAACAGGGCGCCCTGTCGTCGCTTCGAAAAGATGGTACATGAGGTGTCCGCCATCGAGCATCGGCAGCGGCAGCAGATTCAACACGCCGAGGCTGATGCTGACCACCGCGAGAAACCCGAGGTAGTAAGCGATGCCGACACGCACCGACTGGCCGGCGTAATCGGCGATGGTCAACGGGCCAGTGAGGTTCTTCAGCGAGGCCTCGCCGATCACCATGCGGCCGAACATCTTCAACGTCAGCACCGACATGTCCACCGTGCGGCTCACCGCTTGCGACAGGCCATCGAAGAAGCCATGGCGCACCAGCACCATTTCTGGCGGCCCGCCGATGAAGGCCTCGATGCGCCCGACGCGGCGCTCGCCGTCGACCACCGCGACCGGCTCGACGTCGAGTTGCAACCGCTGTCCCTCACGCTCAATCAGCCAGCGCTGTGGCGTGATGGGGTCAGGCGACCCGCTGGAGCGGATCAGATCGCGCAAGCTGGCAGCGTCGGCAATGGCCGCGCTGTCCACCGACAACACCCGGTCACCGGCGCGCAGGCCGGCGGCCTGCGCCGCACCACCCGGCTTGATCTGTCCCATCACTGGTTCGGCATAGACACCGCCCAGCCCGATGCGCCGCATCACTTGAGCGTCGATGTCCCGGCTGCCCAATCGATCGAGTTGGAGCACCAGATGGCGCTCGTGCTGACCCTGGGCATCGGTGACGCGCAGGTGCAAGGCCTCGCCGCGCAGCACCGCCTGCGTCAGGTGCCAGACCAGGTCCGTCATCGACTGCACATCGGTCCAGGCCTCACCGTCGGCCGAGCCGGCCTGCACCCAGTCACCGGCCCGCAGACCGGCCCGCTCGGCCAGGCTGGCCGCCACCGGCGAACCGAGCACCGCTTTCGGCTCGTCCATGCCGATCCAGTACGAGCTGGCATAAAGCGCCACCGCGAGCAGCAGGTTGGCGATCGGCCCTGCCGCGACGATGGCCGACCGCTTCCACAGTGACTGGCGGTTGAAGGCGCGGCTCAGTTGCGACGGATCCACCGGCGCCTCGCGCTCGTCGAGCATGCGCACATAGCCGCCCAGCGGCAGCATCGAGACGACGAATTCGGTGCTCTCGGGTGTGGCCTGACGCCGCCAGATCACCCGCCCAAAGCCGACCGAAAACCGCAGCACCTTGACGCCACAGGCCACAGCGACACGGTAATGGCCGTACTCGTGCACGACGATCAGCACACCCAGCGTGAACAAAAAAGCGAGCGCGGTGATCATCGGGCGATGCGCTCCACCCTCTGCGACGCGGCGCGACGCACGCGTGTGTCGAGCGCGATCAGACCGTCGATCGAGGCGCACTCATCGGGCTGCGGCAGCACCGATTCGAGGATGCCGGCGTTGACGTGATGGATCTGGTCGAAACCAATGGTGCCCGCGAGGAACGCGGCCACCGCGATCTCGTTGGCCGCGTTCAGCACTGCCGTGCTGCCTTCGGGCCCACGCAGCGTCTCCCAGGCCAGCGGCAGGCCCGGATAGCGCTGCATATCGGGCGGCTCGAAGCTCAGCGCCGCCAGCGACGGAAAGTCGAGCAGCCCTGCCCCCGATTCCATGCGCTCGGGAAACGACAGGCCGTAGGCGATCGGCACCCGCATGTCGGGCGTGCCAAGTTGCGCCAGCACCGAGTTGTCGCGGCACACCACCATCGAATGCACGATGCTTTGCGGGTGGATGACCACCTTGATCTGCTCCGGCGTCAGGTCGAACAGCCAGCGCGCCTCGATGACTTCGAGCGCCTTGTTCATCATGGTCGCGGAATCGACCGAAATCTTGCGGCCCATCACCCAGTTCGGGTGCGCGCAGGCCTGGTCAGGCGTGACGTCGGCCAGCGTGTTCGCGTCGCGGGTGCGAAACGGGCCGCCGGAGGCGGTCAAGATGATGTGGTCGATGCGTGCGGCCCAGCGGCTGCGGTCTTCGGGCAGGCACTGAAAGATCGCCGAGTGCTCGCTGTCGATCGGCAGCAGCTGCGCCCCGCCCTCACGCACCGCCGCCATGAACAGCGCACCTCCGACGACCAGCGCCTCCTTGTTGGCCAGCAGCAGCCGCTTGCCGGCGCGCGCGGCGGCCAGGCAGGGCGACAGACCTGCAGCGCCGACGATCGCCGCCATCACCGCATCGACCTCGCGGTGCGAGGCCATCTCGCACAGCGCCTGCGCGCCGACCAGCACCGCGGTGGCGCTGCCGGCATCGCGCAATTTCGCCTGCAGCGTCTGCGCCGATGCGGTGTCGGGCAGCACGGCGAAACGTGGCGTCCAGGCCAGGCACTGGGCCAGCAACTCGTCGATGCGGCGTTGTGCACTCAGCGCGAACACCTCGTAGCGATCGCGGTGGCGCGACAGCACGTCCAGCGTGCTGGTACCGATCGAGCCGGTCGATCCCAGGATGCACACCCGCATGCGAGGCTGGTCGTGGGGGTTCATGTCACACCGAGCTCAGACAGAACTGAGCGCCAGAGCCAACGGGAACACCGGCAGCAAGGCGTCGACACGATCGAGCACGCCGCCATGGCCGGGCAGCAAGCCGCTGCTGTCCTTGGCACCGGCGTTGCGTTTGACCAGCGACTCGACCAGATCCCCCACCACCCCCATCGCCACCAGAAACACGCAGACCAGCACCAGACCAACCGGGCCATGCTGCAGGTACAGATGAGTGAACAGGCTGGGCGAGTCCAGTTCCCAGGTGCGATCGATGGCCATCCACAGCACCGCCAGCAACAGCACGCCGAGCATGCCGCTCCACACACCCTCCCAGCTCTTGCCGGGGCTGATCGACAGGGCCAGCTTGCGCCGACCGAACGCCCGGCCGCCGAAGTAGGCAGCGATGTCGGACATCCACACCAGGCTGAACACCGACAGGATGAAATTGATGCCGACGGTGCGTGCACCGGCCATGGCCAGCCACGCCAGCCACAGGCCCACCAACCCCAGCGCCCAGCGCAAGCCTTGCGGCAACAGCCCCCAGCCCGCCGGCCCGACCTTCAGTGACCAGGCACCGCCCAACACCCACACCCCCATCGCCAGCCACCACGCCGACGGCGGCGCATTGGCCACCCAGCCGGCACCCAGCGCCAACGCGCACGCGCCCCCCAGCAGCACCGCAAAGGCAATCGCGGGCAGCGCACTGCCGCCGTTGAGTCGCACCCATTCCCAGCCGGCCGCCGCGATGAACAGCACCGTCAACACCGCAAACGGCAATGCCACCGGGGCGAACAGCGCAGGAAGGAACACGCCCAGCAACACCAGGGCGGTGAGGATTCGTTGCTTCAGCATGGTCAGCGCGCGAGCGGCAGCTCAACAGCGGGCGCATCCTTGAGCGCCCCGAAGCGGCGGTCGCGGCGGGCGTAGTCGGCAAGCGCAGCGTCGAGCTCGGCCTCACCGAATTCGGGCCACAGGCAATCCGAGAAACACAGCTCGGAATACGCGGCCTGCCAGAGCAGGAAATTGCTGATGCGCACCTCGCCACCGGTGCGGATGAACAGATCCGGATCGGGCGCATGGCTCAGCGCCATGTAGCGGCTGAGCGTGGCCTCGTCGAGCGCATCGGCGCTGATGCCAGCGCGGATCGCCCGCTGGCAAGCCTGCACCACATCCCAACGCCCGCCGTAGTTGAAAGCAACCGACAAGGTGATGCGGGTGTTGTGCTGGGTGCTGCTCTCGGCGTGGTCCCAGGCCTCTCGCACATGCCCGGCGATGTCGGTGCGGTCGCCGACGATGCGCACGCGCACGCCGTTCTTGTTCATCACCCCAAGGTATTTCGACACCGCCAGCAGCACCAGCGACATCAACCCGGACACCTCGTCAGTCGGACGTTTCCAGTTCTCGGACGAGAACGCAAACACCGTCAGGTACTCGACGCCACGATCGGCGCAGGCCAGCACCGTATTGACCAGCGTGTCGACGCCCTGTTTGTGGCCGAGAAAGCGCGGCTTGAACCGGCTCTTCGCCCAACGGCCATTGCCATCCATCACGATGGCGATGTGACGGGGAATCTCTGAGGCGTTTGGCAGAGCGCTCACTGAATCTGGCACCTCAGGGGCTGCCCGCCGCGTCGAGCGAGGCGCGCGTCATACCGCCATCACTTCCGCTTCTTTCGCCGTCACCAGGCGGTCGATCTCTGCGATCGTGCGATCGGTCAACTTCTGCAAATCGTCGAGCGAACGGCGCTCATCGTCCTCGGAGATTTCCTTGTCTTTCAGCAAGCGCTTGGCGTGGTCGTTGGCATCGCGGCGCAGGTTGCGCACGGCGATGCGGGCGTCTTCGCCGGCGTTGCGAACGATCTTGGTCAAGTCACGGCGGCGCTCCTCGCTCAAGGCAGGCATCGGCACGCGGATCAGATCGCCTTGCGACGAGGGGTTGAGGCCCAGGTCACTTTCGCGGATGGCCTTTTCGATCTTCGCGCCCATGCCCTTCTCCCAGGGCTGGACGCTGATCGTGCGGGCATCGAGCAAGCTGACGTTGGCGACCTGGCTGATCGGCACCGGAGCGCCGTAATAGTCGATGTGCACCTGGTCGAGGATGCCGGGGTGGGCTCGACCGGTGCGGATCTTCTGCAACTCGGTCTTGAATGCTTCGACCGAGCGGCCCATCTTCTGCTCGGCGTTTTTCTTGATCTCGGCAATGCTCATCGCCCTGTCCTGCTCATGTCGCTGCTGATGTCGCTGAAGATGTCGCTGCTCAGGTAGCTGCTCGCGGTTTCACACATGGACGAGCGTGCCCTCGTCCTCGCCCAGCACCACGCGCTTCAAGGCGCCGGGCTTGAAAATACTGAACACCCTGATCGGCAGCTTCTGGTCGCGGCACAGCGCGAAGGCGGTCGCGTCGAGCACCTGCAGGTTGCGGGTGATCGCCTCGTCGAAGCTGATCTCGGCATACCGCGTTGCGCTCGGGTCCTTCTTCGGGTCGGCGGTGTAGACGCCATCGACCTTGGTCGCCTTCAACACGATCTGCGCACCGATCTCGGCACCGCGCAGTGCGGCAGCGGTGTCGGTGGTGAAGAACGGGTTGCCGGTGCCGGCCGCGAAGATCACGACCTTGCCTTCTTCCAAGTACTGCAACGCCTTCGGCCGCACATAGGGCTCGACGACCTGCTCGATGTTGATCGCCGACATGACACGGGCCGTCATGCCTTCCTGGCGCATGGTGTCGGCCAGCGCCAGCGCGTTCATCACGGTGGCCAGCATGCCCATGTAGTCGGCAGTGGCCCGGTCCATGCCGACCGAGCCGCCGGCCACGCCGCGGAAGATGTTGCCGCCGCCGATCACCACCGCCACCTCGCAGCCCATCAAGGTCACTTCCTGGATCTCGCGCACCATCCGAACGATGGTGGCCCGGTTGATGCCGTAAGCATCGTCGCCCATCAGGGCTTCGCCGGACAGCTTGAGCAGGATGCGCTTGTAAGCGGGCATAAAGTGGAGTTCCTGTGTTGCTGAGCGAAGTCGGGAGTCTAAACCGGGCCCACCCGCCGACGCAGGCGGTTAGGCAGGCCCGGCGGGTGTCAGCCGGCCTTTGCTGCGGCCACCTGCGCCGCCACTTCGGCAGCGAAGTCATCGACCTTCTTTTCGATGCCTTCACCGACCACGTAGAGGGTGAAGCTCTTCACGACGGTGGCCTTCTCCTTGAGCATCTGCTCGACGGTCTGCTTGTCGTTCTTCACGAAGGCCTGGTTGAACAGGCTGACTTCCTTCAGGAACTTGGCAACCGAGCCCTCGATGCGCTTGGTGACGATCTCGGGCGACTGCGGCGTCTTGCCTTCGGCCTTGGCCTTCTCAGCGTCTTCAGCGGCCTTCTGCGTTGCCACCGAGCGCTCGGTCTCGATCAGCTTGGCGGGCACGTCGCTCGATTGCAGCGCGACCGGCTTCATCGCGGCCACGTGCATCGCAACGTCCTTCGCAGCCACCTCGTCGCCCTCGAATTCGACCAGCACGCCGATGCGCGTGCCGTGCAGGTAGCTCGCGAGCTTGGTGCCTTCGTAGCGCTTGAAGCGGCGGATCGACATGTTCTCGCCGATCGTGCCGATCAGGCCCTTGCGCACGTCCTCGAGCGTCGGGCCGTAGCCGTCTTGCGAGTACGGCAGTGACGACAGCGCGGCCACATCGGCCGGGCTCATCTCGGCGACCAGCTTCGCGCAGGCGTTCGCCAGCGCGAGGAACATGTCGTTCTTCGAGGTGAAGTCGGTTTCGCAGTTGACTTCGACCAGCGCACCGGCATTGCCCACAACGGCCGAGACGATCACGCCTTCAGCGGTCACGCGCGAGGCGGCCTTGCTGGCCTTGCTGCCGAGCTTGACGCGCAGCAGTTCTTCGGCTCGCTCCATGTCACCACCGGCCTCGGTCAGCGCCTTCTTGCATTCCATCATCGGCGCGTCGGTCTTGGCGCGCAACTCGCCCACCATGCTTGCTGTGATTGCGGTCATTTCATGTTCTCCATTGGGTCTGCGGTCTGCGCACGGCGCGGGACCGCATGAGGCTCAAACATTAAAAAAAGGGGCTGTAACAGCCCCTTTCGATCTCACGTCGGTGAGGCGGCCAGCAGCTCAGTGCGCTTCGCTGACTTCGACGAATTCATCACCGTCAGCGGCCACCGCCTGGACCACTTCATTGGATGAATTGGCCTTGCCTTCCAGCACCGCATCAGCCACCGCCTTGGCGTACAACGCCACGGCCTTGGCCGAGTCGTCGTTGCCGGGGATCACGTAATCGATGCCGAGCGGCGAGTGGTTCGAGTCGACCACGCCGACCACCGGAATGCCCAGCTTGTTGGCTTCGGCGATGGCGATCTTGTGGTAACCGACGTCGATGACGAACAGGGCGTCAGGCAAGGCGCTCATGTCCTGGATGCCGCCGATGTCTTTTTCCAGCTTGATGAGTTCGCGCTGGAACATCAGCGCTTCCTTCTTGATGCGGATTTCGGTGCCGGCCTCGATCTGGGCCTGCATGTCCTTCAGGCGCTTGAGCGAACCCTTGACCGTCTTGAAGTTGGTCAGCATGCCGCCGAGCCAGCGCTGGTCGACGTAAGGCATGCCGGCGCGTTGTGCCTCGAGGGCAACCACTTCGCGCGCCTGGCGCTTGGTGCCGACCATCAGCACCGTACCTCGCTTGGTGGCGAGCTGGCGCAGGAACTTCAGCGCGTCATTGAAAAGAGGCTGCGTCTTTTCAAGGTTGATGATGTGGATCTTGTTGCGATGGCCGTAGATGTACGGGGCCATCTTGGGGTTCCAGAAGCGGGTCTGGTGTCCGAAGTGGACGCCGGCTTCCAGCATTTCACGCATGCTTACAGTCATTAACAACTCCAAAGGTTGATTCTAAAATCCGGCTTGAATCGCCATTGATGCTGGAAGATTTCCAGCCTCTCGGTGACACCTTTTGGCAGCCGGATTTGCGGATGTGTTTGTTCGCGGTCGGGATTGAACCCAGCCCCGGAAAAACCCGTCGACTATATCAGCCCCCACATGCATTCGGCCTCCCTTTCTGCCTTGCCTTCTGTCCCAGCAACCCCAATCGCGCCGAACACGTCGTTCGCGCCGCGGCGTTGACCATGCGCATTGCCGTGATCGGCGCTGGCATCGTCGGTGTGACGTCCGCCTACGAGCTCGCAGCGGCGGGCCACGAGGTCACCGTGTTCGAGCAGGGCGGCAGCATTGCGGCCGAGGCCAGCTTCGCGCATGCCGGGCTCGATGGGGCCGGCTGCGCCGTGGCGTGGTCGCCGCTGGCCGTGGCTGGCGGCGTGTTGGGATTGGCGCTGCGCGGCAGACTGCCCGCTGCGCTCGCGCTGAGCTCGAATCCAGGCAGCGCCCACTGGAACCTGAAATGGCTGCGTGCGAATCGTGAAGCGGCGCAGCCTGAGCTGCACCTGAGGCAGCACCGCCTCGCCGCCTACAGCCGTGCCTGCACGGCCTTGCTGACCCAATCGCTGCACTTGGACTTCGAGCGCTCATCGGGTGTCACCGTGGTTTCGCGCAGCGCGGCCGATTCGCAGCGCATGCAGGGCGGGTTGGCGGTGCTCGACCACCTCGGCGTGCGCCACAAGCGCCTGACAGCCGATGAGTGCCGCACGCTGGAACCCGGCTTGAATCCACAGGCGGCGCTGCACACCGCCGTGCATCTGCCCGACGAAGGCGCGAGCAACAGCCGCGAATTCGCCCACCTGATCAAACAGCACGCCCAGCGACAGGGCGCGCAATTCGTCTTCAATGCGCAGGTGCTGGCCATCCAGCCCGGGGCACGACCCGAACTGACGGTGGCGCGGGGTGCACAACCCCAGCGGGAGCCCTTCGACGCGGTGGTGGTGTGCGCCGGTCTGGCCTCGCGTGGCCTGCTTGCGCCGTTGGGAGTGAAGCTGCCGCTGATTGGCGTGTCCGGCTTGTCGGTGACCGCCCCGCTGCGGCTGGACGAGATCCGTCCGCAGCTCGGCCCGACATCGGTGCTGCTGGACCCACGGCGTGGCGTGTCGATCGTGCGCGCCGGGAACCGGCTGCGTGCGTCCGGTGGCGCGCGGGTCGGTGGCTTGAGCCGCGCTCAGGATGCGACGGCGTTGAAGCCGCTGTATCGAACCCTCGACGAATGGTTTCCCGGGGCCGCGCGCACGGCACAGGCACAGCAGTGGCATGGCGTCAGCCCTGCGCTGCCAGACGGCTTGCCGATACTTGGCCGCAGCGGCCTCGATGGTGTGTGGCTGAACCTCGGCCATGGCAGTGTCGGGTGGACGCTGTCTTGCGGCTCGGCGCAGCTGCTCTCGGCGCTGATCGCCGGCATCACGCCCGAGATCGATACCGATGCGCTGGGCATAGCCCGGTTCCGCTGAGCAGTGCCGGTCCCGGCGCATCATCGGCACCCTCGCGTTCTACCGCCCTGGCGGACCTGACATGCATCGCATCCTTGCGCCGACCCGAACCTGGCCCCTGCACTGCTCGGCGGCCACGCGTCAAATCGAAACCCGCGGCGCAGCGGGCCTGCTGCCACCCCACACGCTGATGCAACGCGCTGGCGACGCGGTGGCTCGCCTGACGATGGCGGTCGCACCGCATGCGCAGCACATCTGGGTGGCCGCCGGGCCAGGCAACAACGGCGGTGACGGGTTCGAAGCCGCCGCCCGCCTGCAGGCCGCAGGCAAGCAGGTGCGACTCAGCTGGCTGGGCACGGCGGTGGGTGCTCGGCCCGCGCCCGCCGACGCGCTGGCCGCACGTGACCGCGCGATCGCGGCCGGCGTGCAGATCGACGATCGTCTGCCCGCCCCTTCAGACCGCTTCGACCTGGTGATCGATGCGCTGCTGGGCATCGGTGCCGCGCGAGCACCGGAGGGCGAGCTGGCCGAATCGATCGAGCGGCTGAACGCCTGCGCGTGCCCCGTGCTCGCGATCGATCTGCCCACCGGCCTCGACCCCGACACCGGCCGCCGGCTCGGCGCGGCCTGCGTTCGTGCGGATCACACGCTGGCACTGCTGACGCTGAAGCCCGGCCTGTTCACCTCCGACGGCCGCGATCAGGCCGGCGACATCTGGTTCGACGCACTCGGTGTGCTGGACGACGAATCGACCCCCGACGCGTGGTTCACCGGCGCCCCCGAGCCTGCCGGGCTGCGCCTGCACGCCCGCCACAAGGGCAGCTTCGGGGACGTGGCGGTGGTGGGTGGCGCGGCGGGCATGGCCGGCGCTGCCTTGCTGGCCGCGCGGGCTGCGCAGGCCGCTGGTGCAGGCCGTGTTTTCGTCGAATGGCTGCATGGCATTTCTGCTGAATCCTTCGGCGTCGATGCGCTGCACCCCGAGCTGATGATGCGCAGCGGCTGGTCGCAATCGAATGCCTCGGTGCTGGCGGCAGCCACCGTGGTCTGCGGCTGCGGTGGGGGCGATGCAGTGCGCGATCGCCTGCCACGGCTGCTGAGCCTCGCCGGCCGGCTGGTGCTCGACGCCGATGCGCTGAATGCGCTGGCCGCCGACCCGCAACTGATGACGCAACTTCGGGCCCGCGCCAAGCGCTCGCTGGCCACCGTGCTGACACCGCACCCTTTGGAAGCGGCCCGGCTGCTGGGCTGTGACACCGCCACGGTGCAGGCCGATCGGCTGGCTGTAGCACGGGCGCTGACCGACCTCACCGGCTGCGTCGTCGTGCTGAAAGGATCGGGCAGCATCACTGCGGCGCCAGCTCAGGTGCCGCACCTCAATGGCACCGGCAACGGCTCACTCGCCAGTGGCGGTACCGGCGATGTGCTGGCCGGCTGGCTCGGCGGGCGGTGGGCGCAGGCCGGGCAGCACAACGCCGATGAGCTGACGCTGGCCTTCGCCACCGCATCCCAGGCGGTCGCCGATCACGGCGCCGCGGCTGACCCGCTGCAGCCCGGCGCCTTGCTCGCGAGCGAGCTGATTCAACGGCTGCAGCACGATCTGCGCTGCGGCCGCTCGCCGCGCTGAGCAGCGCGGCGTGTCCAAGACCTGTCAGCGCCGCTTCGCTGCCTTGGCTGGCCCCTTGCGCGCCGCAGTCTTGGCAGCACGCACCGGGTTCAGGCGCGCCCCGGAGGCGCTGTAACCCTTGCGCTTGCCCGCCGCCTTCACCGCACGATCGGTTTCCTTCACGCTGGCCAGCTCCGCCACCGCGCTGGCGTTGCGTTCGCCGTTTCGGTCGGCACCGCGCTCGCGCTTCGCGCGCACCATCGCTGCGTCTTCCTCGCCATCACGCACCATGCGGAAGTCGATCTTGCGGCCATCGAGGTCGACGCGGCTGACCTGCACCCGCACCCGCGACCCGACGGCATAGCGCACGCCGGAGCGCTCGCCACGCAGCTCCTGCTTGACCTCGTCGAAGCGGTAGTACTCGCCGCCGAGTTCGGTGATGTGGACCAGCCCTTCGACGTACAGGCCGTCGAGCTGCACGAACAGGCCGAAGCTGGTGGCAGCACTCACGCGGCCGCTGTATTCCTCACCCAGGTGCTCGCGCATGTAGCGGCATTTCAGCCAGGCTTCGACATCGCGCGAGGCCTCGTCGGCGCGGCGTTCGTTGGCGCTGCAATGCGCACCGGCGACTTCCCACACCTCCCCCTCGGCGGTCAGCGTCACGGGCTTGGCCGGATTCACGGTCTTGGCCTGCTTGGAGGGTTTGGCCATGCTGCGCGCTGGCGGCATCGACTCGACCATGCCCTTGCTGAGCAAGTAGCGCTTGCTGCCCAGGATGGCCTTGATGACGCGGTGGACCAGCAGGTCGGGGTAGCGCCGGATCGGGCTGGTGAAGTGCGTGTAGGCCTCGTAGGCCAGCCCGAAGTGGCCGCTGTTGGTCGCGGTGTAGATCGCCTGCTGCATCGAGCGCAGCAGCATCGAATGAATCTGCTCGGCGTCGATGCGGTCTTTGGTGGCGGCGGCAATCAACTGGTACTCGCGCGGCTTCGGGTCGTCGCTGATCGACAGGCCCAGGCCGAGCGCCTTCAGGTAGTTCTGCAGAAGCGTCTTCTTCTCGGGCGTGGGGCCTTCGTGCACGCGGTACAGCGACGGGTGCTTGGCGCCGGCGATGAAGTCGGCGGCGCAGACATTGGCGGCCAGCATCGCTTCTTCGATCAGCTTGTGCGCCTCGTTGCGGGTGCGCGGGATGATCTTCTCGATGCGCCCGTTGTCGTCGCAGACGATCTGCGTCTCGGTGGTTTCGAAGTCGATCGCGCCACGCTTGCCGCGTTCCTTCACCAGCGCGCGGTAGACCTCGTTGAGGTTCAGCAAGTCATCGACCAAGTCCTTGCGTCGCGCCGCTTCTGGGCCACGGGTGTTGCCGAGGATCGCCGCGACTTCGTTGTAGGTGAAGCGTGCGTGTGAATTGATGATGGCGGGGAAGAACTGGTATGCATGGATCTCACCTGCTGCGGTGATCAGCATGTCGCAGACCATCGCCAGCCGGTCTTCGTTCGGGTTCAGCGAACACAGGCCATTCGACAGCTTCTCCGGCAGCATCGGGATCACGCGGCGTGGGAAATACACCGACGTGGCGCGCTCATACGCATCGTTGTCGAGTGGCTCGCCCGGCTTCACGTAATGGCTGACGTCGGCGATCGCCACCAGCAGGCGCCAGCCATTCGGCGCCTTGCTGCGGCCAGCGCTCTTGCCAACAACGGCCGGCTCGCAATACACCGCATCGTCGAAGTCGCGCGCGTCTTCGCCGTCGATCGTGACCAGCGCGACATCGGTCAGGTCGATGCGACTCTTGCGATCGACTGGGCGAATCTTGTCGGGCAGGGCCGCCGCCTGCGCCAGGGTTTCCGGTGAGAAGCGGTGCGGCACTTCGTACTTGCGTACCGCGATCTCGATTTCCATGCCCGGGTCATCGATCTCGCCGAGTACCTCGGTGACGCGGCCCACCGGCTGCGAGTACATCGATGGCGGCTCGGTCAGCTCGATCGCCACGACCTGTCCTGCGGTCGCATTGGCGACGGCGTTCTTCGGGATCAGGATGTCCTGCCCGTAGCGCTTGTCTTCGGGGGCCACCAGCCAGACGCCGCTTTCGTGCAGCAGGCGGCCGATGATCGGCGCCTTCTTGCGCTCGATGATGTCGAGCACGCGGCCTTCCGGGCGTCCCTTGCGGTCGAAGCGCACGATGCGTGCCTTGACCCGGTCGCGGTGCAGCACCGCGCGCATTTCCTGTTGAGAGAGGTAGAGATCGGCTTGGCGATCGTCGCGGACCACGAAGCCGTGTCCGTCGCGGTGTCCCTGCACAGTGCCTTCGACCTCGCTCATGAGGTCAGCGCCGATGGGAGTTGGGGGTTGGTTTGTTGTCTTGTCGATGATATGATCTCAGGCTTCCTGAATGCCCAGGTGGCGGAATTGGTAGACGCACTAGTTTCAGGTACTAGCGGGTAACTCCGTGGAGGTTCGAGTCCTCTCCTGGGCACCAAATATATCGAAGCCAGCACATGTGCTGGCTTCTTTGTTTTCGGGTTTCGAATGCACTGCCGAATGACTGGCAGTGCGCATGGTGCGGCGCGCAGGCCGCGGTTCAGATCGCGAATTTCTTCGCGAGCCTGTCGGGCCGCATGCCGTCGTATTCCTCGAACGGTTGATGGATCCACGGGCTCGTGGGCAGCAGTTCGACGTGGTAGTCGGGCACATACGACGAGATGCCCTTGGTCCAGATGACCGCCGATCGCAATTCGCTGATCGACGGCATGCCTCGCAGCCGATCGACCACCGCCCGCAGCGTCACACCGGTGTCTGCCAAGTCATCGACCAGCAGCACCCGCCCCCCCAATTCACCGTGCGGCAGCGTGATGTAGGTCGCCATGTCGAGCCGACCTTGCAGCGTGCCATCGCCATCACGGTACGAACTGGTCGACATGATGCCGAGCGGCTTGTCGAACACCCGCGACAGCACGTCGCCCGGCCGCATGCCGCCACGCGCGAGACACAGGATCTGATCGAACTCCCAGCCCGACGCATGGATCTTCAGCGCCAGCCGCTCGATCAGCATGTGGTACTCGCCCCAGGAGACGTAGAGGTGCTTGCCATCGTCGGTCAGCATGCGGACTCCGAGAGGTGGCAAGCAGCGTGTCGCAGGGTCATGACGATGGCGTCTGGTAAGGGTGACGCAGCAAGATGGTGTGGTCACGGTCGGGGCCGGTGGACACCATGTCGATCGGCGCGCCGATGAAGGCCTGCACGCGCTCCAAGTAGCGGCGGGCATTCAGCGGCAAGGCGTCCCACTGGGTGACGCCCGCGGTGGTTTCCGTCCAGCCCGCGAAGGTGTCATAGATCGGCACGCAATCGGTGATGTCGTCGGCGTCGAGCGGCAGGATGTCGATGCGCTTTCCGTGCAGGTCGTAGCCGACACAGACCTTGATCTCAGTCAGACCGTCGAGCACATCGAGCTTGGTGATGCACAGACCGGACACGCCGTTGATGATGATCGAGCGCTTCAGCGCCGCGGCGTCCAGCCAGCCGCAGCGACGGGGTCGACCGGTCACCGTGCCGCGCTCCTGGCCGACGGTGGACAGGTGGTGGCCGACGGTGCCAGGCACGTCCATCGGCAGCTCCGTCGGGAACGGCCCGCTGCCCACCCGCGTCGTGTAGGCCTTGGTGATGCCGAGGACGTAGTGCAGCTGGTTCGGCCCGACACCGGCGCCGGCCGACGCATTGCCGGCCACGCAGTTGCTGGACGTCACATATGGATAGGTGCCGTGATCGATGTCGAGCAGCGAGCCTTGCGCACCTTCAAACAGCAGGTTGGCGCCAGCCGCGTGAGCGGTGTGCAGCGCATAACCGACGTCAGCCATCATCGGCTTGAGCTGCTCGGCGAGTGACATCGCCAGGTCGTAGATGGGTTGGAATTCCAGCGGCTTCGACTTCAGGTAGCCCGACAGCGCGACGTTGTGCAGGTCGAGCAACTCGTGCAGCTTCTTCGCGAAGCGTTCCGGGTGCTTCAGGTCTTGCACGCGCAGCGCGCGGCGCGCCACCTTGTCTTCGTAGGCCGGGCCGATGCCCTTGCCGGTGGTGCCGATCTTGCCCGCGCCGCTGGTCTCGCGCAGCGCTTCGCGCGCCTTGTCGACCTCGACGTGGAAGGGCAGGATCAGCGGACACGATTCGCTGATGAAAAGGCGCGAGCGCACCTCGAGCCCCATCGCCTCCAGCCGCTCGATTTCGAGCAGCAGATGTGACGGGTCGACCACCACACCATTGCCGATGTAGCAGGCCACACCATCGCGCATGATGCCCGACGGGATCAGCTGCAAGGCTGTCTTCACGCCCTTGATGACCAGTGTGTGCCCGGCGTTGTGGCCGCCCTGGAAGCGCACCACGCCTTGTGCATGATCGGTCAGCCAGTCGACGACCTTGCCCTTGCCTTCATCGCCCCACTGGGTGCCGATGACGACCACGTTGCGTCCGGACGCACCGGCTTGAGATTCACGCATGTCTTGAAAGTCCAGAAAAAGAAAACGGCACGGTCACGCCGGCCGCACAACCACTCATAAGGTTCGCACGATCCAGTCGCCGCCTTGCAACACCAGATCCCGGTCGCATTCGAAGCCCTCGCCTTCGATGGCGTGGCCAGGCAGCAAGCAGATGACCGACTCGCCTTGCTGACGCAGTCGGCGAACGGCTGCACGCAAAGTAGGCTCTTCCGCCCACGGCGCACGAATGGCGGCGCACGGCTTGCCGACCGGGGCCTGCTCGGCGAGCTCTTTCAGGTCGACCACGCTGAAGCCGACCGCCGGACGGCTGCGACCGAACACCGCCCCCACCTCGTCGTAGCGCCCGCCGCGCAGCAGTGCGTCGCACGATCCGGGCGCGTACACCGCGAAGCGCGCGCCGCTGTAGTAGGCGTAGCCGCCGACATCGGCCAGGTCGAACCCGACGCGCACGTCGGGATAGGCCTCGCGGACATGCCGACTGAGCAGGCGCAGATCGCGCAATGCTGCAGCGATCGTCGAGCGCTTGGGCAGGTTCTGTTCGGCCAGCGTCAGCACCTCGTCATCGCCGTAGAGGCGCAGCAGCCACTGCAGGCCGGCGCGAATCTCTGGTGTGAGGCCGATCGACAAGCGGCCCAGCTCGGCACCGTCCTTGGCTGCCAACGCATCGACCACCGCATGGATGTGCGCCGCGTCGATGGGTGCGCCCGCCAGCAAGCCACGCACGATGCGCGCATCGCTCATGTCGAGTGTCGGCGACTGCAGGCCCACGGCCTTCGCGCAGTCGAGCGCCAGATCGATGACTTCCAGGTCGGCTTCCAAGCCGGCATGACCGAAGATCTCCGCGCCGAACTGCAACGGTTCACGCGTGCCATGCAGGCCTGAAGGCAAGGTGTGCAGCAGCGGGCCGCAATAACACAAGCGGGTCACGCCCTCGCGATTAAGCAGGTGCGCGTCGATGCGCGCGACCTGAGGCGTGCTGTCGGCCCGCATGCCGACCGTGCGACCGCTGAGCTGATCAACCAGCTTGAAGGTGCGCAGATCGAGCTCGCGTCCGGTGCCGCTCAACAGCGACTCCAGGTGCTCGACCAACGGCGGAATCACCAGCTCGTATCCGTAAGCACCGGCCACATCGAGCAAGGTGCGACGCATGCGCTCGACCTGCCGTGCCTGGGCAGGCAGGACGTCAGCGATGTGCTCCGGCAACAGCCAAGCAGACACCATGTAAAACCACCCGCTGTTAAAACATAGATTGTAGGCGGGCCGTGTGACCCGCTGCCGCAACGAGTGCCGCCGAAGTGGCCTCAGTCGAGGGCGAGGAACAGAATCCCGCAACCGATCACGAGTGCGGTCAGCCCCAGAAATCGCAACTGCCCGTCGGTCAGCTTCGCAGCCTGTTCAAACAACGCCCTCCACTGTCGAGGGCTCAGGAAGGGCAACAGCCCTTCGAGCAGCAGCAGCATGCCGAACGCCAGCAGCAGCGCGTTCCAGGGATCGCTGACGCCGATCACTTCCTGCCGGACGGGGAGCCGCCGACGTTACCGCGCATCGCATCGAAGAACTCGCTCGACGGATCGAGCACCATCACATCGTTCTTGCTGCGAAAGCTGGTTCGGTAGGCTTCGAGGCTGCGATAGAACTGTGCGAACTGCGGGTCACGGCCGAAGGCATCGGCATACAGCGTTGACGCCTTGGCGTCGCCCTCGCCTTTGACCTTCTGCGCGTCGCGGTAGGCCTCGGCGACGATCACCTCGCGCTGTCGATCGGCATCGGCGCGGATTTTCTCGGCCTCGGCGGCACCGGTCGATCGCAATTCATTCGCGACGCGCTTGCGTTCGGACTCCATGCGGCGATACACCGAGTCGGTGATGTTCGCCGAGAAATCAACGCGCTTGATGCGCACATCGACGATGTCGATGCCGAACGATTTGGCTTCCTCGATCAGCCGGGTGCGCACGCCCTGCATCACCCGGTCGCGATCGGTGGCCAGCATCGCCTGCACCGTGCGCTTGGTGACCTCCTCGTTGAAGGCGGCCTGCACGATCGGGCTCAGGCGGCTTTCGACATTGCGCATGTCGACGCCGTTGTTGCGGATGAACTGGCGCGCATCCGTCACCCGCCACTTGACCAGCCAGTCGATCACCAGGCTCTTCTTCTCGGCAGTGAAGATCGGCCGGGTTTCAGGGCTGTCGAGCGTCTGCGTGCGCCGGTCGAGGAACACGACGTTCTGGAACGGTGGAGGCAGCTTGAACTTCAGCCCAGGCTCGGTGACGACTTCCTTGATTTCACCGAGCGCGTAGATCACCGCGAACTGCCGCTGATCGACGATGAACAACGTAGAGAACGCGATGAGCAGCGCGACCAATGCGCCGACGACATAAATACCGATGCGATTCATGGTGGATTCCGTCCAGGTTCAGCGGCCGTCGCGCTCGCGACCGCGTTGACCGTCGCGCGAGCGCACGTCGGGTGAGCCAGGTGCCGTCGGGGCCGCCGCGTTGGCATCGGCCGTCGCCATGGCAGCGCCTATGGTGGGCGCCGAGGCGGCGCCCGTTTGCTGGATCAGCTTGTCGAGCGGCAGGTACAACAAATTCGAGTTGTTTCGGCTGTCGACATAGACCTTGCTGACGTTGGAGTAAACCTCTTTCATGGTGTCGATGTAAAGCCGGTCGCGAGTTACGGCAGGCGCTTTCTTGTATTCGATCAAAACGCTCGAGAAGCGCTGTGCGTCACCCTCGGCCTGCGCGACGACGCGCGACTTGTAACCCTCGGATTCCTCGCGCAGGCGCGCGGCGGTGCCCTGCGCCTTCGGAATCACATCGTTGGCATAGGCCTGACCTTCGTTCTTCAAGCGCTCGCGGTCGGCACCGGCTTTGAAGGCATCGTCGAACGCGGCCTGCACCTGCTCGGGCGCCTGCACGTTCTGCACATTGACATTGACGACCAGGATGCCGGTGTTGAGCCGGTCAGTCTGCGTTTGAATCGATTTGACCAACTCGTTGGCAATCGCGTCACGCTGTTCGTAGAGCACCGAGTCCATCGTGCTCTTGCCGACGATCTCGCGCACCGCCGATTCCGCTGCCTGCACGACGGCGTCGTCGGGGTTGCGGTTCTCGAACAGGTAGGCGCGGGAGTCTTTGAGGCGGTACTGAACGGTGAAACGGATGTCGACAATGTTCTCGTCCTGCGTGAGCATGGACGAATCACGCAGCCCGGTCGATTGCACCACCGCGTTTCGACCCACCTCGATCGAACGCAACTGGGTCACAGGCACCGTCTCGTGGGCCTGAAATGGGAACGGCATGCGCCACTGGAAACCGGCGTCTGCCGTGCGGCTGTATTTGCCGAACGAGGTCACGACCGCCTGCTGACCTTCCTGCACGATGAAAAAACCGCTGCCCAGCCACAACAAGGCGGCCACCCCGGCAACCAGGCCGATACCGATGCCGGCGCTTTTCATGTCGGGTTGGAAGTTGCCCCCATCGCCCGGGCTCGGCGTGCGTGAGCCACCGCTCTTTCCGCCGAACAGGCCGCTGAGCTTCTTGTTGAAGTCCCGCCACAGTTCGTCGAGATCGGGTGGGCCATCGCCCTTGTTCAGATATGGGCCCGACACACCGGACGGCGATGCGCGGTGCCACGCGGGCAGCAGTGCCACCAGGCGGGCAACCACACTGCTGCACAGCGCCTTCGCGCTGTGCAGCAGGGCACGCCAGGGCAAAACGTGACGGCCCGGGACTTCGGTAGGACGACTGATCTTCATGCGTGGAGGGGAAAAGTTCCGGTGGATTCTGGGAGCGGCGATGCATCGCTGTCGTCGACTTCAGGGGCGGATGTCGGCACGCTGTCGACTGAATTCAAGGTGGCTGCAGCAGCGCCGGTGGCAAACCCGGCGATCAGGTGCCGCAGCGCCTCCAGGCCCGAGCCCTGCTCGGCGCTGATGAACACGCGCGGCACCAGGCGCCCGTCGTCGAACACGATCGCATCGACCTCGGTGTGCGGCGACTGGTGTTGATCGAGCAGATCAGCCTTGTTGAACACCAAAATCTGCGGCACCTGGGCCGCACCGATGCTGGCCAGCACCCGCTCGACTTCGAAGCGCTGCTCGTCGCGGTTCGGGCTCGCGGCATCGACCACATGCAGCAGCAGATCGGCCTGTGCGGCCTCCTGCAGCGTGGCCTCAAAGGCGTCCACCAGTTTGTGTGGCAGGTCGCGGATGAAGCCCACGGTGTCGGAGAGCGACACATTGCGGCCCGCCTCCTCCAAGTACATCTGCCGCGTGGTGGTGTCCAGCGTCGCGAAAAGCTGATCCGCGGCGTAGGCACGCGCTTTCACCAGCTTGTTGAACAGCGTCGATTTGCCGGCATTGGTGTAGCCAACCAATGACACGCGGAAGGTCTCGCTGCGCTCGCGCGACTTGCGCTGGGTGTTGCGCTGGCGCTTGACCTTTTCCAGCCGCTCCTTCACTGACTTGATGCGCTCGCCGATCATCCGCTTGTCCAACTCGATCTGCGCCTCGCCCGGACCGCCGCGGTTGCCGATGCCGCCGCGCTGGCGCTCCAGGTGGCTCCAGCGGCGCACCAGGCGGGTGGACAGGTACTGCAGCCGCGCCAGTTCGACCTGCAGCTTGCCTTCATGGCTTTGTGCGCGGTCAGCAAAGATTTCGAGGATCAGCATTGTCCGGTCGGCAACCGCCACCCCCAGATGTCGCTCCAGATTGCGCTGCTGTGCGGCGCCCAGCGCCTGGTCGAACAGCACCACCTCGGCGCCATGCATCTCGACCAACGCCTTGATTTCATCGGCCTTGCCCGTGCCGATGAACAGCGCCGGGTCGGGCGATTTTCGACGTGCAATCACACGAGCGACGGCGATGTCGCCCGCCGACTCGGCCAACAGCGCCAGCTCGTCGAGCGTGTCGTCAAAGCCCGGCGCGCGGCCGATCGCCACGCCCACGAGGATCGCGCGCGCTGGGTTCGGGTCGGACGTGGCAGAAAGGTCTGTATTCAAAATGAAGACACAGCCCCGCGGTGATCGTTGAGCGGGCTCACACCGGCTCAGGAGTGTCTGGCGCGTGGAAATTCACGGCACGGCCCGGCACCACCGTCGAGATCGCGTGCTTGTAAACCATCTGCGTCACGGTGTTGCGCAGCAACACGACGTATTGGTCGAATGACTCGATGTGACCCTGCAACTTGATGCCATTGACCAGGTAGATCGACACTGGCACGTGCTCCTTGCGCAGCACGTTCAAGAAGGGGTCTTGCAGAAGCTGACCTTTATTGCTCACGATATCCTCCGTGTTGAATGAATTGTCAAAAGAAACGTTAACACACGCCCCCGCCGGAACCGACCCGTCAGGGCAATCCCCGTCAGCTCTTGGCATCGAACGGGTTCTTGCCCGAGCGCATCTCGATGCGCAGCGGCGTGCCGGTCAGCTTGAAGTGATCGCGGATGCGTCCTTCAAGAAAGCGCTTGTAGGCGGCGGTCACGTGTTCCAGCGAATTGCCGTGCACCACGACGATCGGCGGGTTCATCCCTCCCTGATGGGCGTAGCGCAGTTTCGGTCTGAACATGCCGGCACGCTGCGGCGCCTGGTGTTCGATGGCGTCGAGCAGCAGCCGGGTCAGCACCGGCGTCGACATCTTGCGTGTCGCTGAGGCATGCGCATCGGCGATGGCCTTCCACACCGGCCCCAGACCCTGCCGCTTGATGGCCGAGATGTTCAGCACCGGGGCAAATTTCAAGAAGGCCAGGCGCTGTTCGATCGAGCGTTGCAGCAGCTGCCGCTGGTAGTCGTCGACCGCATCCCATTTGTTCACCGCGATGACAACCGCGCGGCCGCTCTCGAGGATGTAGCCGGCGATGTGCGCGTCCTGGTCGGTCACGCCCTGCGTGGCATCGAGCAGCAGCAGCACGACGTTCGCATCCGCGATGGCCTGCAGCGTCTTGACCACCGAGAACTTCTCGATCGCCTCGAACACCTTGCCCTTGCGGCGCAGGCCAGCGGTGTCGATCAATTCGTACTTTTGACCATTCCGCTCGAAAGGCACAGTGATCGCGTCGCGGGTGGTGCCTGGCATGTCGAACGCGACCAGCCGCTCTTCACCCAGCCAGGTGTTGATCAGCGTCGACTTGCCGACGTTGGGCCGACCGGCCACGGCCAGCCGGATCGGCTTGGACTCGTCGACCTCGGCGTCTTCATCGTCGTCGAACGGGAAGCTGGCCAGCGCCGCCTCGGTCAGGCTGCGGATGCCCTGGCCGTGCGCCGACGAGATCGGATGCGGCTCACCCATGCCGAGCTCGTAGAACTCGCCCAGCAAAGGCGAGTCGACCATGCCTTCAGCCTTGTTAGCCGCCAGCACCACGGTCTTGCCAACGGTGCGCAAGTAGCGCGCGATGTCGTGGTCTTGCGCCGACAAGCCGCCACGGATGTCGACGACAAAGATCACCGCATCAGCTTCGGCCACCGCCTGGCGCGTCTGCTTGGCCATCTCCTTGACGATGCCCGTGTCGCAGGTCGGCTCGAAGCCGCCGGTGTCGACCACGATGAACTCGCGGTCACCGATGCGGCCGTCGCCGTAGTGGCGGTCGCGCGTCAGCCCCGAGAAATCCGCAACGATCGCATCGCGACTTTTGGTGATGCGGTTGAACAGCGTGGACTTGCCGACATTCGGCCGCCCGACGATGGCAATGACCGGCTTCATCGACACGGGCCTCGGGGAAGCCGCGTCATTCAGGCCGCAAGGCAAACAGCCCGCCGTCGCGGGTCACCACCAACACCGTGGTGCCCGACACCACCGGTGCCGCCGCCATGGGTGCGCCGTCGGTCGGCAAGATCAGCTGCGCCACGCCGTGGTCTGCCGACAAGAAATGCAGCTGCCCTTCGAAATCGCCGAACACGAGCACCGGGCCGAGGCTGAAGGGCGTGGTCAGTTGTCGGTGCAGATAGGCGTCGGTGGTCCAGGCGACCTCGCCGGTGTCGGCCTTCCACGCGGTGATGCGGTCGGCGGCATCTGCTGCATAAACGAAAGCCTGGTCAGCGGCCAGCCCACCGCGCCCGCCGAAAGTTTTGGTCCACAGCAGCTGCCCGGTTTCGGCATTGACGCAACCGACGCTGGCCTGGTAGGCACGCACGCAGACAACATCGCCGACCCGTACCGCCGGCCCGACCAGGTCGGACAGCCGCTCGATCTCATTGGAGCCGCGCGGCGTGGCCAACGCCACCTCCCAGCGCACCGCACCGTTGGCCGGGTCCAATGCCGCGAGGCGGGAACCCTGACTGACCAGCAAGCTGTTCTTGAACGCCATCGCCACACCGGCCTGCGCCAGCGTCAGCGGGTCACCAGGGCGCTGCACCGACCAGAGCTTGGCGCCGTTCAAGGCGTCGAATGCGCTGACGCTGCGGTCGAGCCCGACCACGAACACGCGTTCGCCGGCCACCAAGGGCGCAGTGATGACACGCGCGCCCGCCGACTGCCGCCAGAGTTCACGTCCGGCCTCGAACACGACGATCTGACCTTCGATCGTGACCACCGCTGCAAACTTGCCATCACTGCCCACACCGGCGCTCAGCGCCGACTTGGCATTCGCGCGCCAGATTTCTCGGCCCTTGGCTGCGTCGAGGGCGATCACCGAGCCATCCGAGGCCCCCACGGTGAAGGTGCTGCCGTTGACCGCGACCGACAGCGGGAACTCGACATCGGCAGTGCTGAACGACCACACCATTCGCCCGGCAATCGTCGGCTTGACCGGCACCAGTTCCTTGGGCTCGGGCTTATTCTTGTCGGACAGGAGGCCGCAGGACGCCAGCAAGACGCTGAGGCCAACGGCGACGACCACCGCGGCGCGCCTCACTTGACCGCTCCGGCGTCGGCGGTGGCATCAGCAGCCACCGTGGCGCTGGTTGGAGGGGCACCCAGCGCAGCCAGCTTGGCCTCGATCAGACGCCGGTAGTCGATCCTCGCGTCCATCGCCTGCCATGCCTTGCTGTAGGACGCCTTGGCGTCATCGGGCTTGCCTTGGGCCATCAGCACATCGCCGCGGCGATCGGCCACCAACGGCTCGAAGCCCTTCGCAGTGGCCGCGTCGAGTTGCTTCAGGGCCTCGTCGTATTTCTTGTTGTCGAGCAGCAGTCCGGCCACGCGCAGCCTGGCAATGGTCTGGTATTCAGTTTCGGTCGCATGGGCACTGACCCAGTCGAGCGTTGCCTGCGCCGCATCGGCCTGGCCCTTCTCTGCCTGCACTTTGGCGGCGAGCAACCCGCCCTGTTGTGCAAAGGCCGTTTTCGGGTAGCGAGACTTCAGGTCGCCGAACACGCGCGCGACCTTGTCAACATCGGCCGCCTGGGCCGCCTTGTCGAGTTCATCGAACATCGCCGCGGCCTGGGTCGCCTGCTCCCGCTGCCACCACGACCAACCGGTCCAGGCGGCATAAGCCAGCAGTACCGCGATCAACAGCCCCGTGACGAGATTGCCGTAGCGCTTCCAGAATTGCTTGACGGCATCAAGCTGTTCTTGTTCTTCGAGGTCGAGATGCGTGGCCATGCTTGCAGTGAGTTCCGAACAGCTTTGGATTATGCGTTGCGCAGTTCGTCCGCCCACAGCGCAGCATCTGACAGCACGCGGGTGCGTTGCGCGGCGCTGGCGTCGCGCAAAGGCTTGATGGCGACCTCGCCACGCGCCACTTCGTCGTCGCCAAAAATCAGGGCGTGACGGGCCCCGCTGGCGTCGGCCCGCTTGAACTGCGACTTCATGCTGCCCAGGCCATCGCGGCCGGCCGCATGCATCAGCACCGACACGCCGGCGGCACGCAAGGCATCGACGGTGCGCAGCGCGAGCGGCATCGCCTCAGGCGATGGGACCACCGCATACGCATCAGGCGTGACCGTCGGCGCCTCGATGCCGGCTTCCTTGAGCAGCAGCAGCAAGCGCTCGATGCCGAGCCCCCAGCCCACGGCCGGGGCCGGTTTGCCGCCGAGCTGCTCGATCAGCGTGTCATAGCGCCCACCGCCGCACACCGTGCCCTGCGAACCGAGCCGATCGGTGACCCACTCGAACACCGTCAGGTTGTAGTAGTCCATGCCGCGCACCAGCCGCGGGTTGATGCGGTAGGCCAGGCCGACCGCATCGAGTGCTGCACGCACCGCATTGAAGTGCGCCAGTGAATCGGGGCCGAGGAAAGACATCAGCTGCGGTGCCGCTTCCACCACCGCCTGCATCGCCGGGTTCTTGGTGTCGAGGATGCGCAGCGGGTTGCTGTGCAGCCGGCGCTTCGCGTCCTCGTCGAGCACATCGGCGTGGGCTTCGAAGTGGGCGATCAAGGCCTCGCGGTGCGCGCGCCGTTCGTCGGGTTGGCCCAGACTGTTCAGCTCCAGTCGCAGATCGCGTCCTTCGACCAGGCCCAGCTCGCGCCACAGCATGCGGCACATCAGGATCAGCTCGGCATCGACATCCGGCCCGGCGAACCCAAGCGCCTCGGCGCCAACCTGGTGGAACTGACGGTAACGGCCCTTCTGCGGCCGCTCGTGGCGAAACATCGCGCCGATGTAGTAGAGGCGCTTGCCACCGTCGCGCAGCAGCGAATGTTCAGTGACGGCGCGCACGACGCCGGCGGTGTTTTCCGGGCGCAAGCTGAGGCGATCGCCGTTCATTGAATCGACGAAGGAGTACATCTCCTTCTCGACGATGTCGGTGACTTCGCCCAGGCCGCGCACGAACAGCGCGGTCGGCTCGACGATCGGCGTGCGCACGCCGACGTAGCCGTGTCGCGTCATCAGCGAGCGCACGCGGCCCTCGAACCAGTCCCAGGTCGCCGACTCCGGCGGCAGGATGTCGTTCATGCCCTTGACGGCTTGGATGGTGTCGCTCATGGCGTTCTCAAGGATTCAACGGACACCGCCGAGGTGCCCACGGGATGGCCGCAGTGAAGAAAGGCGGCAAGTGCCGCGCGCAGGCGGGCTCAGGTCGTCGACGCGGTCGCCGTGCCGTAGCGCTGGTCGATGTAGCGCTCGACCAGCGCATGGAACTCCTGGGCGATGTTGTCGCCGCGCAGCGTCAGCGCCTTGACGCCATCGATGAACACCGGCGCGGCAGGCGCTTCACCGGTGCCGGGCAGGCTGATGCCGATGTCGGCATGCTTGCTTTCGCCGGGCCCGTTGACGATGCAGCCCATCACCGCGACCTTCATCTTCTCGACGCCGGGGTAGCGCGCCCGCCACACTGGCATCTGCGCCCGCAAATGGTCGTCGATCTGCTTGGCGAGCTCCTGGAAGGTGGTGCTGGTCGTGCGGCCACAGCCGGGGCAGGCGGTGACGCTGGGGTTGAACGAGCGCAGGCCGAGCGATTGCAGGATCTCCAGCGCGATCACCACTTCTTGCGTGCGCGATTCGCCGGGCTGCGGCGTCAGCGACACGCGGATGGTGTCGCCGATGCCGTCCTGCAGCAGCAGCGCCAGCGCGGTGGCCGAGGCCACCGTTCCCTTGGTGCCCATGCCGGCTTCGGTCAGGCCCAGGTGCAGCGCGTAATCGCAGCGCTTGGCCAGCGCGCGGTAAACGCTGACGAGATCCTGCACGCCAGACATCTTGCACGACAGGATGATCTGGTCGCCGTTGAGGCCCAGCGCTTCAGCGCGCTTCGCCGAGGTGATCGCCGAGGTGATCAGCGCCCGATACATGATCTGCTGCGGCGGGTGCGGCTCGGCGAGCTTCGCGTTGTCGTCCATCATCTGCGCCAGCAGCTCGGAGTCGAGGCTGCCCCAGTTGACGCCGATGCGCACCACCTTGTCGAGCTTCGCCGCGATCTCGATCATCTGCGCGAACTGGCGATCGCCCTTGTCGCCCTTGCCCACGTTGCCGGGGTTGATGCGGTACTTCGACAGCGCTTCGGCGCAGGCCGGGTGCTCGCTGAGCAATCGGTGCCCGTTGTAGTGGAAGTCGCCGACCAGCGGGACGTCGATGCCCATGCGGTCGAGCTGATCGCGGATGTGCGGCACAGCCGCCGCCGCCTCCGGCGTGTTGACGGTGATGCGCACCAGCTCCGAGCCGGCGATCGCGAGCTCTTTCACCTGGATCGCGGTGCCGATCACGTCGACGGTGTCGGTGTTGGTCATCGACTGCACGCGCACATGCGCAGCGCCACCGATCGTCACCACGCGCGAGCCCCAGCGCACCTGCGCCTGGCGGGTGCGCTTGCTGGCGGGCCGTGCGGGCTCGATAAAGTCGTCCATCGCCTCGAAGGCATCGGGAGCCCAGCGGGCTCCATCGCGCAGATCACCCATGCTGATCTCCTATTTCAGTTCGAGGCGCGCCACGTTGTCGCGCGTCGACGAGGCGAGGTTGACGGCTTGTCCGCGGAACGCCACCTCGGTGCCAGCGGCATTGCCGATCTTGAGCTTGAAAGGTGCAGCCCCGTCGAGCACCAGCGCTTCGCCGCTTTGCAGCATTCGCGACACGAGCACCTTCGATTGGCCATCAACCACTTCGACCCAGGTCGCTGCGCTGGCCTTCAGCTGCAGCGAACCCATTGCCCCCGCCAAGGCCGCGACGGCAGGCATCGGTACGCCACTGGCAGCCGATGCCGCGAGTTCGACCACCGCAGCACTGGCCGCCGCATCACCGATCGCCGCGGACGCAGCGTCTGCTGGCACCACGGCAGCATCGACAGGCGCGGTGGCGCTCGGCGGGGGTTCGACCGCAGCCATCACCGGCGCACTCGCTGCTGGCGGTGCCGGTGGCGGGCCGGAGATCAAAGCCTGGATCGACGAGGCCCAGTCGGCCGGCATCACCAGGACCAACAGCGCCGCCGCGGCAATCAGGGCGGTGCCCCACACGGCAGGCGACGCGAGCGCCGCAAAGCGAACGGGCTCGTGGCGCCCGGGGCGGTCTCGAAACGGTGTGTTGATGCCGCCATCGACCGTGTCCAGGCGGTAGCCCGCCGCCTGCGGCAAGGCGGCCAGTACTGGGGTGGGGTCGATCTTCAGGCTGCGGCAGATCGTCTGCGCCAGTGCGCGCGCGAAGGTCGCATCGGGCAGTTCAGACAGCCGGTCGGCTTCGAGCAGTTCCAGCTTGCGCTGCGACACCTTGATCGATGCCGCCAACGCAGCGATGTGCAGCCCTTGTGCTTGTCGCGCGGTGCGCAGCAAGGTGCCTGCACTCGGCGAGGCGCTGGTCGCCGATATCACGCCTGGGGCGCCGGACTCACTCATTGAATCGCCCTTCGGCCAAGGCAGTGGCCTCGGGCGACTGCGGAAAGCGGTTGCGCAGCTGCTCACTGAAGTCTGCCGTCCCCTGCGCGTTGCCGATCTTGTTCTCGATGCGGGCAGCCAGCCACAAGGTCTGCGCGCTGACCCAGTTGGGCACTGCATTGACGCGGCGGATGTAGAAGCGAGCCCTCTCCACATCGCCTTTGCGGTACAGCACTTCGCTGAGGTTGACGGCAACCGCCGGGTTGCCGGGTTCCAGCGCATAAGCGCGAACCAGGGTCTTCTCGGCGTCATCGGTCTTGCCGCTGCGCGCCTGGCACACGCCCTGTGTCAACAGCGTGCGGGCGCTGTCCTGGTACTGCGGCACTGCCAGCGCCCGGCTGAACAAGGCATCGGCTTCGGCGTAGCGATCTCGCTGGCACAGGTACCAGCCGAAGTTCTGCATCACGTCGGCGTCTTTCGGGTCGAGCTGCATCGCGCGGCGGAAGCTTTCCTCGGCCAGCTGGTGGTCGCCGATGTTGCCGTAGATCAGCCCGCGCAGGTTGAACGCCGCCGCCACATTGGGATTGGAAGCGATCGACTTCTTGACCTCATCGAGCGCCGTCGTCATCTGGCCGCGGCTGAAGTACGCCCCGGCCAGCTCCAGCCGAACGCTGGCGCGGCGGGAGGCGTCGGTTTCGTCTGAGGCGGTGGGCCGGTCTTTGGTGTCGGTAGAAGCGCTGCTGCGACTGGTGTTGGCAGGAGGCGTTCCCGGGTAGCGACTGTCGGGTCGACTCACACAGCCAGCGAGCAACACAGCAGCGCAAACCGAGGCCATGCCGACGCGCACTGAACGCCGCGCCGTTGTTGCGATGGCGCCACCCAAGCCGGTACGGGTGATCGTCATGCGGGGCTTTCGTGGGACCGTGTCGCCAGGGTGGCTGCTGACCGCAGATCAAGCGGCACGATAGGGATCGCCGCGCGGCCGAGGCGCCGCTCGGCGACGCGGGTGCGGTCCTGCACCTCACCGGCCAGCTGGCCACAAGCGGCATCGATGTCGCTGCCGCGGGTCTTGCGGATCGTGGTCACGATGCCCGCCTCCTGCAGCACGTTGGCGAAGGCCTTGACGCGCTCCCGCGGGCTGCAGAGGAGCCCGGACGCTGGAAACGGATTGAACGGGATCAGGTTGACCTTGCAAGCCACCGACTTGGCGCGAACGCCACGGCCTTGCACCAGATCGACCAATTGAGTCGCATGCGTCGCGCTGTCGTTGACGCCGTCGAGCATGCAGTATTCGAAGGTGATGAAGTCGCGGGGGGCGGCTGCGAGGTACCGGTCGCAGGCAGCCAGCAGCTCGGCCAGCGGGTACTTTCGGTTCAACGGCACCAGGTCGTCGCGCAGCGCATCGCTGGGTGCATGCAGCGACACGGCGAGGGCCACCGGGCAATCGTCACGCAGCCGGTCGATCATCGGCACGACACCGGAAGTCGACACCGTGACGCGCCGCCTCGACAGGCCATAGGCATGGTCATCGAGCATCACCCGCAGTGCAGGCAGCAGTGCTGCGTAGTTCTGCAACGGCTCGCCCATGCCCATCATCACCACGTTGGTGATCGCGCGGGTGCCCTCGGGCAGGGGCAGGCGGCGGCGAAGGTGATGCTCAGCGAACCAGAGCTGGCCGATGATCTCGGCCGTGCTGAGGTTGCGACTGAAGCCCTGGTGGCCGGTCGAGCAGAAGCGGCAACCGACCGCGCACCCGGCTTGCGACGACACGCACAAGGTGCCGCGATCGTCTTCCGGGATGAACACCGTCTCGACCGCATCGCCACCACCGACATCGAACAGCCATTTGATGGTGCCATCGGCAGAGGCCTGCTCGCTGAGCACGGCAGGCACCCGGACCTCGCAGGCAGCGCTGAGCTTGTCGCGAAAGGATTTGGCCAAGTCCGACATCTGCGTGCAGTCAGACACACCGCGCTGGTGCAGCCAGCGGAACAGCTGCGTCGCGCGGAAGCGCTTTTCGCCCAGGCCTTCGCAGTACGCCGCCAGGCCAGCCAGATCGAAGTCGAGCAGGTTGACGGCGGTCATGGTGGGTTCGGGTGACCGATGCGGTGGCGTCAGCGGCCGGAGGTCAACGACCACACATCAGCGGCTGTAGACCTGCGCGCCGGGGAAGAAGAAGGCGATCTCGGCGGCCGCGGTGTCTGCGGCATCCGAACCGTGCACCGCATTTGCGTCGATGCTGTCGGCAAAGTCAGCGCGGATCGTGCCTTTCTCGGCCTTCTTCGGATCGGTCGCGCCCATCAGGTCGCGATTCTTCATGACGGCGCCTTCGCCTTCGAGCGCTTGGATCATCACCGGACCGGAGATCATGAAATCGACCAGGTCTTTAAAGAACGGCCGCGCCTTGTGCACGGCGTAGAAGGCCTCGGCCTCGCCGCGCGACAGATGCGCCATGCGCGCCGCGATCACCTTCAAGCCGGCGTTTTCGAACCGGCTGTAGATTTGTCCGATGACGTTCTTGGCAACCGCGTCGGGCTTGATGATGGAGAGCGTGCGTTCAATGGCCATGGCATTTATTCCTGAGAGAGATACGGCAAGACAAAGCCTTGGATTCTACTGTGGGC
This sequence comes from Burkholderiales bacterium, assembly GCA_031380885.1. GTDB lineage: Bacteria > Pseudomonadota > Gammaproteobacteria > Burkholderiales > Burkholderiaceae_C > PBB1. The sequence continues at coordinate 7,059 of JANMXL010000070.1, read as the reverse complement.
GGGTGCGGAATCAGCGCCCGCGACGCCCACCGCCGCCGGCATTTCCGCCGCCGCCGCCGCCGCCACCGCCACCGTTACCGCCATAGCCGCCACCGCCACGGTTGCCGCCGCCGCGTCCACCGCCGCTGCTGCCACCGCCGTTGCCACCCTGCCCGCCACCGCCGCGCGCGTTCTTGCGGTGGAACGCATCGCCGCCGATGTAGCCGACCGAGGTCTGCATCGGATCAGGCTGCCGTGGCCCGTCGCCTTTGCGCGGTGCCGGTGGCGCGCTGCCGCCGGCGCCGAAGCCGCCACCGCCGGTGCGGAAGTTGCGCCCGCCGGCCGGCGTGCGCGGGTTCTGCACGAAGCGCTTGTCGAAGGTCTGCTCCAGCGGGTTGGGAATGCGCGACGGGTCGAAGTCGTCATCGAGGTCATCGTCACGCGGCGGTCGCTCTTCGGTCGAGCGCTCGGTGCGCAACGGCGCTTCCGCTTGCGGTGGACGCGGGCCACGGCCTTCGCCGAGCGGCCGATCGCGGTTGGGCACGTCGGGCCGCGGCGGGCGGCCATCGCGGCGCTCCGCTTTTTGGGGCTTGTCGCGACCGCGTGGCGGGCGGGCTTGCTGCGCATCGCGCCCGCTCGGGCGTGGCTCATGCGGCCCGCCTTCGGCTTCGCCACCGGCCAGCCGGCGGATCGCGCGGATGTCAGAGTCTTCCAGATCCACCCAGACCCCGCGCTTGAGCCCGCGCGGCAACACGATGCAACCGTAGCGGATGCGGATCAGCCGGTTGACGGTCAGGTCGACCGCATCGAACAGTTTTCGCACCTCGCGGTTGCGGCCTTCGGTGATGACGACGCGGTACCAATGATTGGCCCCGTCGCCACCGCCCTCTTCGATCGACCGGAAGCTGGCCTTCTGGCCTTCGACATCCACGCCTTCGAGCAGACGCGCCTTGTCTTCCGGCGTCAAAGTGCCCAGCACGCGCACCGCGTATTCACGCTCGACGCCGAAGCGTGGGTGCATCAGCTGGTTCGCGAGTTCACCGGAGTTGGTGAACAGCAGCAGGCCTTCGGTGTTGATGTCGAGGCGACCGACCGCTTGCCACTTGCCGTGAGGCAGACGCGGCAGCCTGCGGAACACCGTCGGCCGGTGTTCGGGGTCGTCGTTGGTCACCACTTCGCCCGTGGGCTTGTGGTACGCAATGATGCGCGGCGGCGGCGGGATGATGCGCACCCGCACCGGCTTGCCGTTGAGCTTGATCTGGTCGCCGAACGAAATGCGCTGACCGGTGTGCGCCAGCTGGCCGTTGACCTCGACCAGACCGTCGACGATGGCCTGCTCCATGTCGCGCCGCGAACCGATGCCCGATTGCGCCAGCACCTTGTGCAGCTTCGGCGCTTCGGGCTCGGGGCGCAACACGCGCTTCGGCGGCGCAGCGGGCTCGTCAGCCGGCGGTTCGACATCGAACTCGCCCGACAACACCTGCGCGAACACCTCGCCCACGTCGGCGGGAATCACCGGCGGACCGCTGGCTTCGATCGCGGCAGGCTCGTCGCCGTCGCCGTCGGGCAGATTTGCATCGGGCGCCGAATCTGATCCAAAAGCCACCGCCTCGTCTGTGCTCGGGCCGCGTCGCCGTTGGCGACGCCCCTTGCGCAGCGGATCGTTGCCGCTCACCTCGTCGGCAGCGGATGCCATTTCGGCACCGTCAGCGCCTTCAGGCTGGGACGGTGCCTCGGTTGCGGCGGGGTCAGCGGACGCCTCGACGGCCTCAGTGACCACAACGTCTGCCACCGCCGGCGCTGCATCTGAGGCTCCGGGCTCGGAGGGCGCCGCGACCTTCACCGCGCGCTTGCGACGCACCGGCTTGTCGACGGCCTCTGGCGTCTGCTCGGGAACCTCAGCAGGGTTGGGTTCACGGTCGCTGTCGGCAGCGTGGTCAGGATTGGGATTCATTCGGACGTTCCATGGGTACGGCATCCGCCGCTGGGTGAGGTGAAAGATCCAAGGCCGGGGTGGAGTCATCCACCTGAGTCACGGCCAGCAAATCGTCGAAAGAGCTTTGCAACGAGGGTCCCTCGGGCATCATGGGCAGCTGCTGCAGACTGGCCAGACCGAGATCGTCGAGGAACTGCCGGGTGGTCGCCAGCAGCGCGGGACGACCCGGCGTTTCACGGTATCCGATCGCCTCGATCCATCCACGGTCTTCGAGCTGCTTGATGATCTGCGTTGCCACGGTCACGCCGCGAATGTCTTCGATGTCGCCGCGGGTGACCGGTTGTCGGTACGCGATGATGGCCAGCGTTTCCATCACCGCGCGGGAATACTTGGGCGGCTTTTCCGGATGCAGCCGATCGAGAAATTCGCGCATGTCCGGGCGGCTCTGAAAGCGCCAGCCCGTGGACACCGCCACCAGCTCGACACCCTCGCCGTCCCAATCGCGCACCAGTTCATCGAGCAGTCCGCGAACGGTGTCGGGATCGATCTCATCGGCGAACAAGGTCCGCATGTCACGGATCGACAGCGGCTCGCGGGCGCAAATCAGTGCGGTTTGAAGGACGCGCTTCGCATCCTGTGTGTTCATGACTATCGTGATGGTCCTCGACCGGCCTCGACCGGTGGATGTTCAGGCTCTGTAATCGTCAGCCGACTCGAGGCGCAGGCCCTGCATCAGGGTGGCGCCATGACACGGCGGCGGTGCGGTGATGTGCTGCTCGGGGAGAAACTCTCGCGTAGGCAGCAGTCACATCAGCGTCAGTCTGGTCGCTGGCCACCAGGGCCAAGCTCTTTCTTTACGACAGATCGGCACGGAGTGTACCGGAGGAACTGCGCATCAGCGCGCCTCCATCAGAAGTTGCCACAGCGCGGCGAAATCGGCCGGCGACGCCGATTCGAATGCCATGGCACGGCCGCTCACGGGGTGATCGAAACCCAGCCGCGTGGCATGCAAGGCCTGGCGAGCGAGGCCATGGGCCGCACGCCCGCCATAGGTGAGGTCCGCCAGCAACGGATGCCCGACCGATGCCAGGTGCACCCGAATCTGGTGGGTGCGCCCAGTGTGCAGCGTGCAGCGCACTGCACTCAGGGCTCCACCGGCGGTGTCGTCGCGCACCGCGAGCCTTTCCACGTCGGTGCGGGCCTCACGGCCGCCAGCGGGCACAACCGCCATGCGCACGCGTGACCGGGGGTCGCGACCGATCGGTGCAGCGATGCGCAAGGTCTTGTGCTCAAAGTGCCCGTGGCACACCGCCAGATAGATCCGGTGAACGTCGCGCGCTGCGATCTGGCGCACCAGCGCCGTCACCGCCACCAGCGTCTTGCCGACGACCATCAGCCCCGAGGTGTCCTTGTCCAGCCGGTGCACGATGCCCGCACGCGGCAAGGTGGCAGCGGCCGCATGGTGGGCCAGCAGACCGTTGAGCAGCGTCCCGGACCAGTTGCCGGGCGCCGGATGCACGACCAGGCCGGCCGGCTTGTCGATGACGATCACATCGTTGTCCTCGTAGACGACGGCAAGCCTCATCGCCTCCGGCCGAAACGCCTGACATTCCTGCGTCGGAATCAACTCGATGGCGACGCGCTGGCCCGCCAGCACCTTGCGCGATGCAGACACCTGCAGCAAGCCATCGACCCACACGTGACCGGCCTCGATCAGTGACTGCAGATGGTTGCGCGAAAACTCACCCGCCATCGCCACCACCGCCTTGTCCAGCCGCGAACCATGCAGCACCGCGGCCACTGTCGATTCACGCCGCTCGGCGGCTTCGTCGATCGACGCGTCGGCGGTCTCCTCGCCCCCGGCCGACAACGGTGCTTCCGACAGCGTCGGCAAGACGTCGCTTTCAGGCCCGACCGTATACTTCCGCTTCATTTTTCAGGGGTGTCGGGATGCTGCGTGGACCGTCGATCATGAACTCTTTGCGCCACGATCTGCGCGGTGCCTGCGGGTTGATCGCGTGCATTGCCGTGATCCTCGCCGCTGCGGGTTGCTCCAGCGCGCCGTCGAAGGATCCGAGTGACAACCTGCCCGCCGATAAATTGTACGAACAGGCTCGCGAGGAACAAGCCAATGGCAACTTCGACCGAGCCGCCAAGATGTACGAGCGCCTGGAGGGCAAGGGCGCCGGCACGGTGCTGGCTCAGCAGGCACAACTTGAGCGCGCCTACCTGCTGTACCAGGCCGGCGACAAAGCCGATGCGCTGTCCACGATCGACCGCTTCATCAAGTTGAACCCGATCAGTCCGGCGATCGACTACGCGGTCTACCTGCGGGCCTTGATCAACTTCAACGACAACCTCGGCTTCCTGGGCAAACTGTCCCGGCAGGATCTGTCCGAACGTGACCAGCAGGCGGCTCGTGATTCGTATGAGTCGTTCAAGCAACTGAGGGATCGGTTCCCGAACTCCAAATATGCCGTCGATGCGCAGGAGCGCATGGGCTACATCATCAACACGCTGGCCCAGTACGAAGTCCACGTGGCCCGTTATTACTACCGTCGTGGCGCCTATGTGGCCGCCGCCAACCGGGCGCAGGCTGCGATCCTGGAGTTCCAGAACTCCCCCGCGGTCGAGGAAGCGCTGTCCATCCTGGCGCGCAGCTACGACAAGCTGGGCCTGGAGAAACTGCGCGACGACGCTGAACGGGTGCTGCGGACCAACTACCCGAAGAGCGCCTTGCTGACCGGTGACGGCATCAACTACCTCGACAAACCGTGGTGGCAGCTGTGGTGATCAGCAGCTAAATCACCGATGGCGGCTGCGGTTCACCGATCGGCCGCCAGCATCGCCAGCCAGGCCATCGCCTCAGCTTCACCATCAACGCGAGGCATCACCGGCAGCGCCTGAAGAAGCCGCTTGCCGTAGCTCATGGCCGTCAGGCGCGGATCACAGACCACCAGCAGGCCGCGATCGGTCTCGCTGCGGATCAAGCGCCCGGCGCCCTGCTTCAACGACACCGCCGCTTCCGCCACGAAGTAGTCGCTGAACGCATTGCGGCCCTCGCCCTCCAGGCGCTTGACGCGCGCCTCGACCAGCGGATCGTTCGGCGGTGGAAACGGCAGCTTGTCGATCAGCACGCACTGCAGCGCATCACCCGGCACGTCGATGCCTTCCCAGAAGGTCTGTGAGCCGACCAGCACCGAGCGCGGCTGCGCCAGGAACATCTGCATCAGCTGGCGCTTGGGCAACTGACCCTGGATCAACACCGCCATCTCGTCGCCGGCCGATTCGAAATCGGCGCGCAGGGTGTCACCGATGACCTGCAATGCACGCAGCGTCGTCGTCAGCACGAAGGTGCGTCCGCCCAGCGTGCGCGCGCAGCGCGCTGCGAGGCGGCCCACCGCCACCGCGTGATCGGGTTCATTGGGCTTCGGAAATGACAAGGGCACGTACAGCCGCGCGTGCGCCGCGTAGTCGAACGGGCTGCCGACCCGCAGCGTCATCGCCTCGGTCAGGCCGGCCGGTTCGGTGAACCACGACAGGCGGTCGTCTTCGCCGAGCGTGGCCGAGGTAAAGATCCACGCCTTGGGCGCCGCGGCCATCTGCTCGCGCAAGGCGTCGCGGATGTCGAGTGGCGACTCGACCAGGCGACACTGATTCGTGGTGATGTCGATCCAGCGCACCTGCCCGGGCCGCGCCGCTTCGGCGAAGCGCTGCGTCAACTCGTGCAGCGCGGCCATGCGATCGGCCAGCTTCGCGAAGTCAGGCGACAGCTCCGACACGGTGTCCAGCGCCGCATGCGCTGCCGTGCAGGCGGCAGCCGCCTGCGCCAACGCCGAGTCGAACTGCGGGCGTTCTGCCCGCTCGTCCCAGCGCAGTTTCATCGACCCCCGGACCGCCCGCGGCGAGCCATCGGCGCCCGACGCACCGACGCAGGCCAACCGCAGCTCGCGAGCCGCGCGGTCACAGGCCGCCGCGAGGTCCTGCCAAGGCGCCAGACCACGTGCCTGTTGCAAGCCGATGGCCAGCATGTCGCGTGCGGTGTCCAGCAACTGACCGCTGGACAGCGTGACGCCGAGAAATGCCACACCCGCCTCGGCCAGTTGGTGCGCTTCATCGAACACCGCCACCTCGACGCTCGGCAGCAACTCGGCGACGCCGCTTTCGCGCAGACTCATGTCGGCGAAGAACAGGTGGTGGTTGACGACCACCACGTCGGCCGCCATCGCATCGCGCCGCGCCTTCATCACATGGCAGCCGCGGTAGTCAGGGCACTCGCTGCCCAGACAGTTCTCGCGCGTGGAGGTGACCAGCGGGATCACGCTGCTGCGCTCGTCCAGGCCGTCGATCTCGGCCAGATCGCCGGTGGCGGTGAGCTGGGTCCAGGTCTCGATCTTGGCCAGCGCACGCATCGCCCATCGGTCGCCCAGGTCGATCGTGTGTCGCGCCTGCTTCATGCGGTGGGTGCAGAGGTAGCTGGCACGGCCCTTCAGCAGCGCCACCGAGGTCGGCAGCGCCAACGCGTTGCGCAGCCGCGGCAGGTCACGCAGGAACAGCTGATCCTGCAGGCTCTTAGTGGCCGTGCTGATCAGCGCGCGCGCGCCAGACAGCAACGTGGGCACCAGGTAGGCGAAGGTCTTGCCGACACCGGTACCAGCTTCGGCGACGAGTGTGCTGCGCGCATCGATGGCCTCAGCCACCGCCAGCGCCATGCGCGACTGCACCTCGCGCTCGGAGTAGCCCGGGTCGGACTGTGCCAGGCTGCCGCTCGCGGCAAAGGCCTGCTGCACGGCGATGTGCAGTGGACTCATGACTCGACCCTCGCCATGGCGCGCCGGTTCATGCTGGCTGCGGCGGATCGAGCTCGGCTTCGAGACGGGAAATCTGGTCTTTCAACAGCAGCCGGCGCTTCTTCAACCGCCGCAGCATCAACTCGTCATCGGGGCGCAACAGCACCGCCTGATCGATCAGTCCGTCGAGATCGCCGTGTTCCATGCGCAACTCGATCAAGTGCCGGGGCAGTGAATGCAGATTGGTGTTCATCACGGGTGCCGTTGCCCACTCTTCACGAGTTCCCGGCATCGTCAGCGATTATAGTTTTCGCTATGACTTCCACCTCGAACGGCCACAGGCTGTCGGCCGCC
>JANMXL010000213.1:0-5449 GCA_031380885.1 Burkholderiales bacterium | reverse complement strand
TGGTGGCCTGGGGCGGAATCGAACCACCGACACGCGGATTTTCAATCCGCTGCTCTACCAACTGAGCTACCAGGCCGAGCCCACGACTATATCAGCGCGCCGGAGCCGATCACAGGCTGCCGCGCTTGCCGCGTGAAAGGTCGACGCCAAGCTGCTTGAGCTTGCGGTACAGATGGGTGCGTTCGAGGCCGGTTTTCTCAGCCACACGGGTCATGCTGCCGTTTTCTTGCGACAGGTGGAATTCAAAGTAGCTCTTCTCGAACGCGTCACGTGCTTCGCGCAGCGGGCGATCGAGGTCGAAGCTTTGCTCGGGCTGCGGGCCGCGCGCCATCGTCACGCCGGGCAGGGCCATCACATTGCTGCCGGCAGACGCCAGCGCGTGGTCCAGATCGACGCGAGCGGTCGCCACGCCTGCCGATGCGCGCGGCCCCGGTTTGACCAGGCCCTGTTCGACCGCGCGCAGCAGCTTCTGCAGCGTGATCGGTTTTTCCAGGAAGGCGATGGCGCCGTTCTTGGTGGCCTCGACGGCGGTGTCGATGGTGCCGTGCCCGCTCATCATGATCACCGGCATCGTCAGCAGCGCGCAGGCATTCCATTCCTTGAGCAGCGTGACGCCGTCGACGTCAGGCATCCAGATGTCGAGCAACACCAGGTCGGGGCGCGCCCGTTCGCGGGCCGCGCGCGCCTGTGCTGCGTTTTCCGCCAGTTCGACGGAATGACCTTCGTCGGTCAGGATCTCGGACAACAGTGCTCGGATACCGAGCTCGTCGTCGACAACTAGGATGGTGGCCATGAACTCTCAGTGCACGTTGGCGACGTAGGCGGTCGCCGCCGCAGTGTGCGCGTCTGTCAACGCGAATTTGGAAAATGATAACGAAACTTGTGCGCCTTGAATCACCACCGGCTGTGACACCGCAGCGCCGTCGCCCGACGCGTCGCCATCCGGGCTCTCCAGATTGACCAGCCGCACCCGCGCGCCGTGCTCGTCAGCGATCTTCTTGACCACAGCCAAGCCCAGGCCGGTGCCCTTGCTCTTGGTGGTGACGTAGGGCTCGAAGGCGCGCTTGAGCACCTTGTCGGGGAAGCCCGGGCCGTTGTCGGTGACGTGCAGCCGCACCACCCGCACGGCGCCTTGCTCGGTGCGGGCGACTTCGGTTCTGACCCGCACGCAAGGCGGCCGCTGAGGGTGCACCTGAGACGGGTCGGCCACCGCATCGAGCGCGTTCTGCACCAGGTTGTGGATGACCTGCCGCAGCTGCGTCGCGTCGCCCACGATCAGCGGAAGGTCGTGCGCTGCCGTGAAGATCAGCGTGCCGGCTTCCTGCGCGGTGGCATACAGCGTCAGCACCTCGTTGACCAGCACGTTCAGCTCCAGCGGATTGAGCCGTGCCGCCGGCAGCCGGGCGTAGTCGCGGAATTCATTGACCAGTGTCTTCATCGCCTGCACCTGATTGACGATCGTGCCGACCGCTCGCACCAGCATTGCCTGGTCTGCGCCTTCGAGCTTGGCGGCGAGCTTGTGCTCCAGCCGCTCGGCCGACAACTGGATCGGCGTCAGCGGGTTCTTGATCTCGTGCGCCAGCCGGCGCGCGACTTCGCCCCAGGCTTCGATCCGCTGGGCCGACACCACCTCGGTGATGTCGTCGAACACCATCAGCCGCGCGCCCTGGGGCATTGCGGCGCCGCGCACCAGCAGCGTCAGCGCGTCGCGATCCGGCCCGGCCTGCAGCTCGAAGGCCTCTTGCCAGTGGTCGCGCTCGCCGGTGTCCAGACGGTCGGCGTGCAGCTCGAAGCGTTGCCACACCGCCGCCGCAAAGTCTTTGAGGCCCTCAACCTCGGCCAGCCGTCGGCCCCGGTAGGCGCTCAGCGGCAGCCGCACGATGCGCGTCGCCCCGGGATTCACCGTGTCGATGCGCCCCTGGCGGTCGAACACGATCACGCCGGCGGTCAGGTTGTCGAGGATGGTCTGCAGGTTGGCCCGTGCGCCCTCGACCTGCGAGACGCTGCGCTGCACCAGTGCGCGCGCCTCGGAGAGTTGTTCGGTCATGTCGGCGAACGAGCGCGTCAGCCCGCCGAGCTCGTCGCGCGAGTCGAACACCTGCTTGGCACCCAGATCGCCCTGCGCGACCTGCCGCACCCCATCGGCCAGCATCAGCAGCGGCCGGGCGATCTGGTTCGACAGCGTCAGCGCCAGCAGCAGCGCACCGAACACCGCGAGGATCAGCGTCAGCGTCAGCGTGCCGATGTACATCTCGCGCAGGCCTTCGCGGGCCAGTGAGCGCTGTTGGTACTCACGGTAAGCCGACTGCACCGCCAGCGCGTTGCTCGCCAGCGCGGCGGGCAGCCGCATCGTGACCATCAGGTAGTGCTCCTGCGGCGTCAGCGCGATGCCGGTGCTGGGCAGGTAGGCCAGCGCCCGGATGCGCGCCTGGCCGGCATTCGGGGCCGAGGGCGCGGCGTCGCTGCTGTCGCCCGCTGCTGAGCTGTCATCGTCCAGCCCTTCGAGTTGTGCCACCGCACGCCCGTCGCGCGCATTGCGCAGCAGCGACGCCGAGGGCCGATCCGGCCCCAGCAGCTCGGCCGACCGGTCGGCCGACAGCAGCACCTGGCCGACGCCGTTGACGATGGCCACGTTCTGCGCCGACAGGTCTTCGCGCAAGCGCTCCAGCGCCAGCGCCTGCACCTCACCACGCCCCTCGCCCAGGCGGTCGGCGGCGAGCTGGGTCTTGCTGGCCAGGTCGTTGACCTGGGCGTCCAGCGTGCCGCGGCCGAGTGCCAGCCCGGCGTCGAGCGCCCCTTCGACCTTCACGTCGAACCAGCTCTCGATGCCCCGCGACACGAACTGGTAGCTCACGGTGTAGATCAGCAGGCCTGGCAGCACGCCGACCAGCGCGAAGATGGCGGCGAGCTTCAGCAGCAGCCGGCTGCCGAACTTGCCGCGCTGGACACGCACCAGCAGCCGTGTCGCGGCAATGCCGATGACCAGCATCAGCAGGGCCGCCACCAGCAGGTTGACCCAGAACAGCCACTGGAAGTGCTGCTCGTAGAAAAGGCGGTTGTCGGTGGCGATGGACAGCAGGAATGCCAGCACCATCGCGACGCCAGTCGCTGCGACCAGCGAGACGATCAACCCCCAACGTGTGGAGCTCTTCATCGGTGCCTGCGGCGTGCCTAGGGCCCGCTCACGCGCTGGGTCTTTTCGATCAGCAGGTTCCAGTCAGGCTGCCCGCCGATGCCGATCTGCATGGCGCGCGGCAGCAGGCTGGTGTCGAGCTTGTAGCTGAACTCCACATACAAGGCGTCGCTGTCGCCGATCTGGCCCGGTTCCGCCAGCTTCCAGCGGCCGATGCGGCTCACCGTCGTCACCGCGTCGTTCAGGTTGTCGAAGCCCTGGCTCAGCCCGCCGAAGCTCACCCGGTACCTGCGGGTCAGCGGTTGATAGGAAAGTCGCCAGGTTCGCGACGCGGTGGCCACGCGACGATCGCGCCAGTAACGGCGGTTGTGATACAGCGAGGCATCGGCGACGAAGTACAGCGGCACGCCCTTGTGCAGCGCGTCTTCGACGCTGTGTGGCAATTCGAAACGCACGGCGACGTCGAGCAGCAGCCCCTCGTCATTGCGCGTCAACTCGAAATGGCTGAGTTCAGGCGCCTGCGCAAGCAAGGCCCAGCAGCTGGCCGCTCCGAGCAGCAGGCAGGCGGCCAACCAGCCGGACAACGGCGACCACCACCGGGCGAACATCGCGCCCGGGGGGTGGGGGCAGCCATTCGTCGGGTTGCGGTGCACGGTGGGTCTCAGGGTTTGTCGAGCAGGGCGTAGAAGAAACCATCGCCAGTGCTGGCAGGACCAGGCCCTGCTGCGGCAGATGGATTGTCGGGCAGGGGCAGCAGGTGACCGGGCGATGCGGGCGCGGCGAGCAGCCGCGCGTCGGCTTGGCGTTGCAAAAAAGCATCGATCTGCGCCTGCCCCTCGGCCTTGAAGACCGAACAGGTGCAGTAGAGCATCCGCCCTCCTGGTTTGAGCAGCGGCCACAGCGCGTCGAGCAGCTTCGCTTGCAGCGCAGCCAGCGTCGGCACATCGCTGGCCCGACGCAGCCACCGCACATCCGGATGGCGGCGCACGATGCCCGAGGCGGTGCAAGGCGCGTCGAGCAGGATGGCGTCGAACGGCCGCCCGTCCCACCAGGTGTCGGGGCGGCCGGCATCGCCCGCCTGCGTCGTCGCGCGCAGGTGCAAGCGCTGCAGCGTCTCGTCGACGCGGGTCAGCCGGGTGGCGTCCTGGTCGAGCGCCAGCACGTCGAGGTCGGCCAGCTCCAGCAGATGCGCCGTCTTGCCGCCTGGCGCGGCACAGGCGTCGAGCACCCGGGCGCCCGCTGGCAGCGCGGCACCTGCCAGCAACATGGGCGCCGCTCGCTGAGCAGCGGCATCCTGCACCGACGCATCGCCGTCGGCAAAGCCCGGCAGGCGGCCGACTGGGCACGGCGTGTCCAGCACCACGCCCTGTGCGCCGACGGCGCGACCCGGCACGCCCGCCTCGCTCAGGCGCGCCAGGTAGGCGGCGACGCTGCCACGCCGGGTGTTGACGCGCAGCGTCATCGGCGGGCGGCGGTCGTTGGCCGCCAGCAAGGCCTGCCAATGGTCGGGCCAGTCGGCCTGCAGCCGTTGGACCCACCAGTCGGGATGGTTGTAGCGCCCCGGCAGTGTGCGCTGCACGGCGTCGAGCACGGTGGCCTGCTCGCGCACGAAACGGCGCAGCACGGCGTTGACGAAGGCCGCGCTGGCAGCCAGCCGCTGGCGCGCGGCGGTCACCGCATGATCGACCAGCGTGTGATCAGCGTACGGCGCATCGCCATCCGGCCACAACAGGGCCAAGGCGCTCAACAGCAGCGCGTCGATCGATTTCGGCGGCGCTTTGGGCGCCAGCCACCCGCGGGCGGCCTGGGCTTGCCCGAGGCGCCGCAACACATGGAAGCTCAGCGCCTGCACGCCGGGCCGCACCTCGGTCGGACAGTGTGTCAGTGCCTCTGTCAGCGAGCGCCCGGCGCGCACCGCCTCGATGGCGTCGGCGGTGTGGCACAGCAGACGGGACAGCGGTGGCGCGGCATGGGGCGTGCGGTCTGAGGGCGTGGCCTGGGCATGGGGATTCACCAAGAGAAGTCTACGGGCAGGTACATCGTGACCCACGCCGGTGGGTGGCGCCAAAGCTGGGTTACGCTCGGGTGGATGAAGTCCGAAACGCCACCCATGCCCCCGCGCTCTCCACTGGATTCACGCCCCACCTTCCCCAAGAATGATGACGAATTGGCGCAGCTGAGCGCATCGCAGCGCATTCGCTACCGCCTGGTGAGTGCCGACTGCCGCTACCACGCCAACGACAACATCTCGGCCTTCATCAAGGACGGCGAGCTTGAGGAATTGAAGGCCGAAGTGCAGGCCAAGTTGCAGGCGGT
>JANMXL010000184.1:0-2426 GCA_031380885.1 Burkholderiales bacterium | reverse complement strand
TTCCTCGACCTTGTCGCCGCTGGTCTTGTCCTTCCAGTTGCGGGTGGTGGCGACGCTGATGTTGCAGATTGCGTTGCCGTTGGGCGTGTAGCGCACCTCGGGGTCGCGGCCCAGGTTGCCGATGAGGATGACTTTGTTGATTGAGGCCATGTGCGCTGCTCCGGAGGCGAAATTTGATCCGACAGATTATCGACTTCGCGCCACCTTTACCATCGGGGGTTGCTGAATTCGACTGCGCCATGAACTCTGATTTCGATGTGCTCGACGCCGTCCCTGCCGACGTCCGAACCCGGGGTGGCGACTCCGCCCTGTCGGTGCTGCAAACGGTGTTCGGCTACACCGCCTTCCGCAACGCGCAGGCCGAGATCGTCGACCACGTCTGCGCCGATGGCGACGCGCTGGTGCTGATGCCGACCGGCGGCGGCAAGAGCCTGTGCTACCAGGTGCCGGCCATCGTGCGGCACCGCGCCGACCGTGGCGTCAGCATCGTCGTGAGCCCGCTGATCGCGCTGATGCACGACCAGGTCGGCGCACTGGAAGAGGCCGGCGTGCACGCGGCGTATCTGAATTCGAGCCTGACGTCGGAAGAAGCGCAGCGCATCGAGCGCGAGATGATGGGCGGGCGGCTGGTGATGCTGTACGCCGCGCCGGAAAGGCTGACCACGCCGCGCTTCCTGGCGCAGCTCGATTCACTGCACGAGCGCGGGCTGCTCAGCCTGTTCGCGATCGACGAGGCGCACTGCGTGAGCCAGTGGGGGCACGACTTCCGCGAGGACTACCTGTCGCTCAACGTGCTGCACGAGCGCTACCCCGGCGTGCCGCGGATTGCGCTCACTGCCACAGCCGACGACCTGACGCGCGCCGACATCATCGAGCGGCTGCAGCTCGAAGACGCACGCATCTTCATCAGCAGCTTCGACCGGCCGAACATCCGCTACGGCATCGTCGAGAAGGACAACGCCCGCGCGCAATTGCTGCGCTTCATCCAGGACGAGCACGACGGCGACGCCGGCATCGTCTACTGCCAGTCGCGCAAGAAGGTCGATGAAACCGCCGCGTGGCTGGGCAGCGAGGGCATCAGCGCGCTGCCGTACCACGCGGGCCTCGATGCCGACGTGCGGCGGCGGCATCAAGACCGCTTCCTGCGCGAGGAAGGCTTGGTGATGGTGGCCACCATCGCCTTCGGCATGGGCATCGACAAACCCGATGTGCGCTTCGTCGCCCACCTCGACCTGCCGAAGAACATCGAAAGCTATTACCAAGAAACGGGCCGTGCCGGCCGCGACGGCCTGCCCGCCGATGCCAGGATGGCTTATGGCTTGGCCGACGTGGTCAACCAGCGCCGGATGATCGACGACAGCCCGGCCGGCGAGGAGTTCAAGCGCGGCCAGGTCGGCAAGCTCGAAGCGCTGCTGGCGCTGGCCGAGACACACGACTGCCGTCGCGTGCGGTTGCTGGCGTACTTCGGCGAGCCCAGCGTGCGTTGTGCCGCCTACCAGAACGCCTGCGACAACTGCTTGAGCCCGCCGGTCACCTGGAACGCGACCGAGGCGGCGCGCAAGGCGCTGAGTTGCATCTACCGGTTCCACCAGAACGGCGGCCAGCGTTTCGGCGCCGGGCACCTGATCGACGTGCTTCGCGGCAAGGTCACCGACAAGGTGACGCAGCACGGGCATGCCACGCTCTCGACCTTCGGCATCGGCGCGGATGTGTCCGAAGGGCAGTGGCGCGCGGTGCTGCGCCAACTGATCGCCCTCGGCTACCTGCGCACCGAGGGCGAGTACCACACGCTTGAATTGACGCCGACCGCGCGCGAGGTGCTGCGTGGCGAGGTGCAACTGCTGCTGCGCGAGGCGAGTGAGTCGGCAACGACAGCGCGTGGCAAGCGCCGCGGCACCGCGACATCACGCAGCAGCACCGCGAAGGACAAGGCCCCGCCGGTGCCTTTGGACGCCGACGCCACCGAGCGCTTCACGGCCCTGAAGGCTTGGCGCGCCGAAGTCGCCCGCGAGCACAACCTGCCGGCCTATGTCGTGTTCCACGACGCGACGCTGGCCGAGATGGCCCGTGCGCAGCCGCAGTCGCTGGACGACATTGCGCAAATCAGCGGTGTGGGCGCGAAGAAGCTTGAAGCCTACGGGCACGAGATCTTGCGTGTGCTGCAAGGCTGTCCATCCACGTGAACCCGGCTTGTTGCGCGACTGAGCGCTCTCTATGCTGCGCGTTGTTTTGCGCAAGGGAATGGGTCCGCTCATTGCAGAATCACTCGATGCCTTCAATCACCTCACGGGTCGCCAGCCCTGCAACCTGGCTCCGCGGCGCAAAGCGCTGCATCCGGCTGACATGCTTAACGGCGCTGCTCAGTGCCGTGGCCAGCACCGCGGCGATGGCGCAGTCGGGTGCCGACAGCCCACCGTCCGTGGGCA
>JANMXL010000017.1:0-16527 GCA_031380885.1 Burkholderiales bacterium | reverse complement strand
CACCGCAGCCCGCTGCGCAGCCTGAACTTCGCGGCGCTGCGCATCAAGGATGCGGTGTGCGACCACCTGCGCGACGCCACCGGCGAGCGGCCGAGCGTCGACATCCGCAACCCCGACCTCGCGCTGGTACTGCACCTCGGTGAAGAACGCGCGGCGCTGTATGTCGACACCTCCGGCGAACCCCTCTTCAAGCGCGGCTGGCGCGAAGACAAGGGCGATGCGCCGCTGAAGGAAACGCTGGCCGCCGCGATGCTGGCCGCTGCCGGCTGGCAGGGCCGGCCTGACGCCGGCGGTGCGTTGCACGACCCCTGCTGCGGCTCGGGCACCATCGCGATCGAAGCCGCCCAGATCGCCTGCGGCATCGCACCGGGCTTGAAACGTCGCTTCGCCTTCGAGCGCTTGCTGCCGTTTGCCACACCGGAAATGCGTGCCGAGTTGCAGCGGCTGCGCAGCCATGCGCAGGCGCGCATCCATGCGTCAGCGGTGCCGATTTTTGCGAGCGACGTGTCGTTCCGCATGGTCGACTTTGCGCGCCGCAATGCGCAGCGCGCCGGCGTCGAGGCCGCCATCACCTTCAACGGCGGCGACGCGCTGGAGCGCCCGGCGCCCGAGTTGCCCGCCGACCTGCCCGGCACACTGATGCTGAACCCGCCGTACGGCGAGCGCTTCGAGGTGGCGGGCAAGGCCGCGCCGTCGGCCATGTCGCGGTACGCCGATGACGAACCCGGCAACAAGGCACTGCCCGACGACTTTTTTGCCCGCCTCAGCGCGCACTGGAAACGTGCCTACACCCAGCACCCGGCAGGCTGGACGGCCCATGTGCTCAGCCCCGACATGAAGCTGCCCGGCGCCATGCGGCTGAAAGAATCGCGTCGCACGCCACTGTGGAACGGCCCGATCGAATGCCGCCTGTTCCGCTTCGATCTGGTGGCCGGCACGATGCGCAGCGACGCTGCCGCGCCGCGTTAGCTCACTTCGAGAAGCGCCCCAGCAAGTCGCCCAGGCCCTCGAAGCCGGGCAGTGCACCCGCATCAACGCCGCCTTCAGGCAGCTGCCCATTCGGCGTCAGGCGGTCGACCACCTGCGGCAGCATTTGCGACAAATGCCCGGCCACCTCGCCTTGCGGCAAGCCGATCTGGCGGGCAATCTGCGACAACAAGTCGCTTCCGAGCGCGCCCTCGACCTGCTCGCCCGAGACCGGCAGGTTCTGGCCGGTGCCGACCCACGATGCCGCCGCGTCGCCCAGCCCCGCCTGCTGGAATTTCGCCAGCAGGTCGCCCAGCCCACCGATCCCGCCGTTCCCGCTCATTCCACTGGCAGCACCAGCATCACCGCCGCCGCGGTTCGTCAGCATCCCCAAAACGATGCCGAGCAAGGCGCCCTGTCCGCCACCGCCTGCCGCAGGGCCTTGCGTGCCGCCACCTGCCAGCGCACCGATCACCGAATCGAGCAATCCCATTGCAATCTCCTGAAGTGAAATTCAGATTTTGTCGGTCGAACGGTGACAAAACAAGGGCTGCTACCGAATGCTCGCAGCTCCCCGGAATCTCGCCTGCGCCCATGGCCGGATGTGGGCGCAGTTTTGGGCTGATATCCTGTTACGGGCGCAGTTTTGCGTCACATATTGGGTTAGGGCGCATCATGTCCACATCCGAACGCACGTCGGCACAAGCCAGGGCCGCTCACATAGCCAAGATGGGCGACGAGATTGCCCCGGTCTATAGCGCGCTTTGGCGCCCTGATACAGAATTCTGTATCATGCTTTCATGAAGACCACCCTCGACCTCAACGACCAACTTCTTGCCGATGCCAAGGCGCTTGCGGCTCAGCAACGAACGAGTTTGACGCGCCTGATTGAGGAGGGCCTGCAACTTCGCCTTCGCGCAAAGGCAGACGCTCACAAGCGCGGTCGATTCCGCTTGCCTGTCTTCCTGGGTCGTGGTGGTCTGGTTGAAGGTTTGAATCCACTGAGTAACAAAGCTCTGCTCAAGGCCCTGGACGATGACGCCTGACGTCAATGTCCTGGTCGCTGCTTCGCGCGCCGATCATCCACACCATGCCGTGGCGCGCGACTGGCTCGAGGGGGCACTTGGCACATCCGGCAGCGGTGCCACCTTCACGCTGATGCCGATGGTCCTGGCCAGCTTTCTGCGGTTGGTCACCAGCCCAAAGATCTTCCAGCTTGCAACTCCGGTCGAAGATGCGGTGGCGTTTGTGGATGCGCTTCTGGCTTCGCCTGGTGTGCAATTGGCATCACTCGGGCCCGAGTGGCCGAAGCTGCGGCACCTGTGCCTCGAAAAGAGGCTGGGTGGCAACGAGGTGCCGGATGCTTGGTTGTCGGCAGCCGTGGCGCAATCGGGCGAGCACCTGGTCACATTCGATCGGGACTTCAGGAAGTTGCTCGCTCGAAATCACTTCACGCTGCTCGCGCCGACATAGACGCGCGGCGAACCGCACGGAAGGAAAATGACTCGTTCCGGAAGTCGCGAACTGGACTTGATGCGCCTCACAACCGCCTTGGCCTGCCTTTTTTCAGAGCGGCATCGCCACAGACTATCGGCTGTTACGCGTGATGATGGCCAGTGTCGGCCAGCACGCCCAGCGCCGCCATCACGGCCAGCGGCGCGGTGTCGGCGCGGAGCACGCGCGCACCGAGCGACGTGGGCGCAAAGCCTGCCTGTATTGCCGCGTGTTCCTCGGCCTCTGACAAGCCGCCTTCCGGGCCGCTGAGAAACAGCAGGCGCTCGGCCGCTAGTGCGGGGGCGAGGCCTGGTGCGCCGTCGCGCAGGCTCAGCAGGTGGCGTCGGCCCGCCGCGTCGGCTGGCAGTGTTGCCAGCCAGGCGGGCAGGCTGCGCACCGGCTGCACCGTCGGCACCCGGGTGCGGCCGCACTGCTCGCTGGCGGCGGTGGCGACCGCCTGCCAGTGCGCCACTTTCTTGTCGGCGCGCTCGCCACTCAGGCGCAGCACCGAGCGTTCACACAGCAGGGGCTGGATGACGGCAACGCCGAGTTCGGTGGCCTTCTCGACGACGCTGTCCATGCGGTCGTTGGTCGGCATGCCGAGCGCGAGGGTCACGTCGAAGCCCAGCTCGCGGCTGATATCGACGTGCTCGGTCACCCGCACCGCCACGCTGCTGCGGCCCATTTGCTCGATGCAGGCGAGCCATTCGCCGCCGCTGCCGTCGAACAGCGTGATCGCGTCGCCGGGTTGCAGCCGCAGCACCTGGACATGTCGCACCGTGGCCGGGGGCAGCATGCACACCTGGTCGGCATGCAGTGGTGGCGGCACGAAAAAACGGGGCGGCATCAGTGGCGCCGAGCCGCGGTCAGCGCACGATGCCCCATCGAATCAAGCCCCGTCGCGCAGCACGCGGCGCAGGATCTTGCCGACGTTGGTTTTCGGCAGCTCGGTGCGGAACTCGATCAGCCGCGGCCGCTTGTAGCCGGCCAGCATCGCTTCGCAATGGGCGCGCACGGCGGCCTCGGTGAGCTGCTCATCGCGGCGCACGATCACCAGCTTGATCACCTCGCCCGCCTTCTCGTCGGGCACGCCGACCGCGGCGCATTCGGCGACGCCGGGCAGCTGCGCCACCACGTCTTCGACTTCGCTGGGGTACACGTTGAACCCACTGACCTTGATCATGTCCTTCTTGCGGTCAATGAGCTTGAAGTAGCCGCGCTCGTCGACGGTGCCGATGTCACCCGAGCGGAAGTAGCCGTCGGCCGTCATCACCTTCGCGGTTTCGTCGGGCCGCTGCCAGTAACCGGCCATCACCTGCGGCCCGCGGATCGCGATCTCGCCGGGCATGCCGAGGGGCACTTCCTGGCCCGCATCGTCGAGCAGGGTCATCTCGGTGTTGGGCATTGGCAGGCCGATGGTGCCGTTGAAGCTGGTGTTGTCGATGGGGTTGCAACTGGCGGTCGGCGAGGTTTCCGACAGGCCGTAGCCTTCGACGATCGGGCAGCCGGTTTTCTCCAACCACAGCTGCGCCGTCGCGCTTTGTACCGCCATGCCGCCGCCCACCGAAATGACCAGGTGACTCCAGTCCACACTCTCGAAATCGGGGTGATTGGCCATTGCCCGGAACAGCGTGTTGACGGCGGGGAAGCTGTGGATGCGCTCACCGGCCAGGTCTTTGAACACCGCGGGCAGGTCGCGCGGGTTGACGATCAACAGGCTGCAGCCGCCCATGCGCAGGCCCAGCATCAGGTTCGTGTTGAAGCCGAAGATGTGATACAGCGGCAACGCGCAGGCCGTCACGATCTGCACGCCCAGCGGAATCTTCTTCAGCGCCGGGCCGTACCAGGCCTCGCACTGCAGGATGTTGGCGACCAGATTGCGGTGCAGCAGCACCGCGCCCTTGCTGATGCCGGTGGTGCCGCCGGTGTATTGCAGCACCGCGATGTCGTCGGGGCCGACAGGTGTCGGCCGCAGCGGGTGCTGCCGACCGGCCGACAGTGCGGCGTTGAAGCGCACCGCACCAGGCAGGGTGTATGCCGGCACCATCTTCTTCAGATGGCGCACCACGGTGTTGACAATCCACGACTTGGGCGCACCCAGCAGGTCACCCAGCGCGGTGACGACGATCTTGCGCACCGCCACGGCAGGCAGCACCTGCTGCAGCGTGGCCGCGAAATTTTCGAGCACGACGATGCCGGTCGCGCCCGAATCCTTCAGCTGGTGTTCGAGCTCGCGCGGCGTGTACAGCGGGTTGACGTTGACCACCACACAGCCCGCCCGCAGCACCCCCGCGACCGCCACTGGGTACTGCGGCACGTTGGGCATCATCAGCGCGACGCGGTCGCCTTTGACGAAACCCTGGGTCTGCAGCCACGCCGCAAAGGCGCCGGACAGCGCATCGATCTCACCGAAGCTGAATGCGTGACCCATGAACTTGCAGGCCGGCAGATCGCGGTAGGTGCTGAAGCTGTCTTCGAGCAAGGCGACCAGCGAGGCGCACTCGTTGACATCGATCAGCGCTGGCACGCCGGGCGGGTAATGCTTGAGCCAAATTTTTTCCATGGTGCCGTGCCGTCGCGCTCACTCGATCGCTTTGACCATGTCCTCGACGACCTTCTTCGCGTCGCCGAACACCATCATCGTCTTGTCCATGTAGAACAGTTCGTTGTCCAGGCCGGCATAGCCTGCGGCCATGCTGCGCTTGTTGACGATGATGGTCTTGGCCTTGTAGGCCTCCAGGATCGGCATGCCGTAGATCGCGCTGCCCTTGATGTGCGCGGCCGGGTTCACCACGTCGTTGGCGCCGAGGATGATCGCCACGTCGGCCTGGCCGAACTCGCCGTTGATGTCTTCCATCTCGAACACCTGGTCGTAGGGCACTTCGGCCTCGGCGAGCAGCACGTTCATGTGGCCCGGCATGCGGCCGGCCACCGGGTGGATCGCGTACTTCACCGTGATGCCCTTGGCCGTGAGCTTCGCCGCCAGCTCCTTCACCGCATGCTGCGCACGGGCCACCGCCAGGCCGTAGCCGGGCACGATGACCACGGTTTCCGCGTTGCCGAGCACGAAAGCCGCGTCGTCGGCGCTGCCGCTTTTCACCGGCCGCGCTTCCGCCGTGGCGCCGCCAGCGGCGGCCGCTTCACCCCCGAACCCGCCGAGGATCACATTGAAGAACGAGCGGTTCATCGCCTTGCACATGATGTAGCTGAGGATCGCGCCGGAGCTGCCCACCAAGCTGCCCGCGATGATCAGCATCGCGTTGTTCAGGCTGAAGCCGATGCCGGCCGCAGCCCAGCCGCTGTAGCTGTTCAACATGCTCACCACCACCGGCATGTCGGCGCCGCCGATCGGGATGATGATCAGCACGCCCAGCACGAAGGCGAGTGCCAGCAGCGCACAGAAGTCGAACCAGCTCTGGCTGTTGACGAAGCTGTAGAGGAAGAACAGCAGCGCCAGACCCAGCACCAGGTTCAGGATGTGCTGGCCCTTGAACTGCACCGGCGCGCCCTTGAACAGGCGGAACTTGTAGGTGCCGCTCAATTTGCCGAAGGCGATCACGGAGCCGCTGAAGGTGATCGCGCCGATCGCCGCACCCAGCGCCAGTTCGAGCCGGTTGCCGCCCGGGATCGGCTCGCCCTTCAGCGCGATCGCGAAGGCATGGGGCTCGGCCACCGCGGCCACCGCGATGAACACCGCAGCCAGGCCGATCATGCTGTGGAAGAAGGCCACCAGCTCAGGCATCTTCGTCATCTCGACGGTCTTCGCGCGGTAGGCGCCGTAGCCGCCGCCGACCACCAGCCCGAGCAGCACCCAGCCGAGGCCGAGCGCGTTGCCGTCGGCCAGCTTGACGATCAAAAGCGCTGTCGTGACCGCGGCAATCGCCATGCCGGTCATGCCGAACATATTCCCGCGGATCGAGGTCGTCGGGTGGCTCAGGCCCTTCAGCGCCTGAATGAAGCAGACGCTGGCGATCAGGTACAGCAGCGTGACGAGGTTCAAACTCATGTCGCTTTCCCTGCTGCGGCGTCGTCGGGCGCTGGCGCTTTCTTCTCTTTCTTCTTGAACATCTCCAGCATTCGCCGGGTGACGAGGAAGCCGCCGAAGATGTTGACCGCGGCCAGCGCCACCGCCAGCACGCCCATCGTCTTGCCGAGTGGCCCTTCGGTGAGTGCAGCGGCAAGCATCGCGCCGACGATGACCACGGCGGAAAGCGCATTGGTCACCGCCATCAGCGGCGTGTGCAGCGCCGGCGTGACGGTCCACACGACGTGGTAGCCGACGTAGATCGCCAGCACGAAGATGATCAGGTTGGTGACGGTGTGGGAGACGATTTCGTGTTCCATGGCGTGGGTTCCTGTCCTATTTCCGTTTGATTTCGCCACCCTGAGTCATCAGGCAGGCCGCAACGATGTCGTCATCCATCGGCACGTTGAACGTGCCTTCCTTGGTGATCACCAGCTTCAGGAAGTCGAGCACGTTGCGGGCGTACAGCGCCGATGCGTCGGCCGCCACCCGCGCCGGCAGGTTGGTCTCGCCGACGAGGGTGACGCCGTGCTTGATGACGGTCCGGTCTGCTTCCGACAGCGGGCAGTTGCCGCCGACGCCGTTCGGCCCCTTGCCCGCTGCGATGTCGACGATCACCGAGCCCGGCTTCATCGCCTTGACCATGTCTTCGGTGACCAGCGTGGGCGCGGGGCGGCCAGGGATCAGCGCGGTGGAGATCACGATGTCGGCCGCCGCCACCCGCTTGGCGACCTCGACCTTCTGCCGGTCCAGCCAGCTTTGCGGCATCGGCTTCGCGTAGCCGCCGACGCCGACGGCGGCCTGGCGCTCTTCGTCGGTTTGGTAGGGCACCTCGATGAACTTGGCGCCCAGCGATTCGACCTGCTCTTTGACGCTCGGCCGCACGTCGCTGGCCTCGATCACTGCGCCGAGTCGCTTGGCGGTCGCGATCGCCTGAAGACCGGCGACGCCGACGCCCAGGATCACCACCCGCGCGGCTTTCACCGTGCCGGCCGCGGTCATCAGCATCGGAAAAAATCGTTGGTAACGATCAGCGGCAATCATCACCGCCTTGTAGCCAGCGATGTTGGCTTGCGAGCTCAGCACGTCCATGCTCTGTGCCCGCGTGGTGCGCGGCGCAGCTTCCAGCGCGAAGCTGGTCAAACCGGCGGTTGCCAGCCGCTGCAACCCTTCGGCATCGAACGGATTCAGCATGCCGACCAGCGCCGTGCCGGGCTTGATCTGCGTCAGCTCGGCAGCCGAGGGCGAGCGCACCTTCAGCACCAGTTCGCAGCCGAAGGCGCCGGGCCCATCGGTGATCTCGGCACCGGCGGCGGTGTACGCCTCGTCGGTGGCGCTGGCGGCCACACCGGCACCCGACTGGATGCGCAGCGTGTGTCCCAGGGCCTTCAGCTTCTTGGCGGTTTCGGGCGTGACAGCCACGCGCGTTTCCCCAACCGATGTTTCGAGCGGAACGCCTATCAGCATCAATGCCTCCTCAGAACCATCGGGAGCAGCCCCCGTGCTGCATCCTCGCTGTCGCTATTGTCCCCAGATTACGGGCCTTGCCGCGGCCGTCATGCCCACCCATCGCGCCGTGGGCCGGGAAGCAACCTCTGTGTCCGGTCGGCCCATGGCCCGCCGCTACCATGTCAGCCTATGAAAAAGCGCTGGAAACCCAACGTCACCGTGGCGGCGGTGATTGAGCGAGGCGGTCGGTTTCTGCTGATCGAGGAGCACACCCCGGAGGGGCTGCGGCTGAACAACCCGGCCGGTCACCTCGACCCGGCCGAGTCGCCGCAGCAAGGCGTGGTGCGCGAAGTGCTGGAGGAAACGGCCTGCGTGTTCACCCCGCAGGCGGTGGTCGGCATCTACCTCGGACGCTTCCAGCGCCCGGCGCGTGGCGAGGACGTCACCTACCTGCGCATCGCCTACGCGGGCACGGTCGGCGAGCCGCTGCCAGATCGTGCGCTCGACCACGGCATCGTGCGCACGCTGTGGATGACCCTGGCCGAGGTGCAGGCCAGCACCGCGCGCCACCGCAGCACGATGGTGCTGCAAAGCATCGAGGACCATGTCGCCGGGCGCCGCTACCCGCTGGCGCTGATCACCACCGACGCGAGCGTCTACATGCAGGACCTGGCGCCGTGAGTGCCAAGCGACGCGTCGTCGTCGGCCTGAGCGGTGGCGTCGATTCAGCGGTCAGCGCCCACCTGCTGAAGCAGCAGGGCCACGAGGTGATCGGCATCTTCATGAAGAACTGGGAAGATGACGACCGGCCCGCTGGCGGGCCGGGGGACGACGACGGCTATTGCACCTCGCGCCAGGACTTTCTCGACGCCGCCTCGGTCGCCGATGTGCTGGGCATCGAGCTGGAGCACGTCAATTTCGCGGCCGATTACAAAGACCGGGTGTTCGCCGATTTCCTGCGCGAGTACCAGGCCGGCCGCACGCCGAATCCCGACGTGCTGTGCAATGCCGAGATCAAGTTCAAGGCGTTCCTCGACCACGCCATGCGGCTCGGTGCCGAGTGCATCGCGACCGGACATTACGCACGTGTGCGAGAAGTGAAAGGCGTGTTTCAGTTGCTCAAGGGCCTGGACCCGCTGAAAGACCAGAGCTACTTCCTGCACCGGCTGAACCAGGCGCAGCTGTCGAAGACGCTGTTCCCGGTCGGCGAGTTGCCGAAGACCGAGGTGCGGCGCATCGCCACCGAGATCGGCCTGCCCAACGCGAAGAAGAAGGACAGCACCGGCATCTGCTTCATCGGCGAGCGACCGTTCCGGGAGTTCCTCAACCGCTACCTGGCCCACACGCCCGGCCCGATCAAGGACGACCGGGGCCGGGTCATCGGTGAGCACGTTGGGCTGAGCTTCTACACGCTGGGCCAGCGCAAGGGCATCGGCATCGGCGGGCTGAAGCCGCATCGCGCGGCGCAGAGCGGGAAGGCAAGCGCCACCGTGCGCGGCGGGGGCGACCACGCCCCCTGGTTCACCGCGCGCAAGGACATGGCCAGCAACACGCTGTATGTCGTCCAGGGCCACGACCACCCGTGGCTGCAAAGCACGGTGCTGGTGGCCGACAACGCCAGCTGGGTGGCGGGCGAGCCGCCACCGGCCGGTGGGCTGGCCGCCAAGACACGCTATCGGCAGACCGACGCCGCTTGCACGCTGGCCGTCTCCGCAGAGGTGCCTGTGGACGAGCGTTTTGAGTTGCGATTCTCCGCAGCGCAGTGGGCGGCCACGCCGGGCCAGTCGGCGGTGCTGTACGACGGTGAGGTGTGTCTGGGCGGGGGCGTGATCGCCGAGGTTCAAGTCGGCGGCTGAGCGGCCGAAAACGGTGCAGACGGCGGCGCATCCTCGCCACCGTGTCAGGCGTCAATCGTGTTCCGAGTTTTTGCCTTGCACCCCATGAACCGCGCCATCCTTGCTGTGTCTTTCGTGCGATGCGCTGCCAACCGCCATCGCGCGGGCGGCTTGCGCTGGCTGGCCTTGTTGCTGCTGTGCTGCAGCAGCGCTCGTGCCGCCATGGTGACGGTGGACGTGACCGACGCCGCTGGCAGGCCCCTGCCGCAAGCGGTGGTGTCGATCGAGCCGATCAGCGGCAAGCTCGCGGTGCAACCATCGCCCACGGCGCAGGTGGCTCAGGTCAAACGCCAGTTCGTCCCCCGCGTCAGCGTGGTGACGGTGGGCACGCCGGTCGCGTTCCCGAACCAGGACACGGTGCGCCATCACGTCTATTCTTTCTCCCCGACAAAAAATTTCGAGCTGAAGCTGTACGCCGGCATCCCCGCCGATCCCGTGGTGTTCGACAAGCCCGGTATCGCGGTGATCGGCTGCAACATCCACGACCAGATGGCGGCCTGGATCGCCGTGGTCGACACGCCGTTTCACGCCGTGACCGGCGCAGACGGCAACGCCAAAATCAATGTGTCAACAGCGGGAAGCTACCGCCTCAAAGTCTGGCACCCGGGGCTGCCCAGTACCGCCGACGGCGTGAGCCAGCCATTGACCGTCGGTGCGGCCAACCTCGAAAAAGCGGTGCGTCTGGAGATCATCGCCAACCCGCTGGTGCCTCAACCATGATGGGCTTCGCGAACTTGATGCGCCGCTCGCTGCGGGCGCGCCTGATTGCTGTCTTTCTCGGCTTGCTGCTGGTGGTTCAACTGGCATTGTTCTTGGCGTTGCGCGCCAGCTTGTCGAGGCATGCCCATCAAGAACTGCCGGGTCGCCTCGACGTCGGCGACCGCGTGCTGCACAGCCTGCTGATCCAACGGGCTGAGAAACTCACCGATGGCGCACGGCTGCTGGCCGCCGATTACGGGTTTCGCGAGGCGCTGCAGTCGAACGACACTGACACCATCGTGTCGGCGCTTGAGAATCATGGTTGGCGCATCGGCGCCAAGCAGGTTGCGCTGTACGACAGCGCTCTGCACCTGAAGGCGAGCACCGGTGATCGCCTGGACACCCTCTCGCCAGTCGCACAGCGACTGGCCGACCGGGCGACACGGCTGGGGAAGGCGCTCGACTCGACCAGCAGTGAGATCCATCTGCTGCTCGGGCAGCCCTATCAATTCGTCATGGTGCCGATCAAGGCGCCGGTCGTCATCGGTTGGGTGTTGATGGGGTTTCCGATCAACGAGCGGCTGGTCAGCGACATGCAAGCCCTTGCCGCCGTGCAGGTGACGCTGATGGTCCGTTCCCAGCCGAGCGACCCGTGGCAGGTCAAGTTGTCGAGCATGTCCAGCGACAACGTTGCCGGGCTGTCGCGCCACGACTGGGATCAAGCCCCGGGCGATGCGGGCATGACTTCCGTGACGAGCAACGGAGAGGAGTTCGGTGTGCACCCGCGCTTGCTTACCCCTGACGACGCCGGCGGCGGCAGTGTGCTGGCGCTGACGTCCTTGTCGGTGGACGCCGCGACGGGCATTCCAAGCGATCTGCAACTGGCCTTGCTGGTCACCACGGCGCTCAGTTGCCTGGTGTTCGGCATTGGCAGTTCGCTCACCGCGCACCGGATGATCACCCCGCTGCACCGGCTGGCTGCCGCTGCCGACCGCCTCGGTGCCGGTGACTACGCCACGCCGATCGGCGATGAGCAGCGCAGCGACGAGATCGGGCACCTGTCGCAGGCCTTCGAGCGCATGCGCGTCAGCGTGTCGGCCCAAAAGGAAGAAATCCTGAAGCTGGCCTACTGGGACACGCTGACCGGGCTGCCGAACCGGGCGCAGTTTCGCGATGCCGTGTGCAGTGCGGTCACGGCTGCCCAGCAGAAATGCGCCGCGCCGGGGTCGTCCGCCCAGCCGTCGGTCGCGGTGCTGATGCTTGACCTCGACCGCTTCAAGCATGTCAACGATGTGCTCGGTTACCGCTTTGGCGACCTGTTGCTGATGCAGGTCGCCGAGCGCCTGGCGCAGCAACTGGTGCGCGGTGGCGACCTGGTGGCCCGCCTGGGCGGCGATGAGTTCGCGATCCTGCTGCGCAGTGGCGATGCCGAACTGGCGCAAACGGTGGCACGCCGCATCGCGAGCGCCTTCGATGCACCGTTGACGCTGGAAGAACACACGGTCGACATGGGCGCCGGCATCGGCATGGCCTGCTGGCCGCAGCACGCCAGCGACGCCGATGCGCTGATCAGCCGCGCCGAAGTGGCGATGTATTCCGCCAAGCAACGCAGCGCTGGTGCGCTGATGTACGACCCGACGATCGACGCCGCCAGTGCGCAGACGCTGTCGCTGCTCACCGAGCTGCGGCAAGCCGTCAGCGAGAACCAGCTGCGCCTGTTCCTGCAACCGAAACTCTCGCTTGGCACCGGTGCGGTGGTCGGGGCCGAAGCGCTGGTGCGCTGGCAGCATCCGCAGCGTGGCCTGGTGCCGCCGATGCAGTTCATCCCGTTCGCCGAGCAGACCGGCTTCATCCGCGTGCTGACGATGTGGATCTTCGAGGAAGCCGCACGCCACTGGCGCACGCTGCATGCCGAGGGGCTGATGATCACGCTGTCGGTGAACCTGTCCACGCGCGACCTGCTCGACCAGGACCTGCCGCAGAAGTTCGATGCGCTGCTCGTCAAGCACCAGGTGCCGGCCGAGGCGTTCTGCCTGGAGATCACCGAGAGCGCGATCATGGACGATCCGCAGCGCGCTCTGGCCACGCTGGACAGGCTGAGCGCCCTGGGCTTCAAGCTGTCGATCGACGACTTCGGCACCGGCTACTCATCGCTGGCCTACCTGAAGCGGCTGCCGGTGGATGAACTGAAGATCGATCAGTCCTTCGTCAAAAGCATGGAAAACGATCCCGACGACGCGAAGATCGTCCGCTCGACGATCGATCTGGCACACAACCTGGGGCTGAGCGTCGTCGCAGAAGGCGTCGAGAACTCACGAACCTGGGACATGCTGCGCGAGCTCAACTGCGACCAGGCGCAGGGTTACCACATGGGCAAGCCGATGCCGGCGGACGTTTTTGCGAATTGGTCGGTCGGCTGGTTGACCCGGCACCGTCCAGTCGATCTGGCCTCCGCATCCATGCTGCACTGAGCGGCGCCTCGCGGGGTTCCCGGGGCGCGGCAGCATCTGGCTTGCCAGGATCAGGGCATGTTCAGAGCACCGAGCGGCCGTTCAGCCGATCGATTGGGGGCAATGTGCTGTCGCCAAGCGCGCGCCGCGATTCTTGGAAGGCCTGGAATTCGAGATCGGCCTGCAAGCAGGCGTCGAGGCCGAAGGCCGTGCCCATGTCGCCCATGTCATCGGCGTCGCGAACCTTGCGCACGGCAGCCCATCGCCCCCTGAGGGCGCGCCACCACGCAAGATCCTGGACTTTTCGCACGACGACTCCTGACAACGACCGCTTGAAAGCATGGTGCCAGTGTCGCGAGACAGTGGCGTGACGGCGTTGGGAATTGACACAGTTATTGCGTGCACTTCACAACACATGCATCACTTCTTATCGGCATGACGCACAGACGAAGTAGAAAGTTCCTTGCGCGGATGCGAAACCCCTCGAACAGGTGGTGTGGCGGGCATCACACGCTGGGCTTCGATGTCGAGCGCGGCGCGTGCGCCGTTGGCCAGTGCGGCGCCGACCCGATCGAGCATCGCCACCCGTGCCGAGGGCGGGGCACCGTCGGGGCCGAGGCGCCATTGGTGCCAGTGCAGCGCGATCGGGATCGAGACCTCGGGCCGCAGCACGGTCAATGCGCCCGACGCGATCAGCGGCCGCACCTGCAGTTCGGGCACCACGCCCACACCCCAGCCCATCAGCGCGGCGCGCACACACGCCTCGGACGACGGCACGTAGCGCGCCTTCAGGCGCGCGCTGGCGATGCCGAAAGCGCGCGTCACCCATTGCCGCTGCATGTCGTCCTTGCGGTTGAAGACGAGGAACGGCACCTGACTGAAGCTCGCCTCGTTGAGCCCCGATGGCGCGCCCTTCAGCTCACGCGCGACGAAGTCCGGGCTTGCCACCGCGACATAGTGCATCACGCCCAGCGGCACGACCCTGCAACCTTTCAGTGCCTTGCTGACGGTGCTGACGCAGCCCAGCACTTCGCCTTGGCGCAGCCAGTCGTGGGTGAAGTCCTGGTCGTCGACCACGAGCTCCAGTGCCAGCCCGTCGTGCACCAGCGCGTCGAGTGCGGGCAGCACCCAGGTTGCGAGGCTGTCGGCGTTGACGGCCACCGGCAGCCGCTCGCCGACCGTGGGCTGCACGCCCAGCTCGCGCGACACATCGGCACGCAGCGCCTGCAGCTGGCGGGCGAAGCGCAGCAGCACCTTGCCCGGCTCGGTCAGCCGCAGCGGCCGCGAGCGCACCACCAGCGGCTGGCCGACCTGGGCCTCCAGCGCGCGCAGCCGCTGCGACACCGCCGACTGCGTGATCGCCAGCCGCTGCGCCGCCGCCTCGAAGCCGCCGTGGTCGGCCAGCGCCGCCAGGCAATCGAGCGCGGCAGGGTCAAGGTTGTTCATAAGCCTGTCTAATGTGGAAGGTGATTGAGGAATGAAACTTCTTTTATACAGGGGTCGATCGCACAATGCATTCATCGCATTCACCATCGGGGGCGACGCGCATGAAAGTCATCGTGATGGGCGCCGGCATCATCGGCATCAGCACCGCCTGGCACCTGCTTGACGAGGGCCATGAGGTCACGGTCGTCGACCGCCAGCCGGATGCGGCACTCGAAACCAGTTTCGCCAATGGCGCGCAGATCTCGGTCAGCTTCTGCGAGCCCTGGGCCAATGCCGAAGCGCCGTTCAAGGTGGTGAAGTGGCTGCTGCGTGACGACGCGCCGCTGCTGTTTCGCCCGAAACTCGACCCATACCAATGGCGCTGGGGCCTGAGCTTCCTGGGCCAGTGCAACACGCAGGCGTTCGAGCGCAACGTCGGCCAATTGGTGGCACTCGGCCGCTACAGCCAGGCGGCGCTGAAATCGGTCGTCGCACAGACCGGCATCGAGTACCACCGGCTCGAACGCGGCATCCTGCATTTCTTCTCGACGCCGCAAGACTTCGCCGCCGGCGCAGCCGCCGCCGAGTTGATGCGCCGCCACGGCGTCGATCGCCGCGTGTTGTCGCGCGACGAGGTGCTGGCGGTTGAGCCGGCGCTCGCAACGTTCGGCCCGCGGCTGGCCGGTGGCACCTACACCGCCAGCGACGAATCGGGCGACGCGCGGGTGTTCACCCAGCAACTGGCGAAGCGTTGCGCCGAGCGCGGTGCAACGTTCCTGTACGGCCGCGACATCGTTGACCTGCAAAAGACCGGCAACGCGATCGAATCGCTGCGGGTGCGCGAGCGGGCGACAGGCCAGATCACGACGCTGCGTGCCGATGCTTACGTCGCCGCGATGGGCAGCTACACCGCGCCGCTGTTGCGCCCGCTGGGCCTGTGCCTGAACATCTACCCGGCCAAGGGCTATTCGGCCACGCTGAAGCTGAAGCACCCGGAGCGGGCCAGCACCGTCAGCCTGCTCGACGACAGCCGCAAGATCGCGATCAGCCGCCTGGGCGACGAGGTGCGCATCGCCGGCACCGCCGAGATGGCGGGCTACGACACCTCGATCACCAGCGCCACGTCGCGGGTGCGCTGCGAGGCGCTGGTGCGCCGCTACGACGAGCTGTTCCCTGGCGTGGCGGACACCGCGACGCCGCACTACTGGGCCGGTCTGCGGCCCAGCACGCCGGACAACATCCCGATCATCGGCCGCAGCCCGATCGACCGGCTGTGGGTCAATTCAGGCCACGGCACGCTGGGCTGGACGCACGGCGCGGGCTCAGGCCGCGCGCTGGCCGAGCTGATCAGCGGCAAGCAGCCGGCGCTCGACTTCGGCTTCTACGGCGACCGCGCGACCACCGGCAGGCCGCGCATGGCCACCGCGTGAACCCGCGGCGTGCGCACGCGCTAGCGGCGTTGCGGCCGGCGGCCCGGGCCACGCGCGCCGCGCGGCGGCGTTCGGCCCGGCGCGCGCGAAGTTGCTGCCAGCGGCCTCGACACATCGGCCAGCAGCAAGGTGGCGCGCACCAGTTCTTCCACCGCAGCGCTCAGGTCAGCCGGCGGCTCCAGCGACTCGATCTCCTCCATCAATTCGTCCGCGTCTTCCAGGTCATCGGCATCGAGGTGCCGGTACAGCAAGGCCAGCGGTGCGGTCAGCGCGCCAGCGTCCAGCCGCATCAGCCCGGGGAAAAACTCCTGCGCGGCCGCGAAGCCGGCCACCCAGGGGTAGACCGCGTCGGTCTCGTGCGGCTCGTCGCTGTCATCGGCGTCCCCGTCATCGGCAGGCGCCATCTCGAACACCCACGGATCGAACCACTGCCGGCTGCCGATGGCGTCGTTCAGCTCAGCATGTCGGCGCAGCGCCAGCGCCTGCAGCCGCGTGGCATCGAACGACGTCGGCAGCGCGCGCCCGTCGGCATCGGTGAGGTGCGGCAGCCATTGCGATGTGGGCACCATCTGCGGCTGCAACAGCACACCGCACAGGAAGCCGTCAAGCATGCTGACATCGAGCGGCTCCAGCGGTGCCGGCACGCGGTCGAGCAAGGCCTGCAGCTCGTCAATGTCGCGCTCGCCGAGTGGGGC
>JANMXL010000176.1:0-19960 GCA_031380885.1 Burkholderiales bacterium | reverse complement strand
GGCAGGCAATGCGGCCAGGGCCGGGCCGGCGCGGTCGTACGGCGCGACACACACGCCGTCGGCGGCCAGCACCGCTTGCAGCGCGGGTGACACCTTGCCATCGGCGACGTACAGCACGGCCAGATGCGCGTCGATCAACGCGTGCGCGAGGAACACCGGGTTGTAGGGAACATCCGAGCCGCGCAGGTTGAACAGCCACGCAATGTCGTCGACCGTTGAGATGAAGTGGTGGGTGGCGCCCAGGGTCGCCATGTCCTGCCGCACCTGCGCCAGGCGCTCGGCGCGCGATTCGGTGGCGTGCGGCGCGAGGTGTTCGTAGACCGGCGCGTCAGGCAGCCCCGGCCGTTCGGGCCACACCTGCGCCAGCACGTCGACGTCGGTGCGCAGTGCGATGCCTGCGGCTTTCAGCTTGCGGTGCAGCAGTTGTGCAGTCGCCTGGCCCAGTACCGCGCCGTCGACGCCCACCGTCTGGCCGGCAGGCACATGCGTCACCAGCCAGTCGATCGGGTGCGTCGCAGCGCCTGTCGGGATCTTCTCCAATGCGATGCCACTGTCCGCCAGCTCGGCTTCGGCCTGCACCCAGTAGCGGTTGTCGGCGAACAGCAGCGCGGTGTCGGTGGTGACGATCAGTGTGCCCATCGAGCCGGTGAAACCTGACAGCCACTGGCGGCCTTGCCAGCGTTCGGGCAAATACTCAGACAGGTGCGGGTCGGATGAAGGCACCAGCACCGCGGCGATCTGTTGCTGCCCGAGCGCATCGCGCACGCGATCAATGCGCCGGCGAATCGTGGAGGCGTCGGTCTCCATTCGGGCGCGTTCAGGTTTGCGCGCTGGGGGTGGCTGGCGTCGCCAGCGACCCCCGTGCAGACGGCATCGCCACCGCATTGCCCGCCACACCGCTGTCCAGGCGCGAGCGCACCAAAGCGATGTAGCTGCGCAGCGCGTACAACTCATCGGTGTAGGCCAGCGGCACGGTGATCTGGCCGACCTTGCCGTCCAGCGCATCGAGTTCGGTCAACAACTCGTTCGATGGCTTCATGCCGATCGCGCCTTCGATCTGCCGCAGCTGCTCGTACCAGCGGAACACCCGCGAGCGGATGCGGAACTGGTACAGCGGCGGCAGCATCCGCGACAGCGGCAGCAGCACTGCGACGATGGTCACCAGCACTGGCCACATCCGATCGACCAGGTTCGCCAGCCAGAACGGCAGGTAGCGCTGCAGCAGCGGCACGCCGCTCTGGAAGTAGCGCTGCGCTTCTTGCGCCAGCGGCCGCTCAGTGTTCAGTGCCGTCGGGAAGTCTCCCTTGCGCTGGAACCAGCCGGCGCCACCATGCACCTGCTGCGCGGCCTGCACGAACAGCTGGATCAGTGCCGGATGCGTGCCCTCGCGGGCGACCAGCGTGGCCGTGGGCGCGACCAGATGCACATCTTGCGGCGGCAGGTTGCCCGCCAGGTCGACGACGCCGCGCGGCAGCGTGACCGGGCTCATGAACGGGAATCGGCGCGAATAGGCCTCGGCCTGCGCGAAGTCGAACAGCTTGATGCCGGGTGTTTGCAGCAGCATCTGCACCATCAGGGACTCGGGCGCGGAAGCGAACACCAGCGCGTCGGACTCGGCGCCCAGCAACGCCATCACCGCCGGGGTTTGCGGCTGCTGCAGCAGCGTGATCTGCGCCGGGTCCATGTGGTTGGCGTCAAGCAGCTTCTTCATCAGGTTCGGCGCACCGCTGCCCGGCGCGCCGATGTTGAGCTTCCAGCCACCGAGCTGCGAGATGCTCGCCAGGGTGCCGGACTTCAGCAGGCGCTGCGCCGCATCCTCCCGATAGAACAGCCACACCGGCTCGAAGAACAGGCTGCCGAGCGACACCAGCGCCGGTCCGTCTTCATCGGCCGCGGCGTCCGGGGGGGCTTCATCAGCGCCGCCTTGCACGAAGGCGATCTGCACGCCCGACGACGGATCGCGCAGCAGCGCGAGGTTCTCCGCCGCACCTTGTGTGTTGCGCAGTTCGACCTGGACGCCGTAGGCCTTCAGGATCGCCTGATAGCGCTTGCCGAACTCGTGGTACGCCCCCTGCTCGGAACCGGTGGCCAGCACCACCTTCTTCGGCGGCGTCGGGTCGAGCACGTAATAGGCGGGCAGCAGCAGCGCCAGCGCCAGCAGCACGAAAGGCCCGACGGTGGCCAGCAGGTCGCGGATGGACAGCAAGGTGTGGCGCAGTGAATCGGGCAGGGCCATCGGGAGTGCCTCAGCCGATGCGACCGATCAGCAGGTACTCCATCAGGGCCTTCTGCACGTGCATGCGGTTCTCGGCCTCGTCCCAGACCACGCTTTGCGGGCCATCGATCACATCGGCATCGACTTCCTCGCCGCGGTGTGTCGGCAGGCAGTGCATGAACAGCGCATCGGGCTGCGCGACAGCCATCATGTCGCGGTCGACGCGCCAGTCGGCGAAGGCCTTCTGGCGGGCCGCGTTCTCGGCCTCGTAGCCCATGCTGGTCCACACATCGGTGGTCACCAAGTGCGCGCCGCGGCAGGCGTCCATCGGGTTGTCGAACACCTTGACGCAGGCGGGGTTGGTGACGCCCGCCACCGCCGCGTCGATCTCATAGCCGCTGGGCGTGCTGACATGCAGCGTGAAGCCGAGGACGTCGGCCGCCTGCAGCCAGGTGTTGGCCATGTTGTTGCCGTCACCGACCCAGGCCACGACCTTGCCCGTGATGTCTCCACGGTGCTCGATGTAGGTGTACACGTCGGCCAGGATCTGGCACGGGTGGTATTCGTTGGTCAGGCCGTTGATCACCGGCACGCGCGAATGCGCGGCGAAGGTCTCGATCTTCGTCTGCTCGTAGGTGCGGATCATCACCACATCGACCATGCGGCTGATCACGCGGGCGCTGTCCTCGATGGGTTCCGCGCGGCCCAGTTGGCTGTCCCCAGTGGTCAGGTTCACCACCGAGCCGCCCAGCTGGTACATGCCGGCCTCGAAGCTGACCCGCGTGCGGGTGCTGGCCTTCTCGAAGATCATCGCCAGCGTGCGGTCGACCAGCGGCGTGTACTTCTCGTAGTTCTTGAAGCGCCGCTTGATCTCGGTCGTGCGGGCCAGCAGGTAGGCGTATTCCTCGGCGCGCAGGTCTTTGAACTGAAGGTAGTGCCGGATCAGTGTCTTGCCGGGTTTCATGGCGGGAGTGTTCACGACGGCACGGGTTCTTGCATGAAGGATTTGATCAGAGGGCACAGGAGGGCCACGATCTGGTCCGCCTCGGCGGCATTGAGGATCAGCGGCGGCACCAGGCGGATTACGCGATCGGCGGTCACACTCAGCAGCAGGCCAGCCTCGGCCGCGCGCCCGAGCAGATCGCCGCACGGGCGGTCGAGCTCGATGCCCAGCATCAGTCCCTGGCCGCGGATGTCGATCACACCCGCCAGACCCGACAGCTCACGCACCAGTCCCGCGCGCAGTACCGCACCCACAACCGCGGCGTTCTCCAGCAGGTGGTCCTCCTGCATGATGCGCAGCGTCTCGATGCCGGCGCGCATCGCCAGCGGGTTGCCGCCGAAGGTGGTGCCGTGGTTGCCCGGCTGCAGCACCGTGGCGGCGCGAGGGCCGCACACCACCGCACCCACCGGCACGCCCGAGCCCAGCCCTTTGGCCAGCGGCATCACGTCGGGCAGGATGCCAGCCCACTGGTGCGCAAACCATTTGCCGGTGCGCCCGATGCCGCACTGCACCTCGTCGAGCATCAGCAGCCAGTCGTGCTCGTCGCACAGGCGGCGGATGGCTTGCAGATACGCCACCGAAGCGGGGTTCACGCCGCCTTCGCCCTGGATCACTTCGAGGAACACCGCGACCACATTCGGTCGGGTGTTGGCCACCTCGTTGATCGCCGCGACGTCGTTCAAGGGGACGCGCACGAAGCCTTCGACCAGCGGGCCGAAGCCGGCCTGGATCTTCGGGTTGGCGGTGGCCGACAAGGTGGCGATCGAGCGACCGTGGAAGGCCTTCTCGTAGACGATGACCTCGGGGCGAGCGATGCCCTTGTCGTGACCGAACTTGCGCGCGATCTTCAGTGCGGCCTCGTTGGCTTCGAGACCGCTGTTGCAGAAGAACACGCGGTCCAGGCCCGACAGCTCGCACAGCGTCGAGGCCAGGCTTTCCTGCAGCGGCGCGGCGTAGTAGTTCGAGGTGTGGATCAGCCGGCCGATCTGCTCCTGCAGCGCCGGCACCAGCTTCGGGTGCGCATGGCCCAGGGTGTTGACCGCGATGCCGCCGAGCCCGTCGAGGTATTTCTTGCCGTCGGTGTCCCACACCCAGCAGCCGCGGCCATGCGACATCGCCATCGGCAGGCGACCGTAGGTGTGCATCACATGCGGTTCGGGATCGGCGGTGACGGTGTCGGGGGCGTTCATGGCAGGAATCCGCAAGGTGCTGGAGGGCAGGTGCCTTGCCGCAGTGCGGTGGCACAAGCCCACACGTTCAGGCGCACGGGCAGCGGATTCTAAGGAGGCGCCAACGTGCAGGCCTGCGCGGCGGGCCAGGGGCTGTCAGGCGGCACAATCGGCACGCGTGTTGCGTTGCATGAAAACAAGGGCGCTGCGACGCTCAGGAATTTGCCCCTCTGTCTGCGCCACTGGAAGCATGAGTTCATCCCCATCACGCGAAGTGTTCATCAAAGGCCTCACCCTCGACGGGCACGCCTTTCGACCCAGCGATTGGGCGGAGCGTTTGGCCGGCGCGATGTCGTGCTTCCGGCCGGAAGGCTCTGCCTCCGACCGCTCATCGTTCATCGGCTACTCGCCGTATTGCGTGCCGCGGGTGATCGGCGGCGTGAAGTGCGTGATCGTCGATCTGGCCCTGCGCGACGCCGAGCCGATGGCCTGGGACTTCGTCATGAACTTTGCGCGCGACAACAGGCTGCAGGTGGCGGACGAGTTCTTGCCGCCGTCAGCGGCGAAGGAAAGCTGACGCGCTGAAATACAAAAGGCCCGCAAAGCGGGCCTTTGAATTGCTGCCGAAGCGAGGATCAGGCCGCGGCGGGCAGGGCCTTGATCTTGGCCGACAGACGGCTCTTGTGGCGAGCGGCTTTGTTCTTGTGAAACAGGCCCTTGTCGGCAACCGAGTCGATGACCTGCTCGGCGGTCTTGAACAGGTCGGCGGCTTTGGCCTTGTCACCGGCGATCAAGGCCTTTTGAACATTCTTGATGACGGTGCGGAATTTGGAGCGCAGCGCGGTATTGGCCGCATTCAACTTCACGTCCTGACGCACCCGCTTCAAGCCGGAGGCGATGCGGACGGTTTTCTTCTTGGCTTTGGATGCTGTGGCCATGATTCTTTTGTGAGCAGTTAAAGCAGAGCCCGCGAGTATAGCAGTCCAGCCACCGCTGCGGTGCAGCGGCTGGGCGAAAGCTGCGCAGGCGACGGGCTGCTGCCTATACTGCGCCGCCCCGTTGCCTCGACACCATGAACCTGCTGCGCGCTGCTTCCACCGTTTCGCTGTTGACGCTCGCGTCGCGCATCACCGGCCTGGGGCGTGAACTGATCGTCGCGGCCAGTTTCGGTGCCAGCGCCTACACCGACGCGTTCAACGTGGCCTTCCGCATCCCGAACCTGCTGCGCCGGCTGTTCGCCGAGGGCGCGTTCTCGCAGGCCTTCGTGCCCATCCTGGCTGCCACCCGCGCCACCGCTGGCGACGAGGCGACGCGTCGGCTGGTCGATGCGGTCGCCACGGTGCTGGCCTGGGCGCTGGCGCTGACCTGCGTGCTCGGCATCGTCGCCGCGCCGCTGCTGGTGTGGTTGATGGCCTCCGGGCTCGAAAAATTCGACGCTGCGGTGGTGATGACCCGGGTGATGTTCCCGTACATCGGCTTCATGTCGCTGGTGGCGCTGGCCGCCGGCGTGCTGCAGACCTGGAAGCGCTTTGCGGTGCCGGCCGTCACGCCCGTGCTGCTGAATTTGTCGGTGATGCTCGCCGCGTGGTTGCTCACGCCCTGGTTCAAGCAGCGCGGCATCGAGCCGATCTATGCGCTGGCCGTCGGCGTGGTGCTGGGCGGCGTGCTGCAGCTGGCGGTGCAGTGGCCGGCGCTGCGGTCCATCGACATGCGGCCGCGCATCGGTGGCTCCTGGCGTGCGCTGAGGGCCGCGCTCGATCATCCCGGCGTGGGGCGCATCCTCAAGCAGATGGCGCCGGCGCTGCTTGGCGTGTCGGTGGCGCAGCTGTCGCTGCTGATTAACACGCAGATCGCATCGCACGTCGGCGTCGGCGCGGTGTCGTGGTTGACCTATGCCGATCGGCTGATGGAGTTTCCGACCGCCTTGCTCGGTGTGGCCCTCGGTGTCGTGTTGCTGCCGCAGCTGTCGGCGGCGCAGGCCAGCGGCGACCAGGCCGCCTATTCCAGTCACCTGGACTGGGGCTTGCGGCTGGTGCTGCTGCTTGCCTTGCCGTGTGCGGTGGCCTTGCTGGTGTTTCCGCAGGCGATGGTGTCGGTGCTCTACCACTACGGGCAGTTCAATGCGCTTGACGTACAGCAAACGGTGCGGGCGCTGATGGGTTATGGCGTTGGGCTGCTGGGGTTGATCGGCATCAAGGTGCTGGCGCCCGGTTTCTATGCGCGGCAGGACATCCGCACACCGGTGAAGATCGCCGTGGTGGTGCTGATCCTGACCCAGCTGATGAACCTGCTGTTCGTGCCGCAGCTCGGTCACGCCGGTCTGGCGCTGTCGATTGGGCTGGGCGCGTTGATCAATGCCGGCTGGCTGCTCTTCGGGCTGCGGCGTCAGGGCACCTACGTGCCATTGGCCGGTTGGCCCGGCTTCAGCCTGCGGGTGCTGTGCGCCAGTGCGCTGCTGGGTGCGGCGCTGGGCGTGGCGGCGGTCGGCATCGACTGGGTTGGCCTGGGCGGTCAGCGCTTGTTGCGTGTCGGGCTGCTCGCGGGATGTCTGCTCTGTGTCGCGCTGCTGTACTTCGGGGCGCTGCGGCTGATGGGCATCCGCTTGCGTGATTTCGCCCGCCGCGGATGAGCTTGCCACGACGGCCGCAGGGCGCGCCGTACACTTCGCAAATGACCAGAAAGTTCCCTTACGCGGTGCCTACCGCGCTTGAGTATTTCAGCGCGTTGGTGGCCGACGATGGCAGCTTGTCGCTGCTCGAAGCGGCGGCCTCGATCGGTCTGGACGAACACCCGCAACTCGACCTGCAGGCCGTGCTCGCCGAGGTCGATGAACTGGCCCACCGGCTCAAGCGCCGCATCCCGGCCGATGTGGTTCCGTTGCAGCGACTGCGCTTGCTCAACCGCTACTTCTTCCACGAGCTGGGCTTCCGCGGCAACGTCAACAACTACTACGACCCAGGCAACAGCTACCTGCACGAGGTGCTGCGCACCCGCAGCGGCATCCCGATTTCCCTGGCGATCTTGTATGTCGAGCTGGCCACGCAGATCGGCCTGCGTGCGCACGGCGTGTCGTTCCCAGGGCACTTCTTGGTCAAGATCAGCAAGCTGAACGGGCCGGGGAACGGCGAGGTGGTAATCGATCCGTTCAGCGGCAAGTCGTTGTCGCGCGAGGACCTCGACGAGCGTCTCGGCCCTTACAAGGTCAGCCAGGGGCTGGTCGGTGACTTTGACGCGCCGCTGGGCCTGTTCCTGCAAACAGCGCAGCCGCGGGAGGTGCTGGCCAGGATGCTGCGCAACCTGAAGGAAATCCACAGCAGCGCTGAAGACTGGCTGCGCCTGATGCCGGTGCTGGACCGTCTGGTTGTGCTGCTGCCGCAGGCCCATGAAGAGCGCCGCGATCGCGGTCGAGCCTGGGCCCAGCTCGGGCAGGCGAGCAAGGCGGCGGACGACTTCGAGGCCTACCTGCGCGACCGCCCGGATGCCGACGACAGCCGTGTGATGGCCGAGCAGCTGGACCGCCTGCGCCGGGGTGAACGCCCGAGGCTGCATTGACCCCGGCGTCATCGTCAGGCTCACAGCGCTCATCGCAGGCCACCCGGCGGTTCGGGCCATGAAGCAGATTCCACTGCCGATGGCCTCCGGCAGCCTGCCGACCTTCGACTCCTTCGTCACCGGGTCCAACGCCATGGCGCTGGCCCAGCTGCGTGCGGCGCGCGAGCCCGGCGCCCCCACGACGCCGCTGTACTTGTGGGGCGGGCAAGGCACGGGCAAGACGCATCTGCTGCGGGCGCTGGTGCACGAGGTTCAGCAGCGTGGCGGACGCGTCGGCTGGTTCGACGCCACACAACCGCTGCCCTGGGTGCATGACGACACCTGGAGCCTGCTGGTGCTCGATGGTTGCGAAGCCTACGACGCGGCACAGCAGCATGCGGCATTCACCTTGTTCGTCGAGGCGACAGCGCAGGCCGTGCTGATTGCCGCGTCGGGGCGGCTGCCGCCGGTCGATCTGCCGCTGCGCGATGACCTCCGGTCGCGCCTGGGCTGGGGCCATGTGATGGCGGTGCAGGCGCTGTCAGAGGCCGAGTCGCGGGCGGCGCTGCGCCGAGAGGCCGACCGGCGCGGCCTGCTCCTGTCCGACGAGGTGATCGACCACCTGCTGCACCGCTACGCCCGTGATCTGAAGCACCTGATGGCCCAACTCGATCGGCTCGATGAATTCGCCTTGGTGCACAAGCGTGCGCTGACCGTGCCGCTGCTGCGTCAGATGCTGGCCGAAGCGGCGGCTGACGATGTCCGCAGCAGCGACGGGGTGTTGCCTTGAATCTCTGCCTGTTCGACCTCGACGACACCCTGCTGCCGCTCGATTCCGACCACGCCTGGGGCGAGTTCGTGATCTCGCTCGGCTGGGTCGACGAGTCCAGCTTCCGGCGCGACAACGACGCGTTCTTCGGCCAATACCAGGCCGGCCGGCTCGACGTGCACGCCTACATCGAGTTCGCGACCCGGCCGCTGCGCGAGCGTTCCCCCGAGGAGCTGAGTGCCGCGCAAGGCCTGTTCATGCAGCGGGTGATCGAGCCGGCCTTGCGCGACAGCGCCCGCGAGCTGGTGCGCCGGCACCAGGCGCAGGGTGATCGGGTGGCGCTGGTCACCGCGACCAATGAGTTCGTCACCGCACCGATCGCGGCGGCGTTCGGCATCCCCGCGCTGATCGCGGTACAGCTCGAACGTGACGCCCGCGGTAGCATCACCGGCCGCATCCGCGGTACACCGAGTTACCGAGAAGGCAAGGTCCGGCGCGTCGAGGAATGGCTGGGTGAGCAAGGCGCCGCATGGGGCGACTGTGCTCGCATCACCGTCTACAGCGACTCGCTCAACGACCTGCCGCTGCTCGAAAAAGCCACCGATCCGGTGGCGACCAATCCGACGCCTGCGCTGCTCGCGGTTGCCCACCAGCGCGGCTGGCCAACGTTGAACCTGTTTACATGATCAAGAAGTTTTTCGACAAGCTGATGGGCAAGCCGGCCAAGAAGGCCAGCGCAGGCTCCGTGTTGGGCAAACGGGTCGAGGTGCCCAAGAGCGAGCACCAGATCGACCCGTCGCTGGTCGATGAGCGCGCCGCCAAGGTGGTGCAGGCGCTGGTCGATGGCGGCCACGAGGCCTACATCGTGGGTGGCGCGGTGCGCGACCTGCTGCTCGGCCTGCGACCGAAGGATTTCGACGTCGCGACCGACGCGACGCCCGAGCAGGTCAAGGCGCTGTTTCGCCGCGCCTTCATCATTGGCCGACGCTTTCGCATCGTGCACGTCGTGTTCGGACGCGGCCGCCAGGATCGCGGCCTGAGCGAGGTCATCGAGGTCTCGACCTTCCGCGCGCTGATGGATGCGGCTGCCGCTGAACAGGTGGTCGGCAACGAGAAGACGCTGAAGGCCGAAGGCCGTCACGCCACCGGCCCCAGCCATGTGGTCGATGCCGACGGCCGTGTGCTGCGCGACAACGTTTGGGGCCCGCAGATCGAAGACGCCGCGCGGCGCGACTTCACCGTCAACGCGATGTACTACGACCCGGTGCGCGAGCGGGTGGTCGACTACCACGGCGGCATCAAGGACGCGAAGAAGAAGCTGCTGCGCATGATCGGCGACCCCGAGACCCGCTACCGCGAAGACCCGGTGCGCATCATCCGCGCGGTGCGTTTCGCAGCGAAGCTGGGTTTCGAGATCGAGCCGAAGACGCGCGCGCCGATCCGGGCGATGTCGGCGCTGCTGGAAAACGTGCCGCCGTCTCGGCTGTTCGACGAGATGATCAAACTGCTGCAGACCGGCCACGCGCTGGCGAGCCTCGCCGAGCTGCGCAAGCAGGGCCTGCCTACAGGCACCTTCCCGGTGCTCGACACGCTGCTCGACGACAGCCGCGGCAGCGCCGCGCACCGCGAATTCGTGCGATTGGCGCTGGCCGACACCGATCGCCGCGTCGGCGAAGGCAAGCCAGTGGCACCGAGCTTCATGCTGGCCTGCATGCTGTGGCACGACGTGCAAGTGCAGTGGGATCAGCTCAAGGCCCGCGGCGAGCCGGCGTTTGCCGCGCTGCAACAGGCCGTGGAAGCCATCTTCGATGCGCGCATCGGCGACATCTCCGGGCGCGGCAAGCTGGGCGGCGACATGCGCGAGATCTGGCTGATGCAGCCGCGCTTCGAGCGCCGCGTCGGCAACGCGCCGTTCACACTGGTCGAGCAGCCGCGCTTCCGCGCTGGCTTCGATTTCCTGCGCTTGCGCGCCGATGCGGGCGAGACGTCGGATGAGCTGGCACGCTGGTGGGAAGACTTCTCGCTGGCCGATGAAGACGAGCGCCGTCGGTTGATGGAATCGGTGCGCGGGCGTGACGCCCGGCACGACGGCAAGCGCCCCGCGAAGACAGCGCAGGCCGCGGAATCCGACGAGGACACGGTGACCACTGCCGAGCCGGCCAAGAAGCGCCGCCGTCGTCGCCGCAAGCCATCCGAGGCGGGCGCCGCGGTGGCACCTGAAGGCGGCGAGCCCGACGCAGCGTGACCGAATCGCTGGCCTGCATCGGCCTCGGCGCCAATCTGGGCGATGTGCGGGCGGTGCTGGCGGCGGCGTACTCGCAATTGCAGCAACTGCCCGGCACACGGCATCACCGCTGCTCGCCGTGGTTTCGCAGCGCGCCGGTCGACGCCAGCGGCCCCGATTACCTGAACGCGGTCGCCTGCTTCGACACCAGCTTGTCACCACAGGCGTTGCTGGAGGCGCTGCAAGGCATCGAGCGCCGCCACGGACGCGAACGACCGTATCTCAACGCGCCGCGCACGCTGGACCTCGACCTGCTGTTGTACGGCAATCAGCAGATCGCCACGCCCACGCTCACCGTGCCGCACCCCCGGATGCACGAGCGTGCCTTCGTGCTGCTGCCACTGTCGGCGGTGCTGCCGGAGGCGGTGATTCCCGGACGCGGGCCGGTCAGTAAGCTGATGTCGTCGGTGGCGGGGCAGGCGGTGTGGCGGGCTGACTGACAGACGCGGCCTCGACCTCGACTTGGTACTCGAAGTAGCGCTGGGCGACGAAGGCGATGGTCGCCATCAGCACGCCAGCGCCGACCAGCAGCGCCGCCATCGCACCGAGCACCGAGCCCCAGCCGCTGCGCGAAGCAGCGCGGCCTCCGTTGAAACGGGCGTTCCACTTGTCATCGCTGGCCAGGCCATAGACGATGGCGCAGAGCATCGAGGCGGCAATCGTGACGCCGACGAATGGGATCAGCACCCACGCCAGCTGGTCGTCCTGGCCCAGCGATCGCGCCCGCTGCACGCCATACAGACCGATCAGCGTGGGCAGCGGGTGCAGCCAACCGACGATGTCGCGAAAGCCGTGCAGGTAGAAACGGTGCAGGCCCAGGCTGCCGCCGACGATGGCGATCCAGGTGGCCAGGGTCTTTGATTTGTCGGCGGACGGGGTCGGTTCGATGGCGGTCATTCGTGCTGTCGGGGTGGCGATTCTGCGCCCGAGCCGAGTCGTCGTTGCATCAACACGACGTCGAGCCAGCGCTCGAATTTCCAGCCGACGGCCGTCAACAGCCCGGTGGGCTCGAAACCCAGCGCGCGGTGCAGGCCGATCGAACCCGCGTTCGCCGCGTCGCCGATCACCGCGACCATCTGCGTCGCACCGTGTGCATCGCACTGGGCGATCAACTCCGCCAGCAGCAGGCTTCCGATTTCAACGCAGTGTCCGAATGCCGCTCGGCCGTCTGCTGCGCGTCGGGCGCCTCGACATCGAAAGTGTCGGTGCCGTGCTGCACATGCCACGCACAGAGGCCCGTCAATGCAGCGATGTCAGCGGATGTGCAGGGGCGTATCGGCAGGGGCGATGTCACGGGAATGGAAACTCGGCCGACGCGCGGCTTACAATCGAGGGTTCACGTGACGGCCGATGGGTCTGCGGCGTTTCAATGCGCGAAAGACTCGTCGGCGTATCTACGGCACTGATCTTCGTTGCGGCCCGGTGGCTGTAACCCATGTTCTGCGCGACCGGAGTGTCTCCCGGATGCGGCGGGCAACCCATCATTCAAGGAAATACCATGGTTGTGATTCGTCTTGCTCGCGGTGGCGCCAAGAAGCGCCCCTTCTTCAACATCGTCGTGACCGACTCGCGCATTCGCCGTGACGGCCGCTTCATCGAACGCGTCGGGTTCTACAACCCGGTTGCCTCCGGTGGCGAGCAGCCGCTGCGCGTCGCCTTCGACCGCATCGACTACTGGGCCGGCACCGGCGCGCAGTTGTCGCCG
Source organism: Burkholderiales bacterium (assembly GCA_031380885.1). Taxonomy (GTDB): domain Bacteria; phylum Pseudomonadota; class Gammaproteobacteria; order Burkholderiales; family Burkholderiaceae_C; genus PBB1. Next base: position 7,284 of record JANMXL010000176.1, on the reverse strand, counting down.
ACGGTGGCACGTTTGGTCGAGCAGGCCAAGGCCGCGACGGCCTGAGTCTGAATTGATCGTCGGCGCCAGCGCCCCGTTCGACACGCCGGTGGCAGCCCGTGGCTGACGCCGGTGCCGACGCGGCGCCCTGGCCCGACGACGCGATCGAGGTCGGCATCATCATCGATGCCTGGGGCGTCAAGGGCTGGTTCAAGGTCAAGGCGTTTTCCGCCGACCCGCAAGCACTGTTCTCGTCGAAGCGCTGGCTGCTGAAGCCGCCCGAAGCGCCCGGTCCGAGGACGGTGCTGAGCACCGCGTCCTTGCCGCCGCTGCTGAAGATCGTGGCCGCCAAGGACCACGGCGATCTGGTAGTCGCGCAAGCGCAGGATGTTGTCGATCGGCCCGGTGCCGAGGCCTTGCGGGGCGCCCGCGTGTTCGTGCCGCGTGGCAGTTTCCCGACGGCTGGACCCGATGAGTACTACTGGGTCGATCTGGTCGGATTGGCGGTGGTCAACCGCGAGGGGGAGCACCTGGGTGACGTGGTCGGCTTGATCGACACCGGCCCCCACAGCGTGCTGCGCGTGGCCGCTGCCGGGGTCACCGCTGAAGCCGACCAGCGCCTGATTCCGTTCGTCGCCGCGTTCGTTGATGCGGTCAGCCTGCCCGAGCGACGCATCATCGTCGACTGGGGCCTGGATTACTGATCGCCGTCCGGACGCTGCCATGCGCTTCGACGTCATCACGCTGTTCCCTGAGCTGTTCGAGCCGCATCTGATCCACGGCATCACGCGGCGCGCTTATGAGTCGGCGCAGGTCGACGTGCGGCTGTGGCCGCTGCGCGACTTTGCCGATGGCCAGTACCGCCGCGTCGATGACCGGCCCTATGGCGGCGGCCCCGGCATGGTGCTGTTGGCCGAGCCCCTGGAGCGCGCCTTGGTGGCGGTGCACGCCGGGCGCGATGCCGATTCGGCGAACGCAGGCGCCGCCAGCCCCGCCAAAGCCCCGGTGATTCACTTCACGCCCACCGGCCGGCGCATCGATCAGGCCCTGGTGCGCGAAATGGCCGCTGGCCCGGGCGCGGTGCTGCTGTGCGGCCGCTACGAGGGCATCGATCAGCGCGTGCTCGACCGCCATGTCGATGTCGAATTGAGTCTGGGCGACTTCGTGCTGTCCGGCGGTGAGCTGCCCGCCCTGGCGCTGCTCGACGCGGTGGCGCGGCTGCAGGACGGCGTGCTCGGTGACGCGCAATCGCACCAGCAAGACAGTTTTTCCGACGGCCTGCTCGAAGGGCCGCATTACAGCCGCCCCGAGGTGCTGGTCACCGATGACGGCACGCTGCCGATTCCGCCGGTGCTGTTGTCGGGCCACCATGGCCGCATCGCGCGCTGGCGTCGCGAGCAGTCGCTGGCGCTGACGGCACGCCGCAGGCCCGACCTGATCGTCGCGGCGCGGGCGGCAAAGCAGCTCAGCGCTGAAGATGAGCGAGTTCTGGCTGCGCTCGACATATACTAAAAGGCTTTTCTGATCCTCTGCCACGCCCGGCCGCGAGTCGTCGATGTTCTGACGCTGTAGGTCCGGAACAATTCCTCCACCCAGCGTGGGCAAGATCACACGGAGAAACCATGGACCTGATCCAAACCCTCGAGCAAGAGGAAATCGCCCGTCTGAACAAGACCATTCCTGTCTTCGCGCCAGGTGACACGGTCATCGTCAACGTGAACGTCGTCGAAGGCACCCGCAAGCGCGTGCAGGCCTACGAAGGTGTCGTGATCGCCAAGCGCAACCGCGGCCTGAATTCGAGTTTCATCGCCCGCAAGATTTCCAGCGGCGAAGGCGTCGAGCGCACCTTTCAGCTGTACAGCCCTCTGATCGCGTCGATCGAAGTCAAGCGCCGCGGCGATGTGCGCCGTGCCAAGCTGTACTACCTGCGCCAGCGCTCGGGCAAGTCAGCACGCATCAAGGAGAAGCTGGCCTGACCACAGGTCAGCCTTGCGCCCAGCGCAAGGTCGCGTGCAAGCGCGAAGCAGGCTTCCGACGCGACCTGGCGCAGCCAGCCGCGTCAAAAGTTGACCTGGTGACCGAAGCCGCCTCCCGAGGCGGCTTTTTCAATTCCGAGGACCTCGATGCTGCCGAGTTTCGACCCGCAACAGTGCCCGGTGCTTTCGGTCGACGACCACTTGCCGCCGGTGCCTGTGGATCGGCTGTCAGCAGCCGCCTTGCGCGACCGGTTCGAGCGCTCGCCAGTGTGGCAGCCCGAGCATGTGGCCGATCGCCTGCAACTGCCGCGGGCGCCGGTGCATGCCTCGGTGCTGGTGCCGTTGGTGGTACGCGGTGACGAGCTCACGGTGCTGCTGACCCAGCGCGCCGAGCACCTCAGCGACCACCCTGGACAGATCAGTTTTCCCGGCGGCCGAGCTGAACCAGATGACCTAACTGCCATCGCCACCGCGCTGCGCGAGGCGGAAGAAGAGATCGGCCTGACACCAGACTTCATTCAGGTTCTGGGCACGCTGCCGCACTACACCACCGTGACCGGCTACATCGTCACCCCAGTGGTGGCGCTGGTGCAGCCGGGCTTCAGCTTGCGCGTCGACGCGTCCGAAGTGACCGCGGTGTTCGAAGTGCCGCTGGCCTACCTGATGACGCCGGCCCACCACCGACGCCATGCCGTCGGCGAGGGCGACAACGCCCGTGAATTCCTGTCGATGCCGTGGACGTCGCAGGCGGCAAATGGATCGCCGAAGTCCTATTTCATCTGGGGCGCCACCGCGGCGATGCTGCGCAACTTCTATCGCTTTGTCTCGGCCTGATCACCCAGGGGTCGGTGTGACCGACCGCTATCATCGCCCGCGATGAGTCTTTTCTCGGTCCTTCTGGCGCTGCTGCTCGAACAGCTCAAGCCCTTGCAGCGCGGCTCGGCAATCCACTCGGCCATGACCTCGTGGCAGCGCTGGGTCGGCCGGAATTTCGATGCCGGCCGTGACCGCCACGCCTGGGTCGTTTGGGTCATCACCGTCGTGCTGCCCAGTCTGCTGGTGTGGGCGGTGCAGGCCGGCGTCGCGCGCTACAGCCTGCTGCTCGGCCTGGTGTGGAATGTGGCGGTGCTGTACCTGACGCTGGGCTTCCGCCAGTTCAGCCATTACTTCACTGACATCCGCGATGCGCTCGACCGCGAGGACGAAGTCGAGGCACGCCGTCTGCTGACCGAATGGCGTCACCTCGATGTCAGCGAGCTGCCGCGCACCGAGTTGCTGCGCCACGTGATCGAGCACTCGCTGCTCGCCGCGCACCGCCATGTGTTCGGTGTGTTCTTCTGGTTCGTCGTGTTGTCGTCGCTCGGCTTCGGCCCGGCGGGTGCGGTGCTGTACCGCTGTGCCGAGTTTGCGAGCCGCTACTGGGCGTTTCGCAGCCGCACCATTGGCGAGCCGACCAATGAGCGGCTGATGGCGCTGTCGCAGCGCCTGTTCGGTTTGATGGACCACGTTCCGGCGCGGCTCACCGCGTTCGGCTTCGCAGTGGTCGGCAACTTCGAGGAAGCGATCAACGGCTGGCGCCGCGATGCCGAGCTGTGGCGGCACCCGAACGAAGGCATCATCCTGGCCGCTGCCGCTGGCGCGGTCGGTGTGCAATTGGGCGGCGCGGCGGCGCCGGGCGTGACACCGGACCGATCGAAAACCTTCGACAAGGGCGTCGGCTTCGAAGACCTGGCCGCCGTCGGCTCGACGGCCGGCATGACGCCAGTGCTCGGCCATTTGCGCAGCATCGTCGGCCTGGTCTGGCGCTCGGTGGTGCTGTGGATGTTTCTGCTGGCCTTGCTGACGCTGGCGAACCTGGTCGGTTGACCTCCCATCACACGCCTACCAGCGCGTGCCTTCCAGCTCCTGGCGGATCTCGCCGTAGATGCGGTAGCGCGACTCGCTGATCGCCCCCTGCGCCAGCGCCTCGCGCACGCCGCAGCCGGGTTCCTGACGATGGGTGCAGTTGTAGAAGCGGCACTGCGTCGACGCCTCGCGCAGGTCGGGCATCAGCGCCGGCAGCTTTTGCGCATCGATCTGCTTCAGGCCGAATTCCTGGAAGCCCGGTGAATCGATCAGGCCGGTGCGGCGTTCGGCATCCAGCCAGTACCACTGCGTCGCCGTGGTCGTGTGCCGCCCTGAGTTCAAGGCCTGAGACACCTCGCCGACCTGCGCGCGTGCATCCGGCGCCAGCAGGTTGATCAGCGTGCTTTTGCCGGTGCCGCTCGGCCCCAGTACGAGCGAGGCTTGGCCCGCCATCAACGGCATCATCAAGGCCCGCGAGGCCTCAGGTTGCGCCTTCAGCGCCACCTCGACCACGCGGTAGCCCATCGCGACATAGGGCTTCAGCCGTTCGCGCGCCGCCGCGATCTGCGGCAGGTCGGCCTTGTTCAGCAGGATGCTGGCCGCGATGCCTGCGCTTTCGGCCGCGATCAGCGCGCGCGCCAACTGTGATTCGCTGAACACCGGGTCGGCCGCGACCATCACCAGCACCTGGTCGAGGTTGGCGGCGAAGGCCTTGGTCTTCCATTCGTCCTGGCGGAACAGCAGATTGCGGCGCGCTTCGAGTTCCTCGATCACGCCTTCATCGCCAGTGATCTGCCAGCGCACCCGGTCGCCGACGACGCACAGGCTCTTTTTGCCGCGCGGGTGGCAGATGGTGCGCACACCGGTATCAGACTCGACGACGTAGTGGCGGCCGAAGCCCGAGACGACCAGCCCCGAGGTGGTCGGCGTGCCGTCGGCCTTGGCCTTGCTCAAGGCGTCGATCCGCTGATGTCGATCATGGGTTCACGGCCAGTGCGCGCATCGCCGCCAGCCGTTCTGTGGCCGGTGGGTGCGAGTAGTAGAAGCGGGCGTACAGCGGGTCGGGCGTCAGCGTCGAGGCGTTGTCCTTGTAGAGCTTCAGCAGCGCCGACGACAGGTCACGGCCATCGGCCTGGGCACAGGCATAGGCATCGGCCTGAAACTCATGGCGGCGCGACAGCCCGGCAAACAGCGGCGACAGGAAAAAGCTGAACACCGGCACGATCAGCATGAACAGCAGCAGTGCGACCGCGTCGTTCGGCGCCGCCATCGAGGGCTGCACGCCGAAGGCGGCGTAGAACCAGATGCGGTGCGACATCCAGCCCAGCACCGCGAAGCCGACCAGGCTGATCGCGAACATCGAGGCGATGCGCTTGAGCACATGCCGGTGCTTGAAGTGCCCCAGCTCGTGCGCCAGCACCGCCTCGACCTCGCCGGGCAGCAGCTTGTCGAGCAGGGTGTCGAAGAACACCACCCGCTTGGCCGCACCGAAGCCGGTGAAGTAGGCGTTGGCATGCGCCGAGCGCTTGCTGCCGTCCATCACGAAAAAGCCCTTGGCGAAGAAGCCGCACTTGGCCATCAGCGCCTGCACCCGCGCTTCGAGCGAGGCATCAGCCAGCGGCTTGAAGGTGTTGAACAGCGGCGCGATCACGGTCGGGTAGAGCACCAGCGCCAGCAGATTGAAGGCCATCCACGCGCCCCAGGCCCACAGCCACCACAGCGCCCCGGTGCTGGCCATGATCCACAACATGCCAACGGCCAGCGGCAGACCGATCAGCGCGCCCAGCACGATGCCCTTCAGCGCGTCGACCAGGTAGAGCTTCCAGGTGATGCGGTTGAAGCCGAAGGCCTGCTCGATGCGAAAGGTGCTGTACAGATCGAACGGCACATCGAGCAGCGAGCCGATCACCACAAACGCAGCCAGCAAGGCAAGTTGGTAGGCCATGTCGCCATACGCCGGCTGCACCGCCTCGCGGATCGTGTTGTTCAGCACGCCGAGCCCGCCGAGCAGCGTCCAGCCGACCAGTACCGCCACGCTGAAGGCCATCGTCCACAGGCCGAAGCTGCCTTTGGCGACGGTGTAGCGCGCGGCGATGCGGTGCGCGTCCAGCGTGACGGTGTCGGCGAAGGCGGCAGGCACCACATCGCTGTGAGTGGCCACGTGGCGCATTTGCCGTGCGGCGAGCCAGAGGCGGATCAGCAGGGAGATGACGAGGGCGGCGGCGAACAGCAGCGCGAGCAGCGAGGCAGGGTGGTTCAAGGGCGTGTGGGAAGTGGTTGACGCAGCGCAGTGTAGGGGGCAGGGCGGGGCGCCACGGTGGCCGTAAGACAATCCTCGCAAGGAGCACGCACCATGACCACCCCATTGGCAAAGAACGACCAGAACCTGATCTGGATCGACCTCGAAATGACCGGGCTGTACCCGGACACCGACCGCATCATCGAGATCGCGGTGATCGTCACCGATTCACAGCTGAACGTGCGCGTCGAAGGCCCGACCATCGCGGTGCACCAGAGCGATGCCACGCTCGACGCGATGGACGCCTGGAACAAGGGCACGCACGGCCGCAGTGGGCTGATCGACCGCGTCAAGGCGTCGACGGCCGACGAGGCGCAGGCCGAGGCGACGATCATCGCGTTCCTGCAGCAATTCGTGCCCAAGGGCAAATCGCCGATGTGCGGCAACAGCATCTGCCAGGACCGCCGCTTTCTCGCGAAGACGATGCCGACGCTGGAAGATTTCTTCCATTACCGCAACCTTGATGTCAGCACGCTGAAGGAACTGGCCAAGCGCTGGAAGCCCGGCATCCTCGAAGGCTTCAAGAAAGCCCAGGCTCACACTGCGCTGGCCGACATTCGGGAGTCGATCGAGGAATTGGCCTATTACCGCGAGCACTTTCTGGCGGCGTGATCTAACGTTCTTGACTGTCCACTAGAGGAGGCCTGAGCGAGAGCGCTGCGCCGGGCCGCTGTGTTGCGTTCATGTCCCCCGGGCCGGTTCGCCAGCCGTCCGCTTCGGCTCAAGTCCCGCCGGCCCTCCTCCTTGACTTCACTCCACACAGCGGTCCACCGCAGCGCTCATGCCACCACCGAAGCGGCCGACGTATTTAAAGACCCGTCGCACGCACCGACGTTGCCGGCTGTCGAGGGCGTGGGGTGACCGGCGCAGCGAAGTCAAGGAGGAGGGCCGGATCGGTTTGACCTGAAGCGTTTGAGCGGTGACCCGGCCCGGGGGACATGAGCGGAGCCGGTTACCCCGCGCCCTCGTCAGCACCGCACACACGTCCGCATGCGGACGGTCGTTCAACGAGGAAAGAGCGATCAGTAATTGATGCCCATCGCATCCCGCACATCCCGCATCGTCTCCCGTGCAACGGTGCGCGCACGTTCGGTGCCGACCTCCACGATCCACTGCACCTGTTTCGGATTGCTCAGGTAAGCCTCAGCGCGCTCGCGCCACGGTTGCTGCTCGCGCAGGATCGCG
>JANMXL010000156.1:0-12230 GCA_031380885.1 Burkholderiales bacterium | reverse complement strand
GCTGGCACCGCCGCGATGATCACCGGCTACACCGTCGGCGGCGCGGTCGGCCCGTCTTTCAGCGGCGTGATGATCGATCACTTCGGCGCGCATGGCCAGGCCGCCTGGCTGAGCGTGCTGTCGGTGGTGGTGCTGGTGCTGTCGCGTCGCTTCTCAGGGAATGCCGGGCACGCCTGAGGTCGCCAACGCCATGTCGGGCGACAAGGTTGGGTGCATCTGCTGCGCCAGTGCGCGGCCACTGAGCCAGGCGCGTTCGATGCCGCCGGGCGGCAGCGACGCGGCGTCGCCATCTGCATGCCAGGCATCTCCGCAGGCGCCGAGTCTCAGCGGCGCGTTCCAGCCGAACGGCACGCGCACCTGCGCATAACGCCAGCGGTGCGCGACCGCATGCAGCGGCGCGTCGAGGCCCGCGCCGATCACGGCAACGTGGCTCATCGGTCGGCACCTCGCCGCAGGTGCTGGGTGGCCGCGATGCTCATCACGAATTCGCCCGCCGTTTCAGCCAACGCATCACCGCGCCGACGCCCGGCAGCTTCTCGTAGAGCTCTTCGGCGGCGTCCCAGTAGTCGCGGTGCAGCGTGATCAGCCCGTGCGCATCGAGCTTCAGGTGCGAGGCGCCGCGCACCGTTTGCCACTCGCGGTTGAAGCGCCGGAAGCGGAAGGTGAAATCCCAGGTCAGCACGCACTGGTCGCCCTGCGCCAGCACGTCGTGGATGACGAAGCGCGGCGACTCCAATGCCACGTACATGTGCGCGAACACCTGCTGAATGGCGGGTACGCCGCGCACGGCGTTGAACGGGTCCTTGAAGTCGGCGTCGGGGGCATAGAAGTCGCCGAGCCGGGGCAGGTCGGCTGGCGTCAACGCCTCGAAGGCGTTGACGATGCGGGCGACGCGCGGGTCGCTGCTGCGCGGCGCGGCAGGGTCGGTCGCGGTCATAAGCCGGTGACACGCCGGATGGCATTGAAATACAGGCCGTCGCCGAGGTGGCTCAGTGCTTTCAGGAAGCGCGTGAACCGCTTCGGGAAATGAATCTCGAACTCCCCGGCCGCCCAGCCGGCCAGCATCTCGCGCGCGGCGTCCTCTGGCTGGATCAACGCCGGCATCTTGAATTCGTTCTGTGCCGTCAGCGGTGTTTCGACAAAGCCCGGGCAGATCACCGACACGCCGATGCCCTGCGGCTGCAGATCCAGGTACAGCGTTTGCGCCAGGTTGATCAGCGCCGCCTTGGTCGGCCCGTAGGCCAGTGCGTTCGGCAGGCCGCGGTAGCCGGCGACGCTCGCCACCAGACTGATGTGCCCCGACTTCTGTCGCAGCAGCACCGGCAGCACGGCGTCCAGCAGGTACAGCGCGCCGACGTAGTTGACCTTGTCGTGCAGCAGCATTTGATCCAGGTCGAACGCGGTGGCTCGCAGTGCGGCGTAATGCCCCGCGCAGTACAGCGCCATGTCCAACCGGCCGTAGCGCGCGACGATGCGCTCGGCCGCGCTCGACATGGCGTCGCGGTCGGTCGCGTCGAGCGCAATGCCCAGGCTGTCGGCGTGAGCGGCTTCGAAGGCCGCGATGGCCGCCGCATTGCGCGCCGAGACGATGACCTTCGCGCCCCGCGCATGCAACTGCTGCGCGGTGGCCAGGCCGATGCCGCTGGACGCGCCGACCAGCCAGACGACGCGGCCATTCCAGTCGGTGATGCGCGGGTTCAAAGACATGACGACACCCCGATCGACGTGTACGTCGATCGACCCTCCGAGAGGGTCGGGCCTTGCTTGGGGCGGCCCGGCGCAGCGGCCCGCGCATTGAAATCGGCCAAGCGGCTGCTCACGGCTTGTAGAACGACAGCGTCACATCGCCCAGCCGCACGCCGAACTTGCTCATCACCGCCTTGTTCAGCATCACGTGCTCGTCCATCAGGTACATCCAGTCGTCGAACTGCACCTCGTAGGACTTGCCATCGACCGGCAGGTTCAGCGTGTAGCGCCACTGAAAGGCATTGCCTGCGCTCTGCCCCTGGGCCGTGCCGACCACATCGGCGGCGGTGCCGGTGTAGCGGCCGTCAGGCAGCTTCTTGAGGTGCCAGATGCGTTGCTGCTTTTCGCCGTCGTTGTAGGTGAATCGTTCATCGAGCACGCCGTCGTCGCCTTGCCAGCTGCACTTCATCGCCACGGTGAAGCGGCGCACCACCTTGCCGGATCGATCGGTGAACAGGCCGTGCGCGGTGATGTCGCCGTCGAAGTAGGCCTTCAGATCGAGCACCGGTTTTTCTGCTGCGTAGTCGGCCGGCGTTGGTCCCGCGCAGGAGGTCAGCAAGGCCGTGGTGGCCAGGGCCGCCACCCACGTCAAAAGTCTGTTCATGGTGTTCTCCGCGCGTTGTGGATCAGCAAGGTGTAGAGCAGCACGGCGGCGCCGACTTTCAGCAGGCAGGGCAGCAGGCAGTAGGCGGTGGTGAGCGCGGCCAGCGCTTGCGGGCTGTCGCTGCCGGGGGCGTAGCCGAACCACGACAAGGCCGGCAGGGCCAGGCCGGCGGCCAGCGCCAGGTTCAACTTGGTCGCGAAATTCCACCAGCCGAAGTAAGCGCCCTCGGACTGCTCGCCATGCCCCGCGCGTTGGATCACGCCAGCGAGGATGGCACTCGGCAATGTCAGGTCGGCGCCGAGCGCGATGCCGCTGAGCGTGCACACCACGGTGTAGCCGACCACGTCGCCCGCGCCCAGCATCGTCGCGCCGCTGAACACGACGATGGCCAAGGCCATGCTGATCAGCCACGCCCGCTCCAGCCCCCACCAGCGCACCGCCCGCACCCACAGCGGGATCGACAGCGCGCCGGCGGCGAAGTAGCTGGCGAGGAACAGCGGTTCATAGGTCGGCGCCTGCAGCCGGTCGCGGATGAAAAACAGCACCAACGTCGCCGGCACCGCACTGGCGATGCCGTTGACGAGGTACACCGCCAGCAGCCTTCGGAATGCGGGTGTGGCGAACGGCAGCCGCATCGACACCGGGTGTGCCGAGGGCGCGGACGGTGCCGGTATTGGCGCGGCGCGCAGGCACCCCACGCCGATGGCCAGCACCAGCGCAAACACCACGGTGGTCACCGCCAGCCCGGCCAGCGACGGCAGCACACTCGCGATGAGCACGCCGACCAGCGCCAGGCCTTCGCGCCAGGCGACGATGCGCGCGCGCTGGGGCGCGTCGCCACCGAGCCGTGCGCCCCACGACTGGTGCACGACCGTGACGACGCTGTAGCCGAGGTAGGTCACTGCCAGCGTGAGGGCACACCACACCAGCAAGGCCGACGTGCCTTGGACTTGCGGAAAGAACAGCGCGGCGAAGCCAGCGGCCAGCACCGCCGCGGCCATCGCGATGGCCCACCAGGCCTGGCGCCCGCCGCGGGCCAGCCATCCGTCGGCGGCACGGCCGATCAGCGGGTCGGCGACGGCATCGAGCGCCCGTGCACCCAGCAGCACCGCACCGAGTGTGCCCAGCGGAATGCCGAACTCGGTGGCGTAATGGTTGGGCAGCACCACATACAGCGGCAACGCCACGAAGGCCAGCGGCAGGCCGAGCGCGCCGTAGCGCACACCTTGTCGCCAGCGCACCGTCCCCGCATCGCTTGCGCCTGCCGGGAACGCATCGGGACCGATGGGGGCCGTCTCGTGCGGGTGAGCGGTGGCGTGCACGGTCACAGCGTGCGGTCCCGGTCAGGAGCCGTTGGGGGCACCGGCCAGCAGCGCCTTGCGCAGTCCAGGCTCGGAGGTGCGCGGCGACAACCAGATGCCGAAGAACAGCCGGGTGAATTCAGCGTCGCGGACCTCGCCGGTAAATTTGCCGTTGACGAAGTAGCGCGTCGCCACGCCGGGCACCTGCACCCCGGTGGTTCGATCACCCTCTGCCATGTTGGGGAAGGCCTGCTTCATCGCACTCATCCAGCGGGTCGCTTTCTCGGGTGGGATCGGGCCGCTGCGCCGCATTTCCTCGATCGAACGTTCGGCGATGTCGGTGTTGTCAAAGCTGCGCGCGTAGTCGAGTTCGAGCGCCAGCGGCATCTGGTCGAAGCGGGCCGCGTCGAAGCCCGGCCCGGCCCACAAGCGCGCGTCGTAGACGTGGAACAGGTAATAGGTGAGTCGTCCGCTGCCGAGAAGCCGGGCGCCGGGCAGCTCACTGCGCACCTCGGGCGGTGGCGGCGATGGCGGCGGTGCCGAGCGCGCCAGCGAGGCGTCGGTGAGCACGCCGCACGCCAACGGCAGCGCCAACAACGAGCGGCGTTGGCGATCGATGGGTTGGCGCTGGCTCATCTCAGTCGCACTGCAGCGTGAACTGCATGACGTTGGTGTTGCCCATCGTGAACGCGGCCTCGCAGTAGGCGAGGTAGAACTCCCAGATGCGCATGAAGCGGCTGTCGAAGCCGAGGCGCCGCACCGGCCCTTCCTGGCTCAGGAAGCGCTGCCGCCAGCGCAGCAGCGTCTCGGCATAGTCGAGGCCGAATTCCAGTTCGTTGACCACCCGCAAACCGGCGCGTTCGGCGGCTTTGCGGAACTCGATCGGGCTCGGCAACAGGCCGCCCGGGAAGATGTACTGCTGGATGAAATCGGTCGAGTCGACGTAGCGATCGAACAGGTCGTTGCGGATCACGATGCTCTGCACGCAGGCCTTGCCGCCCGGCTTCAGTTGGCCAGCCAGTGTCTCGAAAAAGCTGGGCCAGTATTCGCGGCCCACGGCCTCGAACATCTCGATCGACGCGATGGCGTCGAACGGGCCGGCGCTGTTGCCCTGGTTGTCAGCGTTCAGGTCGCGGTAATCCTGGAAGCGCAGCTCGCCCGGCAGACCGGCATCGACGAGTCGCTTTTGCGCCCATTCAAGCTGCTCGCTCGACAGCGTGACGCCGGTGACGGTGGCGCCGAACTCGCGCGCCGCACACTCGGCCAGCGCACCCCAGCCGCAGCCGATCTCCAACACGCGGTCGCCCGGCTTCACGCCGCACTCGGTGAGCGCGCGCCGCACCTTGGCCCACTGCGCGTCTTCCATCGGCCGCGCACGGTCGCCTTCGAACCAGGCGCTCGAATAGTTCATCGTTGGGTCCAGCCATAGCCGATAGAACTCGTTGCCGAGGTCGTAATGCGCGTGGATGTTCTTTTTGCTGCCCGACCGCGAATTGCGGTTCAGCCAGTGCTTCGCGCGGTACAGCAGCGCGCCCCACCAGGTGCCGTAGACCAGCGATTCGACCTCGCTGCGGTTCGCGATCAACAGCTTGAGGAGCGCCGCCGGGTCGGGCGAGGCCCAGTCACCTGCGATGAAGCTTTCGGCGAAGCCGATGTCGCCCGAGCGCATCGTTGCGCCGCACACGTTCCAGTTGACCAGTCGCATGCTGGCGCGAAGCCCGCCATCGACGGCATGGCCGAAATGCAGGCCGCTGCCATCGGGCAGCTGGATGTCCAGCGTGCCGTGTTTGAGGTTCTTCAGCAGCCGGAACACCGCGCGGGCGGTGGCGGGGGCGGTGTCGGGCAGGGCCGTGGTGGAAAGTGAGGTGGTGTTCATCACGTCGGATCGGGGTGTGCAGCGGGGGCTGAAAGGAAAAGCAGGACGCGCTGTCAGCGCGTGACGAAAACAGGGGGCGGCGAGGGTTTGCGACAGAACGGCACCCGCTTGCTCCACAGGCGCAGCGCCTGCCAGTGGATGCGACCGATCACGCCGAGCGTCATCAGCGGCATGCCGAAAAACGCCCGGCGCAGGCTGCGAGCCGACAGCGCTTCGAGCGCGCCCGACACGCTGGTCTGGATCAGCGCGCCGAGCTCGTCGTCGTGGTCGATGCGAGCGACCGTTCTCGTCATCGCCTTGTGCCCGATGCTGTCCGACGGATGCGCTGCGCTGTGCATGAAGCGGAAGCGATAGTGCCCGGTCACCGCGCAGAACGGCGACACATGGAACACCTTCGCGGCGACCTGCTCCTTGCCGTAGGCGAGGTCGGGGCCGTGCAACAGGTAGCAGTGCCGCTCGCCGAAGGTGTTGTTGACCTCGACGACCACCGCGGCCAGCGTGTCGTCGGTGCGGTGGCAGTACCAAAAGCTGACTGGCTTGAAGGTGTGGCCGAGCACCCGCGGGTAGCAGTGCAGCCAGACCTCACCGAGCGCATCGACGACGCCGTCGCGCCGCAACACCTCATCGAGCCAGGCCAGGCTGTCGGCGCGGCCGTCGCCGTGGTCGCGGTCGTGGAAGCTGATCAGCCCAAATCGGTTGCGTGCCAGATCGGCATGGGGTACTGCGCGCAGGCGGCGCATCGGCAGCATCAGGAAATAGGTCGGGTAGGCGAAGCGGTTCAGCGCCGGCCGCAAGCGGGTATGACGCACCTGCCCGAAGCCGATCAACGGCTCGGCCAGGGTCGCGGCCGCTGGCAATGCCGTCATGCCGCCACCGGCAGTACGCGCGGTTCGGTCTGCGCCCAGCGCTGGCGCAGCCCATCGACCACGGCGAGCCCGGACATCAACCCGTCTTCGTGAAAGCCGTAGCGTGTCCACGCACCACAGAACCAGGTGTGCGCTTCGCCCTGCAGCGACGGCACGCGCTGCTGCGCGGCGATCGCGGCCGCGTCGAACACCGGGTGGGCGTAGTCGTATTCGCCGTGGACGGTGTCGGCGCGTGGTTCGGTGATCGGATTCAACGACACCACCACCGGCGTCTTGAAGGGCAGCGGCTGCAGCCGGTTGATCAGGTAGTGCAAGCAGACCGCGGTCGACTCGCGCGACCCGGCATGGGCGCGCTCGTAGTTCCATGCCGCCCAGGCGATCTTCCGGCGCGGCAGCACCGCGGTGTCGGTGTGCAGCACCGCGCGGTTGCGGTGGTAGCGGATGGCGCCCAGCACCTCTCGCTCGGCCGGCGTGGCATCGGCCAGCAGCGCCAGCGACTGGTCGCTGTGGCAAGCCAGCACGACCTCGTCGAACAGCTCGGTGCCGTGGTCGGTGGCCACACTGACTTGCGCGCTCGCCTGCAGACGGCGCACGCTGCGCACCGGCGTGTTCAGACGCGCGTCGGGGATGCCGCGCAACAGCTTGTCGACGTAGTGGCGTGCCCCGCCCTGCACCGTGAACCAGCGCGGCCTTCTCGTCACCTGGATCAGCCCGTGGTTGTGGCAGAAGCGGATCATCGTGGCGATCGGGAAGCGCAGCATCTGATCGGTCGGGCACGACCAGATGCAGCCGATCATGGGCAGAAAGTACCAGTCGCGGAATTCAACGCTGAAGCGGTGCTGGGCGAGGAAGTCGCCGATGGCCTGCTGCCGTTCGGTCTCGATGTCGCGTTCAGCGAGGGCGGTGGCCAGGCGATTGAAGCGGGTCACGTCGCGCAACATCCGCCAGAAGGCTGGGCGCAGCAGGTTGCGGCGCTGCGCGAACACGGTGTTCAGGTCACTGCCGCTCCACTCCAGGCCGATGTCGGGCACCTGCACCGAGAACGACATGTCTGACAGCGCCGTGGGCACCTGCAATTCGCCGAACAGCTCGATCAGCTTCGGGTAAGTGCGCTCGTTGAAGACCAGAAAGCCGGTATCCACACCATGGGTCTGGCCGTCCAGCGTGATGTCAACGGTGTGGGTGTGACCGCCGAAATACGAGTCGGCCTCGAACAGCGTGACCTGCGCCTCGTCAGCCAAGGCATGGGCCACCGACAGGCCGGAAATGCCAGAGCCGATGACCGCCACACGGCGAGCGCCGTCAGCCACGGGTGTGCTCTGCAGCGCGCACAAACACAAAAGCGTTGGTGGCACCCCGAGGGGGCATCACCAACGCTTTGAACAAAGAAGCTGCACAGCGCCCGGGGGCGAATAACGGAAGGAGGAGGAATGAAAACCACCGCCGGATTTCGATCGGTCGTGCCGACTGGCTGTGCAACGCGAAACTGTTTACAGGACTGCTTGAGAAGCCGCGTCGCTCACATTGTGTTTTGAAACACAAACCAAGTAACACCAGATCAGTCAAGCCCCTGACGCCAGTATAGACAATAAAACGACACAGGAGTTCCCCTAGTTCCACAGAAATCTTTGCGCTTCGAGGTGCGTCTGATGGAACGCGAGGGGTGTCACGGTTTGTCGGGGCGATTGCGGCGTGATGAACCATGCTGTCTAAAATATAACTGAACGGTATTCCCGGCGCATTCGCGGGCGACGTCAGGGCGCCCCCAGCAGCTTTTCGATGTTGTCGGTGAAGGACTTGTCGTCCGGCGCGGTCAGTGCGCTGTAGCTTTCCACCGTCGTGCCGTCCCTGGCAATCACGTACTTGTGGAAGTTCCAGCGCGGCGCCGAGCCGGTGACCTTGCGCAGTTCGACGTACAGCGGATTGACGTCGGCCCCGACGCTGGTCGACACGCGGGTCTTGGTGAACATCGGGAATTTGACGCCAAAGGTGCTGGCGCAGAACGACGCGATTTGCTGGTTGCTGCCCGGTTCCTGGCTGCCGAAATCATTGGAGGGAAAGCCCAGAACGACCAGGCCGCGATCGCGGTAACGGGCGTACAGCGCCTCCAGCCCTTTGTACTGCGAGGTGAATCCGCAGTAGCTGGCAGTGTTGACGACGACGACGACCTTGCCGCCGTACTGGCACAGGTTCTGCTGTTTTTCGTCCTGCAGGCGCGGCATGCTGCGGTCCAGCAAGGCGGGGCAGCCTGCGGCCTGTGCGCCCGCTGCACAACCCAGCAGCAGCCCGGCAGCAGTCATCGACTTAAGTTGGGTCATGAGCGATCGAATGATTGAGGCGTCCATATCCTGTCCTGGTCAAAAACTTGGCAAGAAAGTATATTGCGTGCACTGAAGTTACGATGCGGCATGACCGATTCCACACGAAATTTGAAGTCTCTGACCTTGGCCATCTCGGCCGTCGAACGCGACACCGGCCTGACCAAAGACACGCTGCGCGTCTGGGAGCGCCGTTACGGCTTTCCACAACCTGAGCGCGACGCCCACGGCGAGCGTGCCTACCCGCTTGAACAGGTGGAGAAGCTGCGCATCGTCAAGCGCCTGATGGACGGTGGCCACCGCCCCGGGCGGCTGGTGCCGATGCCGCTCGACGCGTTGGTCGAACTCAGCGAGAACACCGTCGACGTGCCCCGCCGCGCCAGCGGCGACCTGGGAGCGCCCGATCTGAAGTCGTACCTGGCGCTGATGCGCTCGCACGACATCGACGCGCTGCGCCGACTGTTGCTGCAAACGCAGATGCGGATGGGGCTGTCGCGTTTCGTCATCGATGTCGTGCTGCCGCTGAACACCCTGGTTGGCGATGCGTGGATGCGTGGCCAGCTCGAAATCTTCGAAGAGCACGCCTACATCGAATGCCTGCACGGCGTGCTGCGGCAGGCGCTGGCCGGCATTCCCGAGGCCGCGCCGCTCGATCGACCGCGGGTGCTGCTGACCACCTTGCCCGGCGAACCCCACGGCCTCGGCTTGCTGTTCGCCGAAGCCTTGCTGGCACTTGAAGGCGCGCGTGTGCTGTCGCTGGGGGTGCAGACCCCCGTGTGGGACATCTCACTGGCCGCTGCGGCGCACCGCTGCGACATCGTGGCGCTCGGCTTCACCGGCTGCATGAACCCAAATCAGGTGGTCGATGGCCTGACCGAATTGCGCAGCAAGCTGCCACCGGAAGTCGAGCTGTGGGTGGGCGGGTCGGCGCCGGTGCTGCATCGCCGGCCTGTCGCGGGCGTGATGGCGTTTGCGTCGCTGCAGGACATCCACCCGCAGATCGAGCGCTGGCGGCACGGCGGCGTCTGATGAGGTCGGCGCCGACATTCCGCGGCAACAAGTCGGCGCTGCCGCAGAAGCCCTGCCTCGAATGCCAGCGGCCGATGACATGGCGCCGCGCCTGGGCGAAGAATTGGGACGAAGTGAAGTACTGCTCTGATCGCTGCCGCGCCCAGTCGCGCCGCACGGTGCCGACGCGATGAGCGGCCCGGTGCGCCGCCTGGTGCTGGTGCTCGGCGACCAGCTCACGCTGGACAGTCCCGCGCTGGCGGACTTCGACCCGACGCGCGACCGCGTGCTGATGATCGAAGCACCCGACGAAGCGAACGGGGTATGGAGTCACAAGGCGCGCATCGCGCTTTTCATCTCGGGCATGCGGCACTTTCGCGATGCGTTGCGTGAGGCGGGTTTCACGGTCGACTACATCTCATTGGACGACAGCGAAGAAGCCACGCTGGTGAGCCGATTGGCACAGCAACTGACGCGTTGGCGACCGGAAGTCCTGCGCCTGCTGGAGCCCGGTGAATGGCGCTTGCAACAAGACATCACCGCGACAGCGCACCGCGCCGGTGTGGCGCTGCAGTTGCTGGATGACCCGCACTTCCTGTGCTCGCGCGCCGACTTTGCGCGCTGGGCGGGCAAGTACAGCGGCGGCTTGCGGATGGAGTATTTCTACCGGGAGATGCGGCGCCAGCACCGCGTGCTGATCGCCCGCGATGCGACAACGCCCGACCAGCCCGAAGGCGGGCAGTGGAACTATGACGCCGACAACCGCAAGGGCTATCCGAAGCGCGGGCCCGGGCTGATCCCGCCGCCGGAAGCGTTCGAGCCGGATGTGCTGACGCGCGAGGTGTTTGCCGAGGTCGAGCGGCTGTTTCCGGGCCATCCCGGATCACTTGCGCACTTCGTCTGGCCAGTCACGCGCCAGCAGGCGTTGCTGGCATTGCAGGCGTTCATTGACCACCGCCTCGGCAACTTCGGCGACCACCAGGATGCGATGTGGTCGGGCACGCCCTTCGGCTGGCATTCGCTGCTGGCCAGCAGCCTGAACCTGCACCTGCTCGACCCGCGCGAGGTCATTGCCGCCGCCGAGGACGCGTACCGCGGCGGCCGTGCACCGCTGGCAGGTGTCGAAGGCTTCGTCAGGCAGATCCTCGGCTGGCGAGAGTTCATCCGCGGCGTCTACTGGCGGGACATGCCGCAGATGGCCGAGGCGAATCACTACGGCCACAGCCGCCCCCTGCCGCGCTGGTTCTGGACCGGTGACACGAAGATGGCCTGCGCGCGCGACGCGATCGAGCAGACCTTGCAATATGGCTATGCGCACCACATCCAGCGGCTGATGGTGACCGGCCTGTTCGGCCTGCTGGCCGAGATCGATCCGAAACAGGTGGCTGCCTGGTACCTCGCGGTGTATGTCGATGCGGTCGAATGGGCCGAACTTCCGAACGTGGCCGGCATGGCTTTACACGCCGATGGTGGGCGCTTCACCAGCAAGCCGTATGTCGCCTCCGGCGCCTACATCCAGCGGATGAGCAACCACTGCGACCGCTGCACTTACGCCCCCGACGCCAAATCAACCCAGGCGAGCGGCAAGCCGCTGTGCCCGTACACCACGCTGTACTGGCACTTTCTCGACCGCCACGAAGCGGCCTTGAGCGCCAACCCGCGCACCGCCCTGATGGCCCGCAATGTCGCCCGGCTGGAGCCGGCGCAGCGCGAACGCATCCGGGTCGATGCGCAGCACGTGCTGGAACACCTCGACGACCTTTGACCCACGCTGAGCGCAGCGTCCCTCCTACACACTGCGCACGGGCAACGCGACTAAACTCGAACACGTTTGCTAAACGCGCCGCCTATCATGTCCAGCATGCTTTATCCCGAACTTTTCAAGCAGCTCGAAGCCGTGCGTTGGAGCATGGACACCGACATCCCCTGGGATCGCTTCGACGCCAGCCTGCTCAGTGATGAGCAGGCGCAGACGATCAAGATGAACGCGATCACCGAGTGGGCTGCGCTGCCCGCCACCGAGATGTTCCTGCGTGACAACCGCGACGACAGTGACTTCTCCGCCTTCATGAGCGTCTGGTTCTTCGAGGAACAGAAGCACTCGCTGGTGCTGATGGAGTACCTGCGCCGCTTCCGGCCCGATCTGGTGCCCACCGAGGCAGAGTTGCACGAGGTGCGTTTCGAGTTCGACCCGGCCCCGGCACTCGAAACGCTGATGATGCATTTCTGCGGCGAGATCCGCCTCAACCACTGGTACCGCCGTGCCGCCGAATGGCATGCCGAGCCGGTGATCAAGGCGATCTACGAAACGCTGGCCCGCGACGAAGCGCGCCACGGCGGCGCCTACCTGCGCTACATGAAGCGGGCGCTGAACAAGGCGGGCGACGAGGCCCGCGCGGCCTTCGCCAAGGTCGGCGTGCTGATGGCGAGCTCACGCCGCACCGCGCAGGCCCTGCACCCGACCAACCTGCACGTGAACGAAAGCCTGTTCCCGCGCGACACCGTGCAAAG
>JANMXL010000149.1:0-4788 GCA_031380885.1 Burkholderiales bacterium | reverse complement strand
GGCGCGGGGGGCCGCAGCGCATAGAAGTCCTCGCACAGCTCGAACACCGTCAGCCTCGACAGCGCATCGTCGACCGCAATCGTCAGCTGCGTTTCCCAGCCGGTGGCGACCCGCTTGACCCGGTTGGCCACCGCATCGAGCTGCTCCAGCAGCCGGCGGCCTTCATGCAACAGCTCGATGCCGGCCGCGGTCAGCTTGGCCTGGCCCGAGCGGCGGTCGAACAGCAGCACGTCGAGCGCGTCTTCGAGTTGCCGCACGCTGTAGGTCAGCGCCGAAGGCACCTTGCCCATTTCACGGGCGGCGGCGGCAAAGCTGCCGGTGCGGGCGATGACGTCCATCATCGTCAGCGCGTCGGGGGTCAACAGATTGCGGGGCATGGCGGGCCTGCGGTGTGACGGGGCTTCATGTTATTTGAACGCTCGCGTCAAGTCTGCCTGCACGGCGCGCGGGGTCCACGCTCCTACATTGAAGCCTCACACAGGAGGTTCCCATGCTCACACTGCGCAAAGGCCAAGACCGCGGTCATGCCGACCACGGCTGGCTCCAGAGTCACCACAGCTTCTCGTTCGCCGACTACCGCGACCCGGCCCACATGGGCTACGGCAACCTGCGGGTCATCAACGACGACACCATCGCGCCGGGCACCGGCTTCGGCACGCACGGCCACCGCGACATGGAGATCGTCACCTACGTGCTCAGCGGGGCGCTGGCCCACAAGGACAGCCTCGGCACTGGCGCAGTGATCCGGCCAGGCGATGTGCAGCGCATGAGCGCCGGCCGCGGCGTGCAGCACAGCGAGTTCAACCATGCCCAGGACGCGACCACGCACCTGCTGCAGATCTGGATCCTGCCCAGCGAACACGGCATCGAGCCGGGTTACGAACAGAAGCCCTTCGGCGCGGCCGACAAGCGCGGCCGCCTGCGCCTGGTCGCGAGCCCCGATGGCCGTGACGGCTCGGTGACGGTGCACGCTGACGCGTCGATCCGCGCCGGGCTTTTCGATGCCGGCGAGCACGCCGAGCTGGCGCTCGATGCGCAACGCAAGGCTTATGTGCACCTGGTGCGCGGTCAGCTCAGCGTCAACGGCCAGGTGCTGGTCGGCGGCGACGCCGTGAAGCTCAGTGGTGAAAGCCGGCTGGTGCTCGCTGACGCGCAGGACGCCGAGGTGCTGGTGTTCGACCTGGCAGCCTGAACGCGCGCCACGCGCCCGCGCCGCTTGCTACATTGCGGCATGGACATCGTGCTGACAGTGATGCGCTTGCTGCCCTGGCATGACTGGGTCGCGCTGGGCATTTTCTTCGGCGGCTGGATTGGCTACGCGTTGTTCGCCCGCAGCCTGGCCCATCGCCAGGCCTCGATCCTGGCGTCGACCAACCGCATCCGGCGGCAGTGGATGCTGCAGACCACCTACCGCGAGGTGCGCGTGGTCGACGGTGTGGTGATCCAGAACCTGTCGACCAGCCCGTCGTTCTTTGCCTCGACGACCATCCTGATCATCGGCGGCCTGCTGGCGGTGCTGGGCTCGAACAACGCGGGTGAGCTGGTGCGCGAGATCCCGTTCGCGGTGCGCACCTCGGTGCTGGTGCTCGATATGAAGATCGTGCTGATGCTGGCGATCTTCGTCTACGCCTTCTTTCGCTTCACCTGGTCGATGCGGCAGTACACCTTCGGGGCGCTGCTGGTGGCGTCGGCCCCCGAGGCCACGCAGTTCGAGCAGCACGCGATCTCGCGGGATGAATTCGCCGACCGGGCAGGCCGCGTCGTCGGCATGGCGGCCGAGACTTTCAACGATGGCTTGCGGGCCTACTACTTCGCGTTCGCAGCGCTCAGCTGGCTGCTGTCACCGCTGGCCTTCGCGCTTGCCACGGCGGGCGTCGTCTACATCCTGTACCAGCGGGAGTTCCACTCCGATGTGCTGGCGGTGCTCAACTCCTGACCTTGGGCATCAGACGCCGATGTCACGCGCCAGCCGCAGCCCGCTGAATTGCCATTGCGCCTCGGGCGGAAAGAAGTTGCGGTAGCTGGCGCGCACATGGCCGGCCGGCGTGGCGCACGAGCCGCCGCGCAGCACGAACTGGTTGCACATGAACTTGCCGTTGTACTCGCCGACCGCGCCCGGCAGCGGTCGGTAGCCGGGGTAGGCGTTGTAGTTCGACTGCGTCCATTCCCACACGTCACCGATCATCTGCAGCGGCTCATCGCTGGCCGCGGTGATCGGCGGCAGCGGATGGAAGGCGCCTCGGTCGGCGAAGTTCGCGCGCTGCACTGCACGCGGGCCGAGGCGGCGTGCCGCGAATTCCCATTCGGCCTCGGTCGGCAAGCGCGCACCGGCCCAGCGCGCATAGGCGTCGGCCTCGAAATAGCTGAGGTGGCACATGGGGGTGTGCGGGTCGATTGCGACCGTGCCTTGCAAGGTGTGCGTGAACCAGGTGCTGTCGCGTCCGTGGCCACGTTGTTGCCAGTAGAGCGGGGCCTGGCGGCGCTGTCCGCCCGGCCCGTCATTCACCCACGCCCAGCCCATGGAGAGCCACAGCTCAGGCCGCCGGTAGCCGCCGTCGTCGATGAAGGCCAGCCACTCGCCGTGGTTGAGCGGGCGCGAGGCCAGCTCGAAGGGCGCGGTGTAGGCGCGGTGCCGGGGCGTCTCGTTGTCGAAGCAGAACGCGCCATCGAGTGCCGGGTCGTGGCCCAGGTCGAACAGCCCGCCGTCGTAAGAGAACCAGCGCAGCGGCTGGGCCTGCACCGCGCCGATCGGCCAGCGCTTGGCGTAGGCGGTGTGGTCGTGAAACGGGTCGGCGGGATCGGCGGTGCCGGTGGCGCTGAACGACAGCACGTGCTTGATGTCGGTCAGCAGCAGCTCCTGGTGCTGTTGCTCATGGTGCAGGCCGAGCGTGATCAGCGCGCGCAGGTCGGTGCCTTCGTCGCTGTGGGTCTCCACGCGCGCCAGCAGCGTCTGCATCCGCTCGTCGACGTTGGCCCGATAGCGCTTGATGGTGGCCAGGCTCGGCCGGCTCAGCAGCCCGCGCTGCGCCCGCGGATGCTGTGCGCCGACGCCCTGGTAGTAGCTGTTGAACAGCACCCGGAAGTGCGGATCGAAGGGCTTGAACCCGCGCTCGTGGCGTTCGAGCACGAAGGTCTCGAAGAACCAGGTCAGGTGCGCGAGGTGCCATTTGGTCGGGCTGGCGTCGGGCATCGACTGCACTTGGCAGTCCTCGTCGGAAAGCGGCTCGGCAAGCCGCATCGTGGTGTTGCGCACCGCTGCGTACTGCAGAGCCAGTGCGCTCAGTTCACCGCGGACGAAGGCGACGCGGTTCCGGCGTTCAGGTTGGGCGTCAGGCTGCTGCTGCATCAATGGCTTTCGTTCGACCCGCAGTGTCACCACCGCACGAAATCACCTTACACCGGATGACCGACGTCGTCGTGATTTGGTGGCATTTCAGCGGTTACCGGTTGCAAATCGCTGCCGACCTCGCGCCTCGCATCGAACACGAAGCAGTGCCCCTCGAAATGCGCGCCGCCGGTCTCCTCGAAGTACTTCAGGATGCCGCCGTCGAGCTGCATCACGCGCTCGACGCCCGCATCGGCCATGAACAGCGCCGCCTTCTCGCAGCGGATGCCGCCAGTGCAATAGCTCACCACCGTCTTGCCGCGCAGCTCGTCGCGGTGCGCCAGCGCGGCCGCAGGAAAATCGCTGAACTTGTCGATGCGCCAGTGGGTCGCGCCGCGAAAGCGTCCGGCATCGACCTCGAACGCATTGCGCGTGTCCAGCGTGACGACCTCGCGCCCGTCGTCGTCGTGGCCCTGAGCCAGCCAACGCGCGAGCGTGAGCGCACTGACCGCCGGTGCGCGCTCGGCCTGCGGGCGAACGGCCGGGTGGTTCATGCGGATGATTTCGCGCTTGACCTTCACCAGCAGCTTGCCGAACGGCACGGTGGGCGAAGGGCTTTCCTTGACTTCGAGCGAGGCGAAGCGCGCGTCACCGCGCAGCCAGCCGATGAAGCTGCGCACCGCTTCAGGCAGCCCCGCCAGAAACAGGTTGATGCCTTCCTCGGCCAGCAGCACCGTGCCTTTGAGATGCCGCGCTGCTGCCTGCGCATGAATCTGCTCGCGCAGCGATTCCACGTCGTCGAGCACGACGAAGCGGTAGGCGGAGATGTTCAGAACCGGATTCACGGCGCGCAGTGTACGGATGCTGCTGAATACAGGCCGAATGGATCGTGCGCGAGCGACGGCCAGGGCCGCCGGGTGGCGCTCATGTCCCCCAGGCCGGGTCACGGCCCAAACGCTTCGGGGCAGAACGACCCGGCCTTCCTCCTTGACTTCGCTCCACCCGACGACCCTGTCCGTCGCTCGAACCACCACCGGGGTGCACCAACAGTGCATTTGAAGTCAAGGAAGGAGAAGGCGCCGAAGGCGTCTTCGGGGGGACATGAGCGCAACCCCCTGCCCAATGGCCTCGCCAGCCGCACTGCTGGTGGCAGGTCGCATACAGAGACGCCTTATCCAGGACGCACTGGTGACAAAAGGCACACACTGCGTTAAGCTGCCTTGATGAAGCCGTTTCGATGGGGGGCGGAGAAGAATGAGCAACTGCTGCTTGAGCGAGGCATCTCATTTGAGCAGATGGTTGTTGCCATTGAGGCTGGTGGGTTGATGGACATCCTTGCCCACCCGAACGCAGCAAAGTACCCGAATCAAAAGGTGCTGGTCGTGGCCTGCGACGGCTATGCGTACTTGATGCCGTTTGTGGAGCAAGAAGACCACTTCTTCCTAAAGACTGTCATCCCGAGC
>JANMXL010000130.1:0-19491 GCA_031380885.1 Burkholderiales bacterium | reverse complement strand
ACGTCGCTCAGGTTCAAACATGCGGTATCGCTGCGCCTCGAACCTTCGGGTCCTCGGTGGGGCTTCTTGTGCCACAGCCTTTGCCGTTCACCTGTAGCCGAAGCGTGACAGCCAAATGGCTGGTGTTCAGGGCCTCTTTTTGGGTTACTTTTTTCTGGCCCCGCAGAAAAAAGTGACCCGCCTGCCGGGGCGGAACCCCGGCGCGGTCTCACCCAAGAAGAGCCGACAGCAGTCAGTACAAAGTACGTTCACCCATCGGTGGCGGCACCCACTGGTAAAGCCAGGTCTCCGTCAGCGACTGCCCGTCGCAGCTCAGATGCAGCCGCAACTCGATCGGATCGGTCGAGGCCGTCGGCACCACGTCGAACAGCGCACGGTAGCCGCGCACGGCGTGCAGCGGCCGCGCCGAGGTGGTTTCGATGCGGGCGCCGGCCGACGCGCTGACCACCGGCGTCACCACCGCGTTCGAGCCGATCAGCGGCAGATCGCCGCCCGCGAAATCGACCGCGAAGCGCCATGAAAAAACCGTGCGCTTCTTGCCAATGACGCCGCCGAGCCCGGTGCGCGTGGCTACGCAGCGCGCCAGCGGCGACCGTGCCGGTGGCTTGCCGCCCCAGTACAGCCGGTAGCCGAACAGCAGCTCTTCGCCCGCCTGCACCGGTCGCGCCGGATTCCAAAACGCGACGATGTTGTCGAAAGTCTCGTCGACCGTCGGGATCTCGACCAGTTGCACCGACCCGGCGCCCCAGCCCGACTTCGGCTCGACCCACAAACTGGGCCGCCTGTCGTAGAACACGCCGTCGTCCTGGTAGTGGTCGAAATCGCGGTCGCGTTGCAGCAGGCCGAAGCCGCGCGGGTTGTGGTCCTGGAAGGCGTTGAAGGCGAGCTGGCGCGGGTTGGTCAGCGGGCGCCAGATCCATTCGCCATGGCCGGTCCACATCGCAAGGCCGTCGCTGTCGTGGATCTCGCCGCGCCAGTCGTAGCCCATGCGGCGGTCGTTCTCACCGGTTTGGAACATGCTGGTGCACGGCGCGATGCCGAGGCGATCGATCGTCGTTCTCGGGTACAGCGCGGCATCGATGTCCATCACCTGCGTGTCACCGGGCGTGATGACGAAGCGGTAAGCGCCCGCCACGCTCGGCGAGTCGAGCAGCGCGTACACGGTGACGCTGTTCGAACCCGCGGCGGGGCGTTCGAGCCAGAAGCCGGTGAAGTTGGGAAACTCCTCGGGCACCGGCGCGCCAGTGCCGATGGCCAGGCCGCGCGCCGACACGCCGTATTGCAACTCACCGCCGACAGCGCGGAAATAGCTCGCCCCCAGGAAGGCGGTGATGTCACGCTGCAGGTCGGTGTGGAAATTCAGCCGGAAGCCGGCGAAGCCGAGGTCGCGCGACAGCTTCGCGGGGTCGAGCCCGCTCTTGCCATGGTCGAACATCTCGGGCAGGTAGGCCAGCTCCTGCGCCTGGCCGTCGGCCAGTTCGTACAGCCGCACCAGCGACTTGAAGTACAGCCCGAGGTGGAAGAACTGGGCCTGGAAACGCAGCTTGTCATGGCGCCACAGCGCATGGTCGGGGCGGAAGCGGATCGCCTGGTAGGCGTCCCAGTCCAGTGCCTCGATCTCCTTGGGCAAGGCCGCGGGGGGCTTCTCGTGAGGCTTGCGAGACATTGCCTGCGCCTGGCCCTTCAAGGCAGCGTAATCAAAGCGCTGCGGCGCGCCGATCGCCTGCAGCTGCTCGGCCCAGGCGGGTACCGCGGCGCTGCCTGCGAGGGCAGCGAGGCTGGCGATGAACTGTCGGCGTGGAATCGGTCGAGCGGGTGGCACGGTCACTCGACTTTCACACCCTTCCAAAACGCGACGCGTCCCTTGATGTGCGCGGCCGCCTCGGTCGGCTCGGGGTAGTACCAGGCCGCGTTCTCGTTCATGTCGCCGCTGACCATCAGGCTGTAGTAGTGCGCCTGACCCTTCCACGCACAGCCACTGCGGTGGTTGCTGAAGGTCACGTAATCGCGATTCAGGCTTTCGGCCGGGAAATAGTGGTTGCCCTCGACGACGACGGTGTCGTCGCTCTCGGCCAGGGTCACGCCGTTCCAGATGGCTTTCATGTCGCTTCCTTTCAGTCGGGTGACGGCGAGAGGACATCCCCTCGGCGCAAACACCCGTTCATCAAGCGTACAACGCTGCTGCCTGCTGCATTCGCTTCGCCACCGCCGCCGCCAGGGCCTTGTCGCCGACCACGCGCACGCTGTCGCCGTGGCGCAGGATGTCCATCATCAGCTCGGTCGCGTCGGCATACGGCACCTTCAGTTCATAGCGCCCCTCGCCTTCGGTCTGACCCAGCCAGCGCGAGGTTTGCTGCGGGTGCCATTCCTCATTGGCCACCCACTGCGCCGCATCGGCCTCGAACACCAGCGTCGCCCACTTCACTTTGGCCCCGCCACCACCGTAGATGCCGTAGCCCGCATCGAGCTCGGCCTCCAGGTCCTTCAGCGCCACTGGCTTGGCGCGGCTGTCGAGCGCACGCGCCTGCTGAACCGCATCGAGCGCAAAGCGGCGCAGCCCGTCGCTGGCGTGGCACCACGCGTCCAGATACCAGGTGTTGCGGTAATTGACCAGCCGCTGCGGCGACACCTCGCGCTCGCTGGTCGTGCGATCGCTGCGCTTGAAGTAGCGCAGCCAGACCCGCTTGCGCTGCACCAGCGCGCTGCCCAGCAGCTCGAAATGCTGGCTCGGCACACGGCGGCGCGCGGTGCCGATCAGCTTGACGCGGCGCACCAGTTCGCGGGCCTCGGTCTCGTCGGCACCCAGCAGGCCCTGCAGCCGGTCCATCATGGGCTGCAGATGGCGCGCCAGCACGCCGTCGTCGTCAAGCCCGGCCATCAGCTGGTGCATCGTCAGCAGCGCATGCAGCTCACGCTCGCTGAACCACATGCCCGGCAGTTCGTGGTGGATGGGCTTCGCCGAGCCGGCCGCGCCAGGCGTTGGTGTCTCGAAGCGGTAGCCGTTGTCAGCGCGGTCGTAGGCGATCGGCGCACCCATGCGGTCGCGCAGGTACTGCAGGTCACGCTTCAGCGTCGCGGGCGACACGGCCAGCTCGGCCTGCAATGCATCGAAGCTGACGCAGCCGCGGCTGCGCAGCAACAGTTCGATCTTGTAGAAGCGTTCGGTTCGGTCCATAAACAACTCCACAGCCAGTTGGAATAACACACCGGTAGCTCACCAGATGAGCCCTTGACAGACAGAGCATAAATCAAATTACTTTGCCAGCGGGCTGGCCGGCTCACCTGGTGAGCGAGTGGGTTGACACACTGAGGTCATCGCGGCATGTCGCTGCGTCACCCGGAGTTCGCGATGACCACCGACCTGAGCACCCGTGACCTGTTTTCCGTAGACCTGGCCGCCATCGTCCACCCCTGCGCCGGTTGGCTTGCGCCGACCGCCGCCGTAACGAACCACGAGCACATCGGCTTCGAGCTCGGCTGGGACCACGCGCACCACGGCAGCACACCGCCCGCGCCGTATGCGCAGGAGCCCTCGCCGCTGCGCAACGGCTGGTTGGCAGGGGCGACCACTTTCGGCAAGCGCACGCTGACACCCACCGCCGCGGTGCGCCAGTGGCTGCAACTGCGGCTGCACGCCTGGCTGCGCGGCCGCAGCGTCGAGCTGTTCCAGGTCACGCCGCATCACCTGCGCCAGCTGGCCGTCACCCACTGCCCAATCACACGCGAGGTGCTCGACCACCCGGCCGACAGCGCCTGCCGCGCGTCGATCGACCGGGTGCGCCACGACGCCGGCTACGCAGGAGGCAATCTCGCCCTAATGAGCGCGCGCGCCAACCGCGCGAAAGCGGCGCACGGCTTCGAGTCCGCAATCGAGATCGCCCGCCGGCTGGAGACGGAGGCAGCCCGCGGCAACGCAGCGGCACCCCAACACGAGGGGCTGAATGCAGCCCAATGGGGCCGCATCGCCGTGTTGTGCAGCTACGTCGCGCCGCTGCCGCATGCGCGGGCCTGCGAGCTGCCGCTGCTGGTGCTGCCGCCGAACCGGCTGCGCCAGTTCAACCCGGCACAGGCGCTGCAGGCGTTCATCAGCCGGCAACTGCTGAGCCCCGGCTGGAGCCAGCGCATCAATGCGATCGAGGCGCTGCTGCCCAGGCAGGCCGCACGACGTGCGTTCCGCTCGTTCTTCCAGACCTTGCTGCCGCGGGTGCTCGAAGCGGGCAGGCCCACCGACCCACAGCGCGCACGCTGGGCGATTGAAGACGCCTGGGGCCACGCCGTGGTGATGCAGCGCTGGGTGCGCTTCGCGTCGATGCTGAACGCTGCGCAGTGCGAGTCGTTGTTGTCGCGCGCGGTGGCCGATCGGCTGCTGCCCGAGGGCCTGCGCATCGAGCCGCTGGCCGATGCCGACGCAACCGAGGCCTGGTGCCTGGACACCAAGGGCTATGTGCCGACAGGTACGTCGCACCAGCCTCGCCACAATGAGCGGGCAAGTTCGACGCCGAGCGGCCACACACTGCACTGACCGCCGCGCGAAGTATTGAAAGCTCAAGCAAACGTCAAACAATCGTTTGATTTAAACTTGCTACACTGCGTGGCGATGACATTGCGCCGCCTCGCTCCCCGAACCGCCCCGGTTGTGTTGCCCGACACAGCCAGCAGCCGTTCCACGCGCCAGCGGCTGCTGCACACCGGCCTGCGCCTGTTTGCGCAACACGGTTACACCAAGACCTCGACCCGCGCCATCGCCGAGCACGCGCAGGTCAATGTGGCTGCCATCAGTTACCACTTTGGTGACAAAGCCGGGCTGTACAGAGCGGCATTCCTGGAGCCGTTCTGGTCCGAAGCCACCCCCGCGGAGCCGGTGGCCGACCAACCACTGCGACAGACGCTGCGCGCGCTGTACGACGGCTTCATCGAGCCTCTGAAACACGGCGACCTGGCGCACTTGTCGGTCAAGCTGCACTGCCGCGAAATGCTGGAGCCGACCGGCCTGTGGGATGAAAAGATCGACTGCGGCATCGCACCGGTGCACCGCACGCTGGTGGCCGCGCTGTGCCGCCACCTGGGCTTGAAGCGGCCGGACGACGAATTGCAGGGCCTCGCGGTTTGCATCGCCGGGCTGGGCGTGCATTTGCATGTTGAGCACGACGTGATCGACGCGCTGGCGCCGCGGCTGAACCGCATGCCGCGCGCCTACGAGCGCTGGGCCGATCGGCTGGTCGGCTATGCAGAGGCGATGGTCGCGGCTGAAGCGCAGCGACGCGCCACGGTCAGCCCAGCGAAGCCGAAAGCCAGGCGATGAGCGCTGATCAACGGCTGGCAGGCGCTCATTTCCGCTCGGCGAGACCGGCTGCCGCGGAAAGGTTGGCCCAGTGACCGCTGCGCGCACGGCAGTCTGCACGCTGCTGTCGGCCGCGGCTTTGGCCATGCTCGGCGGCTGTGCTGCGTTCGGGATTGACGCTGCGCCGCCCAGCGCCGCGCAACTTGCCGCGCTGGCGCCACCGCAGTGGTACGCGCCAACCGCGCACCAGGGCGAAGTGGCCGAGCTGTCGCTGTGGTGGCAGCAGTTCGACGACCCCCTGCTGGCGCACCTCGTCGACGATGCCGAGCGTGTCAGCCCGACGGTATCGTCGGCCCGCGCACGCATCGCGCAATCGCACGCTGACCGCGTGGCCACTGGCGCGTCGCTGCTGCCCAGACTCGATGCCAGCGCCAGCGCGCAGCGTGGCGTCTACGACAGCAGCGGCGCCATCGCCACCAGCAGCGGCGGCTCGCTCGCGGCGTCTTGGGAGCTCGACCTGTTCGGCGGCGTCAGAGCCTCTCGAGACGCCGCGCAGGCGCGTCTTAAGGGCAGTCAGGCACTGTGGCACGACGCCCGCGTCTCCGTGGCAGCCGAGGTCGCGACGCAATACATCGCGCTGCGCGCTTGCGAGGCGCAAAGCATCCAAGTGCAAATCGACGCCGATTCGCGTGCGGAGACCGCGCGGCTGACGGACCTGACGGCACGTGCGGGGTTTGAGTCGCCAGCCAACGCGGCGCTGGCACGCGCCAGTGCCGCGCAGGGTCATGCGCAACTGACGCAGCAGCGCGCGCAGTGCGACAGCGACATCAAGGGCCTGGTTGCGTTGACCGGTACTGCCGAGCCGACGCTGCGCGACGCGCTGTCGCCAGCACGCGGCGTCATCGCCCAACCGCGCGAGATCGCGGTGCCTGCAATGCCCGCTGCGCTGTTGCAACAGCGCCCCGATCTGGCCAGCGCCGAACGCACGCTGGTCGCCACGGCCGCCGACATCACCGCGCGGCAGGCCGAGCGACTGCCGCGCATCCAGCTTGCCGGCAGCATCGGTACAACGCGCTACCGAAGCAGCGCACCCAGCGGCTTTGTCGGCGGCATCAGCGGATCAGGAACCACCTGGTCGGTCGGCCCGGTGTCGGTGTCGCTGCCGATCTTCGACGGTGGCACGCGGCGCGCCACCGACGAGGCCGCGCGCGCCGCCTACGCCGATGCCACCGCGCAGTACAGCGCCACCCTGCGCCGCGCGGTGCAGGAAGTCGAAAGGGCATTAATCACTTTGCAAAGCAGCGCCGACCGGCAGGCCGACGCCGAGGTGGCCGCCAGCGGTTTCGCCGACTCGCTGCGCGCCACCGAGGCGCGTTTCCGCAGCGGCATTGGCAACCTGTTCGAGCTCGAAGACGCTCGGCGCTCGGCGGTGCAGGCTCAGACCACCTTGATCGACCTGCGGCGCGAACGCGTGACCGCATGGGTTTCGCTGTATCGCGCGCTTGGCGGCGGATGGACTGCCGCGGCTGACAGGGTGGTCGACACGCGCGACGCGCCACCCCGAACACCGTCCATTCCCTGACCTGCGCCCTTGTTCCCCCAATGCACATCTGGCACACCCCACCCCTAGCCCCGGCTTCTCGCACTGCTGCGACGCCCGTCCCCCGCACCAGGCAGTATTGGACAGCCGCGGCCATCGGCGTGGCAACCGCCACCGCGCTGGCACTGCTCATCAGTGCACACGCAGCAGATGGCTCGACGGCCAAACCGGCGGTGCGTGCGGCGCTGACGGTCACGACCACGCAGCCGCAGCGCACCGAACTGCCGTTGACCCTCACGGCCAATGGCAGCCTTGCCCCCTGGCAGGAAGCAAGCATCGGCACCGAAGCCAACGGCCTGCGGCTCGCGACGGTGCGGGTCAACGTCGGTGATGTCGTCAAGCGCGGCCAGGTGCTGGCCACCTTCGCGCCGGAGACGGTGCAGGCCGATGTGGGACAGGTCGAAGCCAGCGTCGCCGAGGCCGAGGCGACCGCCGCCGAAGCCGCTGCCAACGCTGCGCGCGCGCGCAGCCTGCAGGCCACCGGCGCGCTGAGTGCCCAGCAGATCACCCAGTACCTGACCGCCGAGCGCACCGCGCAGGCGCGGCTCGCATCGCAGCGCGCCGCTGCCCGCGTGCAGCAACTGCGGCTGAAGCAAACGCAGGTGCTCGCGCCCGACCACGGCGTGATCTCGTCGCGCAGCGCGACCGTCGGTGCGGTGCTGCCGGCCGGTCAGGAGCTGTTTCGGATGATTCGCCAAGGCCGCCTCGAATGGCGCGCCGAGGTGCAGGCCGCTGACCTCGCAAAACTAAAACCCGGCATGCCGGTGCGCATCACGTTGTCGAACGACGCCGCCGCTGCCAGCCGCGTCACCGGTACCTTGCGCATCGTCGCACCAACGGTTGATGCACAAACGCGCAACGGGCTGGTCTACGTCGACCTGCCCGGTGCCAGCGTGGCACGCGCGGGCATGTTCGCGACCGGCGAATTCCAGCTCGGCAGCCGCCACGCACTGACCCTGCCGCAAAGTGCGCTGAAGCTGCGCGACGGCTTCAGCTACGCGCTTCGCGTCGAGCCGGATTCGAAGGTGCGCGAGATCAAGCTGTCAGTGGGCCGCCGCCAGGGCGACCGCATCGAAATCACCGGCGGGCTCGATGCGTCGGCCCAGGTGGTTGAGACGGGCGTCGGGTTCCTGGCCGACGGCGACACCGTGCGGGTGGTAACCGGCGCGGCGGCACGATGAACTTCTCCGCCTGGTCGATCCGCAACCCGATCCCGTCGGTGATGCTCTTCATCATGCTGACACTCGCCGGCTTGATGGGCTTCAAGGCGATGAAGGTGCAGAGCTTTCCTGACATCGACCTGCCCACCATCACCGTCACCGCATCGCTGCCCGGCGCGTCGCCGCAGCAGCTCGAGACCGAGGTGGTGCACAAGATCGAGAACTCGGTCGCTACCGTCACCGGCGTC
Organism: Burkholderiales bacterium; assembly: GCA_031380885.1. Lineage (GTDB taxonomy): Bacteria > Pseudomonadota > Gammaproteobacteria > Burkholderiales > Burkholderiaceae_C > PBB1. The sequence continues at coordinate 11,202 of JANMXL010000130.1, read as the reverse complement.
AAGCACATCTACACGACGGTGCAGGACGGGGTCGCGATCGTGACGGTCGAGTTCCGGCTGGAGAAGCCAACGCAGGAGGCCATTGACGACGTGCGCGACGCGGTGAGCCGCGTGCGCTCCGACCTGCCCGGCGACCTGCGCGACCCGGTCATCTCGAAGCTAGAGTTGTCGGGCTCGCCGATCCTGACCTACACCGTGTCGTCGGAGCGCATGGACGGCGAAGCGCTGAGCTGGTTCGTCGACAACACCATCACCAAACGCCTGCTCAGTGTGCGCGGCGTCGGCGCGGTTGGCCGCGTCGGCGGTGTGACGCGCGAGGTGCAGGTCGCGCTTGACCCGGCGCGGCTTCAGGCACTGAACGCGACCGCCAGCGACATCTCGCGCCAGCTGCGGCAGATCCAGCAAGAGGCGTCGGGCGGCCGCACCGACGTCGGTGGCGCCGAGCAGTCGGTGCGCACCCTCGCCACGGTGCACTCGGCCGAAGAGCTCGCGCGCATCGAGATCACGCTGACCGATGGCCGCCGCGTCCGCCTCGACCAGGTGGCCACGGTGCGTGACACGGTGGGCGAGATTCGTTCGGCCGCCCTGCTGAACGGCAAGCCCGTGGTTGGTTTCGAGGTGACGCGCACACGCCGCGCTGGCGAAACCGAAGTCGCCGCCGGCGTGCGCGCCGAACTCGACCGGCTGCGCGCGCAGCACCCCGAGATCAACGTCACCGAGGCCTTCAACTTCGTCGACCCGGTGCAAGAGAGCTTCGACGGCTCCATGCTGCTGTTATACGAAGGCGCCGCCCTCGCGGTGCTGGTCGTGGTGCTGTTCCTGCGCAACGTTCGCGCGACCTTGGTCGCGGCGGTGGCGCTGCCACTGTCGGCCGTGCCAACGTTCGCCGCCATGCACCTGTTCGGCTTCTCGTTGAACACGGTGACGCTGCTGTCGTTGTCGCTGGTGGTCGGCATCCTGGTCGACGACGCGATCGTCGAGATCGAAAACATCATGCGGCACCTGCGCATGGGGAAAACGCCGTACCAGGCGGCGATGGAAGCCGCCGACGAGATCGGCCTGGCAGTCATCGCCACCAGCCTCACGCTGATCGCGGTGTTCCTGCCGACCGCGTTCATGAGCGGCATTGCCGGCAAGTTCTTCGTGCAGTTCGGCTGGACGGCGGCGATCGCGGTGTTCTTCTCGCTGGTCGTCGCGCGGCTGCTGACGCCGATGATGTCGGCCTACCTGCTGAAAGCGCCGAAGCAGGCAGAAGCCCGCGAGCCGAGCTGGGTCGCGTGGTGCATGCGCTGGACCGCCTGGTGCCTGTCGCACCGGTGGCTGACGATGCTGGCGGCGGGCGTGTTCCTGGTCGGCTCATCGGCGTTGGCTCCGCTGCTGCCCACCAGCTTCATCCCGGCCGATGACCTGTCGCAAACCCAGGTCAAGGTGTCGCTGCCGCCGGGCAGCACCTTCAAGCAGACCTCCGCTGCCGCCGAGCAGGCGCGCGCGCTCGTCGAGAAGAACCCGAATGTCAGGCTGGTCTACACCGCAGTCGGCGGGGGTGCGAGCGGCAACAACCCACTCGCACTCGGCGGCGCGCCCGAGGTTCGCAGCGCGACGCTGACCATCAACCTGACGCCTCGCGGCGAACGCGGCGGACTGACGAAGCAGGCGATCGAAAAGCAGCTGCGCGACGCGCTGGCCGAGGTGCCGGGCGTGCGCACCACAGTCGGCCTGGACAGCGGAGGCGAAAAATACGTGCTGGTGCTGTCCGGTGAAGACGGCCCCGCACTGGCCGCACACGCCGCCGTCGTCGAGCGCGAGCTGCGCACGCTGCCCGGCATCGGCAACGTCACCTCGACCTCGAGCCTGTTGCGGCCGGAGTTGATCGTGCGCCCTGATTTCGACCGCGCCGCCGACTTGGGCGTCACGTCAGCGGCCATCGGCGATACCTTGCGCATCGCGACCAGCGGCGACTACGACCAGAGCCTGCCCAAGCTGAACCTGTCACAGCGCCAGGTTCCTATCGTCGTCAAGCTCGAGGCCGAGGCGCGCACCGACGTCGAACTGCTGTCACGGCTGGCTGTGCCCGGCGCGCGCGGGCCTGTGATGCTGGGCAATGTCGCGAGCTTCCACATCGACAGCGGCCCGGCACAGATCGACCGCTACGACCGCCAGCGCAATGTCAATTTCGAGATCGAGCTGAACCAGCAGCCGCTGGGCGATGTCCAGCGCGCCGCACTCGCGCTGCCCAGCTTGCTGCAACTTCCACCCGGCATCATGCAAACCACGATCGGCGATGCCGAGTCAATGTCTGAGCTGTTCGCAAGTTTCGGCCTCGCGATGGCGACTGGCGTGTTGTGCATCTACATCGTGCTGGTGCTGCTGTTCAAAGACTTCGTTCAGCCGGTGACCATCCTCGCGGCACTGGTGCTGTCGATTCCGGGCGCATTCCTCGCGCTGTACGTGACGCACACCGCGATCTCGATGCCGTCGATGATCGGGCTGATCATGCTGATGGGCATTGCGACCAAGAACTCGATCCTGCTGGTCGAGTACGCGATCATGGCGCGGCGCGACCGCGGCCTGAGCCGCTGGGATGCGTTGCTCGATGCCTGTCACAAGCGTGCGCGTCCGATCGTCATGACCTCGCTCGCGATGGGCGCCGGCATGCTGCCCATCGCGCTCGGCCTGGGCGTCGACCCGAGCTTCCGCGCGCCAATGGCGATCGTCGTCATCGGTGGGCTGATCACCTCGACCTTCCTCAGCCTGTTGGTGATCCCGGTGCTGTTTACCTTCGTCGACGACGTGGTTCAAAGCGCGGCCCGGCGTCTGTCGCGCGGCCGCAAACCACCCCCGGCTGCGGCACCCATCACCGTGCCGAACGACGGGCACTGAAGTCCAAAAAGCCGCTCGCCCTCAGCGGTCGCAGCTGGCCATGCTGCTGGCGTCCCACAGCGGTGCAAACCCGCTGTTGCCAGCCTGCGAGGGTCGAAGCAAGCGCAGTCGGATCAGCTCCTGTGAGACGTCGGGAGAGAAGCCGACGCGGTTGCGGCGCTTGTCGACCACCAGGTCGTCGAGCACCCGCGCCGCCAGTGCCGCGTCGTTCCAGCACAGCGCCAGCCGGTTGGCCACGCGGGGGAACAGCGCGCAGAGCTGGGTCGGCCGGTGCCGCGGGTGCAGCGAGGCGCACCAGGTTTGCGCCTGTAGTGATAACGCCAGGTCTTGAGCGCGTGGCTGCTCGCGCACGCGCTGCCAGCCCGACTCGGTGGTCGGTTCTGCCGCCGGACGGCGTGCAGGGGCGGTCTTGGCGGCCACGCTTCGCGCATTGCGCGCGCCGCCCCATCCAAAAATGCTCATGGCGTCTGTGCTGCGGCCTTTGATGGCTGCGCCGACACCACGCCACCGACATGCTTTTCACAATAGGTTTCCATGGGGACAGTGTGGTGCCGAACCCGGTCAAGAACTTGCCGCTTTTCGGCATTCACCCGACTTGCGGGCGTACATCCTTCACGGAAGCAACGCGTTTGTGACCCTGGTCGCGCACCGCGTCGCAGCAGCGCCGATCGGCGACGGTTTGCGACTGGCGACGTCGCGGTCAACCTTTAGCATCTGCCCATGTCATTGATGCTGTCGATCGCTTTCTGGAACGTCGTCACCCGCCTCGGCGAGGCACAGATCATGGTGCCCGCCGCCTTGATGGTGGCGCTGTGGTTCGGCTGGCGCGAACGCTCGACCCGGCTGGCGGTCGTCTGGCTGGTGGGCCTGTTCGCTGCGGTGGCGGTGACGACGGCGTCGAAGGTCGCGTTCCTCGGCTGGGGCGTCGGTTGGCCGGCGCTGGACTTCACCGGTGTGTCCGGTCACTCCATGTTTGCGGCGGCGATCTACCCGCTGACGGGCGTCGCCATCGCGAGCGCGCTGACCGGCCTGCGGGCGGCGCGCTGGCAAGGCCTGGGTCTGGCAGTCGGCGTCGCACTGGCGCTGCTGGTGGGCGTGTCACGGGTGGCCGTCGAGGCGCATTCCTGGTCCGAGGTGGTGGCGGGCCTGCTGGTCGGCGGTGCAGCCACCGCGGTCGCCGCCTTGGCCGACCGTGCGCCGCCGGCGCGTCACACGCTGTGGTTGCCGGTGGTGGTGTGCGTCTGGCTGGGCAGCACCCTCTCCGCGGCGCCGCCATCGACCACCCACGGCTGGGTGACGCGGCTGGCGCTCGCGGTGTCCGGTCGCAGCGAGCCCTACACCCGCGCCGAGGTGCTGGCCGCGCGCAAACCTTCACAAGACACGGTGCGCTGAGCCCCTTGAGCTCGTCACGGCCTGCGCTGGCGCCTCACGGTGCCACGCAACTCAGCCCCTGCGTGACAGCGACTTCGCCAACCCCGTCTGATCGAGCACGTCGGCCACCAGCTCCAGCCGCAGCAGCGGGTTGTCCAGCGTCATCAGGCGCTGCTTGTGCTCGGCGCCCAGCGGCAGCAGCTCGCACCAGCGGTTGGCGACCCAGCCGCAGTCGTCCCAGCGGTAGGGCGGTTGAAACGGCATCTCCGCCGGGTCGCCAGCCCGGTCGGCCATCCCCTTGACGACCTCTCGCAGTGCCGTCACCGCGGTCTCCAGATCGCCAGGCACGCCAACCCCGACATCGTCGCTCAGCAACTCGATGTCGGCGACCCACAGGCCGTGCTTCAACTGCTCGCGCGAGCGGATGCGAAAGCGCTGGGTGCCGGTGCAGCTGATCGCCATCAGGCCGGGGTTCGGCCGATCCAGCTGGGTGATGCGCGCCAGCGTGCCGATCTCGTGGAATGCCTCGTGCGCAAAGCCGTCGCCGCGCGGGGTGCGGTGGCTGCTGTGCCATGGCGCTGTGCGCACCTCGCGGCCTTCGGTCAGGCAGACCACACCGAACGGTGTGCCCGCCTTGTGGGCGCGCCCGATCATGTCCAGGTAGCGCACCTCGAAGATACGAAGTGGCAGGTATCCGCCGGGAAACAGCACGCTTTGCAGCGGAAAAAGCGGCAACCCGGCAAGGTCGGTTGGAAGCATCTCCATTCGGCGGATTGTGGTGCGACAGGGCACCCCCTGCACGACAGGGATTGCCCTTGTCAGGGTTGCACGCTCAGCGCCGCGCCCGGTGCACGGCCCTCGGCGCGCAGCAGCGCCTCGAGGCACTGGTCGCGAATGCCGTAGAAGGCCTTGATGTCGTCGATCTGCGCCCACACCGCGTCGGCCGGCCGCGGCTGCGCGCGCTTCACGGCCAGGATCATCTTGTTTTTCTGCGTGTGTTCGAGCGCGACGAATTCGAACACCTGCGTGTCGTACCCGCAGGCATCGAGCAGCATCGCGCGCAGGCCGTCGGTCAGCATCTCGGCCTGCTGGCCCAGGTGCACGCCATGCTGCAGGATCGGCCGCAGCGGGTGCGGGCTCAGCAGCTGCGGGCGCAACTCCTTGTGGCAGCACGGCGAGCACAAAATGACCGCCGCGCCGCCGCGCAATCCCAGGTGGATCGCGTGGTCGGTCGCGGTGTCGCAGGCGTGCAGCGCGATCATCACGTCGATCGGCTGCACCGCGCGGCTGCGCACATCGCCCTCGTCGAAGCGCAGGCCGACCAGCCCGAGCTGCGCCACCACCGCATTGCCCAGCCGCACCATGTCGGGCCGCAGCTCGACCCCGGTGACCTGGGCATGGATGCCCGGTTGCTGCAACAGGTAATCGTGCACCGCAAACGTCAGGTAGCCCTTGCCGGCGCCGAAATCGACCACGCGCACCGGGCGTTGGGCCGCTGGTGCATCCGTGCCGGCATCGAACAGGCGCGAGGCCTGCAGCGCGCTGGCGAATACCTCGACGAACTTGTTGATCTGCTTCCACTTGCGCGACATCGCCGGCACCACCGTGTGCTGCGCGGTGGTGACACCGAGCGCGGTCAGGAACGGTCGGCTCACATCGACGCTGCGCTGCTTCTCGCGGTCGTGCGCGCTGGCAGGTCTGTGTGCCTCGGAATCGTCGCTCACGGCCGCCTCGCCCACTGCGTCAGCGATCACCGGCCTGCGGCGCAAGGTGCAAACGCCGCGCTGGCTGATCATCAATTCAACCACCTCGTTGCGCGTGTGCAAATGCGCATGGCGGAATGCCGTGCCCAGCAGTTCGCGCACCCGGTTCAGGCCCTCAGCGAGCGGCAGGTTCTTCGTCTCGTCGCGGGTGGCGTATCGGTACACGAACGACAGGCAAGGCGCCCCGCGCAGCGCGATGGGCCGCACGTTGACGCGCTTCAGGTCGGCCTCGGGCCCGCCATGCTTGGACAGCAGCAGCGACTCGAAGCCGCCGCCGTCGAGGCTCGCCGCGCACAGCGCGACGAAGTCGGTTGGCGTGGCCGCGTCTGGAGAGCTTGCAGGCAGCGTGTCGCGTGCGGTCACGGGCGGGCGCGCTCGCGGCTGTGGCGACCGACGCAGCGGGCGCGCTCGGCGGCATCGACCAGCGCGCTGCACCGCGCGGCGGTGTCGTCGATGGTGGCCGGCGGGGTGCCGCGGGCCGACGGATCGCGGCGCCGCTCAAGCTTCAACGGCGCAGACGGCTTCTGGCCGAGTGGGATGTTGATCTGCGGTGTGACCGTGCCCTCGGGCCGCGCGTTGTCGGCGGGTGATGCGTTGTCGCGCTTTTCCTGCGGCGTCAGCAATCGCGGGCCGGGCTTGTCGGCAGGGGCCGACGCCGCTGCGGCAGGCGGCGACAGGCCAGGCTGGGCCCGCAGGGCCGCGGAGGGCGACAGCGCGAGCGCAACCATCAGGGGCAAACATTGAGTTTTCATCACCTATCCTCTGCGGGCTGGGAAGCGCCTCGCGGTGCCCCGGTGTAGCACGTTCGGCCGATCCGGTCGCCTGAAGATGTCCCCATGACCCCCCACACGCTCACCGCCCAGATCGCGCCACCCGACACTGACGAGGCGATCCACGACCCCCGGCTGTGGCGCGACCACGGATGGACCGCCCGCGTCATCAAGAACGAGGACGACGAAGGCTGGGCCGTCGAGATGCTCAAGCACGGCGAAGCCGAGCCCGCGCTGGTCGGCCCGTGGACGATGGGCCGCGACAAGAAGAACCCGAAGCCGCTGGACACCGCCGCCTTCAACACACTCGTGAAAACCGCGGCCGAAGTGCTGCGCCGTCACGAGCAGCAGCTGCAGGCGCAAATGCACCAGCACGTGGTCGTCGATGGCGATGCCGGGCGCATCACCGTCACGCTCGACATCGTGGCCGACGACGACGATCCGTATGCCGTGCTCAGCGCCACCCATGCGGCCGGCGACACGCTGGCGCAGGTGCGCGTGTCCGCAGGCTTCCGTCTGAACACCGGCAGCGCCAGCCGCTGGATCGCCGACGAGTTTCGCCGGCCAGAGTGAACGCCGGGCCCGGTCGGCCGGCTCAGCCAGCCGCCGGCGCGGCCAGCTCGCGTGCCGTCAGCCACAGCCTCGCATCGAACTCCAGCTGGTGATATGCCGGTTCCATGTGCTGGCACAGCGCATAAAACGGCTTGTCGTGATTGCGCTCCTTCAGGTGCGCCAGCTCGTGCACCACGATCATCTTCAGCAACGGGGCGGGCGCGTCCTTGAACAGGCTGGCGATGCGGATCTCGCGCTTGGCCTTCAGCCGACCGCCCTGCACCCGCGACACCGTCGAATGTGTGCCCAGCGCGTTGCGCAGCACCTGCAGCCGCGGGTCGTAGGCAACCTTCGCGATCGGCGGCGCGCTGCGCATGTGGCGGGTCTTCAGGTCCATCACATAGTCGTACAGCGCCGGGTCGCTGCGCACCGCGTGCATGTCAGGGTAGCGCTGTTGCAGGTGCAAGGCGAGGCGGCCCTGCGCGATCATTTCAGTCACGCGCGACAGCACATCGGGGGCATAACCCGCCAGATACTTCAGGCTCATGCGATGAGCTTCGGTGCCGCGTTTTCCCGCACCAGCAACGGGCTGCTCGCCGGCATCATGGCCAGTTCACGCAAACGCTGATGGGCCGCGTCGTCCCAGGCGATGGGCAGCTGGTTCTTGGCCTGCAGATAGTGGTGGGTGAAGACGTCCAGGTAGGCCTCCAGCGTTTGCTCGGCCCGGTGTTCGCCCGCGAGGTTCAGGCACAGGGCCGCGACCTCGCTGGTGCAGAAGTGGTCGTTGCGGCAAGAGCGTCGCAGCCGGTACTGCGAGACCTGGTCCGGCTGCAGGCTGAGCACCGGCAGGTGATCGAGGTACGGGCTTTTGCGGAACATCTTGCGGGCCTCGGCCCAGGTGGCGTCCAGCAGGATGAACAGCGGGCGCTTGCCGAGCGCACCCTCAGCGGTGTCGGGCCGTTGAACGCTGTGCACCACCCGTTCGTGCGGCACGTATTCCCCGGGGAACACCACATACGGTTGCCACTGCGGGTTGCGCAGCAAGGTCAGCAAGGCAGGGTCGGTCTCGGTGCGCGCCCAGCCAAAGGCAAAGGTGTCGGCCACCACATCGGCAATCAACCAGCCGGTGTTGCTGGGCTTCAGCGGCTCGATGTCGGCCATCAGCAGGCACACGCCCGAGCGCGTGGGCACGGCCGGGCGCAAGGCACACATGCAGTGGCTGGGCAACAGCCGGCAGCCCGCACAGCGCTCGCGCTTGAAGCCCCCGCGGGCGAGAAAGGGTTTGGCGCTGCGCGCCAGACGGGCCGCACGCAGCCGGGAGACCGCGTGGGCGGTGACACAAGTCAATTCGGTGGCTTCGAAGTTTCGCTGGATGTTCACACACGCCACATTGGCGAGCCGCGTTGCACAGAGAGCGGCTTTTTGCTGCTGCACGCCGACCGGGACTTCGATCCGTTCGAGGCCACCTGGGCTGGAAAATGGCTTACTCGGAGCCGTGAGCGCCTCGGCGGGAGCTCCCATGCCCGCCTCGGTAACGCCTGCTCACATCTCGAAGATCACCCCGTTTCGGCGGGAATTCGTCACAGCAAGGACAATAAGGGTTTTCGTTGGCACGTTCTCGCCCCGACGTGCCGGCTCAACCTGAGAGGTTCACTCCCGCGCCATGGCCACACAACGAAACAAGACTACCGCCAACCCCGCGCCTGCTCCAGTCGCTGCCAGCGCCGAAAGCATCAAGCTGCGGCAGACGCAGGCCGAGTATTCAGCGGCCCGCCCCTCGTCCGAGCCCGGCATCAAGCCGATGATGTCCAGCTCGAAGATGTACGTCTGCCGCCGCTGCCAAGCCAACTTCAAGACGGGCGAAGGCAGGCCCGACCCGCGTCTGCGCGGTCTGGGCAAGTGCAACAAGTGCCTGGACGCGGCCACGGCGGCGCAGGCTGCACAGATCGCCGCCTGACCGCACCAGGGCGCTTCAGAGGTAAATCTGGCCGCCCCCTTCGCGGAACTGCTGCGCCTTTTCTTCGAGCGCGGCATGAATCGGGATCACGGGCGCGGTGGCTGAGGCGGGTACCCCGGCCTTCTGCAACCGCGCGAAGTCGCGCACCTCCTGCGAGATCTTCATCGAGCAGAATTTCGGCCCGCACATCGAGCAGAAGTGCGCCACCTTGGCGTTCTCCTTCGGCAGCGTTTCGTCGTGGTACGCCATCGCAGTGTCGGGGTCGATCGCGAGCTTGAACTGATCCTCCCAGCGGAATTCGAAGCGCGCCTTCGACACCGCGTTGTCCCACATCTGCGCGCCAGCGAACCCTTTGGCCAGGTCGCCCGCGTGGGCGGCGATCTTGTAGGCGATCAGCCCTTGCTTCACGTCGTCGCGGTTCGGCAGGCCGAGGTGTTCCTTCGGCGTGACGTAGCACAGCATCGCGGTGCCGTACCAGCCGATGTTCGCCGCACCCATCGCCGATGAGATGTGGTCGTAGCCCGGCGAGATGTCGGTGATCAGCGGGCCGAGCGTGTAGAACGGGGCCTCGTAGCAAGCCTCCAGCTGCTTCTCGACGTTCTCTTTGATGAGCTGAAGCGGCACGTGGCCGGGGCCTTCGATCATCACCTGCACATCGTGCTTCCAGGCGATCTGCGTCAGCTCGCCGAGGGTGTGCAGTTCGGCGAACTGCGCCTCGTCGTTCGCATCGGCAATCGAGCCGGGGCGCAGGCCGTCGCCGAGCGAGAAGCAGACGTCGTAGGCCTTCATGATCTGGCAAATGTCGTCGAAGTGCTCGTACAGGAAGCTCTCGCGGTGGTGCGACAGGCACCACTTGGCCATGATCGAGCCGCCGCGCGAGACGATGCCGGTCAGCCGATCCGCAGTCAGCGGGATGTAGGCCAGCCGCACGCCGGCGTGGATGGTGAAGTAATCCACACCCTGCTCGGCCTGCTCGACCAGCGTGTCGCGGAACAGCTCCCAGGTCAGGTCCTCGGCCTTGCCGTTGACTTTTTCCAGCGCCTGATAAATCGGCACCGTGCCGATCGGCACCGGCGAGTTGCGCAAAATCCATTCGCGCGTTTCGTGGATGTTCTCGCCAGTCGACAAATCCATCACCGTGTCGGCGCCCCAGCGGATCGACCACACGAGCTTGTCGACCTCTTCCTCGATGCTCGACGTGACTGCCGAGTTGCCGATGTTGGCGTTGACCTTGATGAGGAAGTTGCGGCCGATGACCATCGGCTCGCTTTCGGGGTGGTTGATGTTGTTCGGGATCACGGCGCGGCCGCGCGCGACCTCGTCGCGCACGAACTCCGGCGTGATGTCCTGCAGGTTCGCGCCGAAGGAATGGCCGCGCTTGGGCACCCGCTCGGTCGCCAGCCGTTCGCGCAGTTGCGCCTTGACCAGGTTCTCGCGCACCGCGATGTAGTGCATCTCGGGCGTGACGATGCCGCGCCGCGCGTAGTGCATCTGCGACACATTAGCGCCGGGTTTGGCCACGCGCGGGGTCGGCGCCTGCGCCATGCGCAGCGCGGTGAGCGCCGGGTCGTGCAGGCGCTCGCGGCCATAGGCGCTGCTGATGCCAGGCAAGGCCACGGTGTCGGCCCGGTCGGCGATCCACGCGGCGCGCAGCGGCGGCAGGCCGCGCGTGATGTCGATCGTGGCAGCGGGGTCGGTGTACGGGCCCGAGGCGTCGTAAACGCGCAGCGGCGGGTTGGGCTCGTGGCGCGAGCCCCCGGCGCCATCATCGACCAGCGTGTCGCCGAGCGTGATTTCGCGAAACGGCACGCGGATGTCGGGCCCCGCGCCTTCCAGGTAGACCTTGTGCGAGCCGGGGAACGGCGTGCGGGTGATGCGTTGCGACAGTGCGGCGGTGTCGACGTGTTGT
>JANMXL010000119.1:0-1593 GCA_031380885.1 Burkholderiales bacterium | reverse complement strand
TCGCGGTGCTGGCCGAGCAGCGCGAACATCTTCTCCATGTCGATGATCGACTGCTTGATTTCGCGGTAGATGACGCCCAGGAAGTTCAGCGGGATGTAGAGCTGGATCATCAGCGCGTTGACCAGCACCAGATCGCCCAGCGTCATGGTGCCCGCGACGACGCCCTCGGTCGCGCGCCAGACCAAAAGCGTCACCGCGGTGGCGATGATCAGGCTCTGGCCCAGGTTCAGCACCGACAGCGAGGTCTGCGACTTGATCGACGCGCGCTCCAGCCGCTGCAGGTTCTCGTCGTAGCGCGCCTGTTCGAACTTCTCGTTGCTGAAGTACTTGACCGTCTCGTAGTTGATCAGTGCATCGACCGCCTTCGTGCTGGCCTTGGAGTCCTGCTCGTTCATCGCGCGCCGGAACGTGGTGCGCCACTCGGTCACGGTGACGGTGAAGGCGATGTACAGCAGCAGCGCGCTGAAGGTGATCGCGGCGAACCAGCCGTCGAACTTGGCCGACAGCAGGCTGATGACCAGCGTGATCTCGACCAGCGTCGGCACGATGTTGTAGATCAGGTAGTTCAGCAGCGACTGGATCGAGCGCGAGCCACGGTCGATGTCGCGCGACACGCCGCCGGTCTGCCGCTCGAGGTGAAAGCGCAGGCTCAAGCTGAGCAGGTGGTCGAAAGTCTCCAACCCGATGCGGCGGGCGATGCGCGCGGCCACCGGGTAGAACAAGAACTCGCGCAGCTCGGTGAACAGCGTGATCGACAGCCGCAGCGCGCCGTAGGCCAGCAGCAGCGCCACCGGCACCACCAGCACGGCCTGCGGATCGCCGGGTTTCAGCGCCAGTGCATCGACCAGGCTTTTGAGCACCAGCGGCACGCCGACGTTGGCCACCTTGGCCGCGATCAGGCAGGCCAGCGCCACCGCCACCCGGTAGCGCCATTGCCACATATAGGGCAGCAACTTCTTCAGCGTCGACCAGTCGGAACGCGGGGCTCCGGTGGCGGCTTCGGCAGGCGCGGGCGGGGTCAGCGTGGCAGGGCGCATGAGTCAAACGAAAGAAAGAAACGCATGGAAGAATCGATCACAGACACACCGACACAGGTCACGCAATATGCCCCAGAACACGAATCCGCCCGTGGCCGACAGCGACATCAGCCACAGCGACGATCCATCGCAACTCGGCGCGCCAGCCGCGCTGCCACCCGATTCGAGCCTGGTGATGCGGGTGATCCCGATGCCGGCCGACACCAACATGAGCGGCGGCGTGTTCGGCGGCTGGATCATGGCGCAGGTCGACATTGCCGGCTCGGTGCTGCCGGCACGGGTCTCGCGCGGACGCGTGACCACGGTGGCGGTGAACCGATTCATTTTCAAGCAGCCGGTCAGCGTCGGTGACCTGCTGAGCTTCTATGCCCGCGTCGAGCGCATCGGCACCACCTCGATCACGGTGCATGTCGAGGTCTACGCCGAACGCAACCCGGCGATGCCGCACATCGTCAAGGTCACCGACGCCAGCCTGACCTATGTGGCGATCGACAAGGACGGCAAGCCGCGCCCGGTGCCGAAAGACTGATCGCCAGCCACGCGGAGCCGCTCTCGG
>JANMXL010000117.1:0-4057 GCA_031380885.1 Burkholderiales bacterium | reverse complement strand
TTCCGCCACCGGCGCACCGCCCGCGGCCACCGCGTCGTGGCCCATCGCCTGCAACAAGGTGGCACTTTGAAACGCGATGCTTTCCAGCGCCGCACGGGCGATGTGCGCGACCGTGCTGCCGCGCGAGAGCCCGACGATCGCCCCGCGTGCCTCGGGCTGCCAGTACGGCGCTCCGAGGCCGGTGAAGGCCGGCACGAACATCACGCCGCCGCTGTCGGGCACGCTCTCGGCCAGTGTTTGCACCGCGGCGCTGTTGTCGATGGCGTGCAGCCCGTCGCGCAGCCACTGCACCACCGCGCCGCCGATGAACACACTGCCTTCCAGCGCGAACTGCGCCGCCGCCGAGGGCTGCGCGGCACGGGTCGTGATCAGCCCGTGGGCCGACGCTTGGCAAGCGGCGCCGGTGTGCATCAGCATGAAGCAGCCGGTGCCGTAGGTGTTCTTCGCCAGGCCAGGCCGGAAACAGGCCTGACCGAACAGGGCGCTTTGCTGGTCGCCCGCCACGCCGCCGATGGCGATCGGTGCGCCGAACAGCTCGGCGGATGTGTGGCCATAAAGGTGACTCGAAGGCAGCACCTGCGGCAGCACCTGGCGCGGCACATCGAGCAGCTGCAGCAGCTCGTCGTCCCACTGGCCGGTGTGCACATTGAGCATCAGCGTGCGCGAGGCATTGCTGATGTCGGTGGCATGCACCGGGCCGCCGGGTTGATCGCGCGTCAGCTGCCACAGCAGCCAGCTGTCGACCGTGCCGAAGGCCAGCTCGCCGCGCTCGGCGGCCGCGCGCGCGCCGGGAACCTCGTCGAGGATCCAGGTCAGCTTGGTGCCGGAGAAGTAAGGATCGAGCAGCAGCCCGGTGCGCTGGCGAAACAGGCCGTCGAGCCCGCGCTCGCGAAGCGCGCTGCAGGTCGCTGCGGTGCGGCGGTCCTGCCAGACGATGGCGGGGTGGATCGGCACGCCGGTGCGGCGGTTCCAGACCACCGTGGTCTCGCGCTGGTTGGTGATGCCGATGGCCGCGATGTCGCGCGCAGCGAGCCCCGCTGACCTCATCGCTTCGCGCGCGGTGGCGAGCTGCGTCGTCCACAGCACGATCGGGTCGTGCTCGACCCAGCCCGGCTGCGGGTAGATCTGCGCAAACTCCCGCTGCGCCATCGCGACGATGCGCCCGCCGCGATCGAACACGATGCTGCGCGAACTGGAGGTGCCCTGGTCGAGCGCGAGGAGGTAGGAGGGCTGGGTCATGGCGTACGGATCATGTGCGGCATCGTGAAGATCAGTCAAACTGAGCCTCGTGTCTGCCCCCGCCACCCCCGCTGAATTCGACGTGCTGGTCGTCGGTGGCGGGATCAATGGCGCCGGCATCGCGCGCGATCTGGCTGGCCGCGGCCAGCGGGTGCTGTTGTGCGAGCAGGACGATCTGGCGTCGCACACCTCGTCGTCGTCGACCAAGCTGATCCACGGCGGGTTGCGCTATCTGGAGCATGGCGAATTCACGCTGGTGCGCAAGGCGCTGGCCGAACGTGAACGGCTGATGCGCAGCGCGCCGCACATCATGTGGGGGCTGCGCTTCGTCATTCCGCAAGACAGGCCGCACGACCCGGGCCACGCCTCGGTGCGCCCCGCCTGGCTGATCCGGATTGGGCTGTTTCTGTACGACCACCTGGCCCGCCGTGCCTGGCTGCCCGACTCGCGCCGCGTCGATCTGCGCAAGCACGCGGCGGGCGCGCCGCTGCAGCCGCGCTTTCGCCAGGGCTTCATCTATTCCGACGGCTGGGTCGACGACGCGCGGCTGGTGGTGCTCAACGCGATCGACGCGGCCGCGCGCGGCGCCACGGTGCTGACGCGCTGGCGCTGCGTCGATGCGCAGCGTGGCGCCGATGACTGGCAGGTGACGCTGCGCAGCGCCGCTGGTGAAACGAAACTGGTCACGTCGCGGGCGCTGATCAACGCGGCTGGCCCATGGGCGGCGCAATTTCTCGGCGAGCACGCCCATGTGCCCCATCCGCGCGCGCTGCGCCTGGTCAAGGGCAGCCACATCGTCGTCAGGAAGCTGTTCGACCACGACCACGCCTACCTGCTGCAAGGTGCCGACCGGCGCGTCGTGTTCGCGATCCCCTACGAAGGCGAGTTCACGCTGATCGGCACCACCGAGGTCGAGCACACCGGCGCGATCGGCGAGGCACACATCGACGAAGCCGAAGTCGCCTACCTGTGCGAGCAGGTCAGCCGCTGCTTCGCGCGGCCTGTCGCCCCGGCCGACGTGGTGTGGAGCTACGCCGGTGTGCGCCCGCTGCTCGAAGACGGCTCAGACGATGCCGCCGCGGTGACGCGCGACTACGCACTCGAACTCGACACTCAGGGGCCTCCTTTGCTGTCGGTGTGGGGCGGCAAGCTGACGACGTTTCGCAAGTTGAGCGAAGAAGCCGCAGACCTGCTGACCGCGCCCTTGAACATTGCCTCAGGCCCATGGACCGCAAACGCAGCGTTGCCCGGCGGCGACCTCAGCGCCTACATCGGCCCCGCCGACCGACCCGATGCCGACTTCGAACGATTCGTCCGCGTGCTGGCGGTGCGCCATCCCGACATCCCGGCGGCGTTGCTTCGGCGCTGGGCGCACGGCCACGGCTCGCGCATCGGGCTGCTGTTCACGCCGCAGGGGCTGGGCCTCGAAGTCGCGCCCGGCTTGTTCGAAGCGGAACTGCACTGCCTGCACGACCACGAATGGGCGCGCTGTGCGGACGACGTGCTGTGGCGCCGCACCAAGCTGGGCCTGCACCTGACGCCCGCACAACGCGAGGCAGTGGCGCGCTGGTGCGAGGCGCACTGGGGTGCGTCGGCCGCCGCGATCAAACCACCGGGGTGAACGCGCGTGCGGTGACTTCCGTGGCCACCTTGGCCACCGCGGCCGCGCCTGGCGGCAGTGTGGCGTCCAGCTCACCGCCCAGCGCATCGATCAAATCCGGAATCAACTGCACCAGCTCGCCGGTGGCGATCGCTGCATCGGCGTCGAACGCATCGTCGGCCTTGTCGGTGCGACCACGCCCTTCGAACACCACGTCAAGGAAGTCGATCTTCTTGATCTGCCCGGTCTCGGTAAGCACGAAGGACACCCGGCCCTGCCAGGTCAGCGCGAGCCGCGTCGGCCGCTTGCCCGTGGCAATGTGCTGGCGCACCTCGTCGATGTCCAGCGGGTGGCGGGCATAGCGCACCACCGACTTCATCTCGTCTTGCGCCTTCAGCTCGCACTCGCGATCGACCGAGAACACCGCCGGCGGCTCGCCGGTCAGCAGCCAGCCGGACATCGCGACCGAGGCCGATTCGGTGGTCTGCAGCGGCGTCAGCGTCAGGCCGTCGAGTGACTTGATCAGCTGCGTGACCACCTCGCCCGCGCGCGCCGGGCTGCTCGCATCGACCATCAGCAGCCGCTGCTTCGCATCGACCCACACCTTCAGCGTGGCGCGCTTGGTGAAGGCCATTGGCAAAAGCTCCAGCGTGGCCTGCTCCTTCAGCTCCTTCGTCTGCTTCTTGCCCGGCTTGCGTCCGCTGGCCCGTTCGACCTGCTGCGCCAGCTCGTCGGTGAGGCGCTTGACCACCGCCGACGGCAGCGCCTTGCGCTCGACCATCAGCGTCATCAACCACTGCCCGCCGACGGCTTCGACCAGCGGGGCATGCTCGGTGCCGCGCGGGGCGACCCACCCCAGCGACTGCGGCTGGGTGGCACCACATTCGGCGAACCGGGCCGCCGCGAGCCCCTCTTCGATCTGCGCCAGCGTGGCCTGCCACTCGGGCCCCACGCGATACACCGTCAGGTTCTTGAACAAGCGATTTCTTCTTTCCAGGGTCGACGAGAAAAGACCGGCGGGTCTGGCCGCGGGCCGGGGGAGGCGGGATTGTCCACGGCCCGAGAACCGCGCCGATGTTCTAGAGTGACGGAATGCTTTCCGGCCCCCAGTGCGACGCCGGACAGCCGCCTTCTTCACGCCCGCGGACCCAGGAGACACCGATGAACGACAAACTCAAGCAAGCCGCCGATGCGGTGCTGGCCAACACCGTGGGTGCC
>JANMXL010000110.1:0-7596 GCA_031380885.1 Burkholderiales bacterium | reverse complement strand
GGTCGAAACCGGAACTTAGAATTCTAGCGCAGCACACAGCGCTGAAACACCCCGGTCTCAGCCCTTCAACACCGCCACGCCGCCCATGTAGGGACGCAGCGCTTCGGGCACGGTGATCGAGCCATCGGCGTTCTGATAGTTCTCGAGCACGGCCACCAGCGCGCGGCCCACGGCAACACCCGAGCCGTTGAGCGTGTGCACGAACTCGTTGCGCCCTTGTGCCGACTTGTAGCGCGATTGCATGCGCCTGGCCTGAAAGGCCTCGCAGTTGGAGCACGAGCTGATCTCGCGGTAGGTGTTCTGCGCCGGCACCCAGACTTCGAGGTCGTAGGTCTTGGCCGAGCCGAAACCCATGTCGCCGGTGCACAGCAGCAGCACGCGGTACGGCAACCCGAGCTGCTGCAGCACCGCCTCGGCGTGGCGCACCATGTCGTCGAGCGCCGCGTCGCTGTGTTCTGGCTGGGTGATCTGCACCATCTCGACCTTGTCGAACTGGTGCTGGCGGATCAAGCCTCGCGTGTCGCGCCCGGCGCTGCCTGCTTCGGAGCGAAAGCACGGGCTGTGCGCGGTCAGCTTGATCGGCAGCTGGTCGGCGGCCAGCACCTGCTCGCGCACGCTGTTGGTCAGCGAAATCTCGGACGTCGAGATCAGGTACTGCTCGGGCTGGGTTTCGTCACCACCACGCGACACCCAGAACATGTCTTCCTTGAACTTCGGCAACTGCCCAGTGCCTTCCAGCACGTCGCGGTTGACGATGTAGGGCGTGTAGCACTCGGTGTAGCCGTGTTGCTGCGTCTGCACGTCGAGCATGAATTGCGCGAGCGCGCGGTGCAGCCGCGCCACCGGGCCGCGCATGAAGCTGAAGCGCGAGCCAGACAACTTGGCCCCAGTTTCGAAGTCCAGCCCCAACGGCCCGCCCAGATCGACGTGATCCTTGGGCGTGAAGTCGAAGGTGCGCGGGTCGGTATCGGTCGGGCTCCAGCGGCGCACTTCCACATTGCCGTGCTCGTCGGCGCCGACCGGCACGCTGTCTTGCGGCAGGTTCGGCACGGCCATCAACAGATCCGACAAGTCGCTCTGGATCACCTCCAGCCGCTCGGCAGAAGCCTTCAGCTCGTCGGCCAGACCCGCCACTTGCGCCATCACCGCGCTGGCGTCTTCGCCCTTGCCTTTCAGCGCGCCAATCTGCTTCGACAGGCTGTTGCGCTGGGCCTGCAGTTCCTCGGTGCGGGTCTGCAGCGCCTTGCGTTCGGACTCCAGCGACTGAAAGCGCGCCACGTCCAGGTAGGGCTGCGGGCGCTTGCGTTTTTCAAGGCGGGCAATGACGCCGGGCAGGTCCTTGCGCAGCAGGGTGATGTCCAGCATGGGTGGGCGTTCGACGGGTGTCGAGGTTGGGCGTGAAGCGGCGAATTGTAGGCAGCGGCTGGGCCGCAGAGGGTCAGCCCGGGGACTGCATCGACTTGTCGCCCAGCCCCATTGGCAGCGGGAAGTGAACCGTCTCCAGCACGCCCGGCATGCTGCGCACCGACACCGCGCCGAGCGCGCGCAGCCGCTCGATCACCTGCTTGACCAGGATCTCCGGTGCCGACGCCCCGGCGGTCAGGCCCACCCGGCTCTTGCCGGCGAACCATTCAGGCTTCAGGTCTTCGGCCGAATCGACCATGTAAGCATCGGTGCCCAACCGCTGAGCAACTTCGCGCAGCCGGTTGCTGTTGGAGCTGCTGAGGCTGCCCACCACCACCAGCACATCGACGTTCGGCGCCAGCACCTTGACGGCATCTTGCCGGTTTTGCGTGGCGTAGCAAATGTCCTGCTGCTTGGGTTCGCGCACGTTCGGAAAACGGCGCTTCACCGCGGCGAGGATCTCGGCGGCATCGTCAACCGACAGTGTGGTCTGCGTGACCACCGCCAGCCTTGTCGCCGCATCGACCGGCACCCGTTCGACATCGGCCGCGTCCTCGACCAAATGAATGCCGGCGCTGAGCTGTCCTATCGTGCCCTCGACCTCGGGATGGCCCTTGTGGCCGATCATGATGAAGTCGTAGCCTTCCTTGCGCAGCTTGGCCATCTCGACGTGCACCTTGGTGACCAGCGGACAGGTCGCATCGAACACGGTGAAGCCGCGCTCGGTGGCCTCGCGACGGATGGCCTGCGACACACCGTGCGCGCTGAACACCAATGTCGCGCCGGGCGGCACCTCGGCCAGGTCCTCGATGAAGATCGCTCCCTTGGTCTTCAGGTCGTTGACGACGTAGGTGTTGTGCACGATCTCGTGGCGCACATAGATCGGCGCGCCGAACTTGGTGATCGCGCGCTCGACGATCTCGATCGCACGATCGACCCCGGCGCAAAAGCCGCGCGGCTCGGCCAGCAGCACCTCTTTGACACGGATATCGGCGGCCATCACAACACTCCAATCAGATGCACTTCAAAGGTCACCGGCTGGCCGGCCAGCGGGTGGTTGAAGTCGAACGCCACCCAGTCGATTCCTACTTCACGCACCACGCCGGCGTAGGAACCCCGCCCGTCGGGCGTCGGGAACTGCACCACGTCGCCGGGGCGGTACTGCTCATCGGGGTCGCCCAACTCGTCGAGCATCGCACGCTTGACGCGTTGCAGCAGTTCGGGGTTGCGCGCACCAAAAGCCTCGCCAGCAGCCAGCTCAAAGGTCGCACGCGTGCCTTCGGGCAAACCGATCAGCCGTGCCTCCATCGCCGGGGCCAGCTCGCCGGTGCCCAATGACAAGGTGGCGGCCTTGTCGGCAAAGGTGTTGATGATGTCGGCGCCGTCGGGCCCGGCCAGCCGGTAGTGCAGCGTGAGGAAGGAGCCCGCGAGGACAGAGTTCAAGGGCGTGCCCGGTTGAAGGTTGGATAGACTGCGCTGAATTTTACGAGTCGCCGCCATCAGCCGTCCGGCGCGACACCACGGCAGGCCTTCATGGTGCTCAAAGACATTCCAGCAGCAGCCCGACCACGCGAGAAGCTGCTGACGCTGGGGCCGGCGGCGCTGGCCGACGCCGAACTGATCGCGCTGCTGCTGCGCACCGGGCTGCCGGGCACCTCGGTGCTGCAACTGGCGCAGCAACTGCTCGATGCCTTCGGCGGCCTGCGCGGCCTGCTGCAGGCCAGCGCGGCCGACCTGAAACGCGTCAAGGGCCTGGGCCCGGCCAAGCGCGCTGAAATCACTGCGGTGATGGAGCTGGCGCGCCGCTCGCTGGCGCAGCGGTTGGCCCAGCGCACCGTGCTGTCGTCGCCGCAACAGGTGAAGGACTTCCTGCGCCTGCAGCTGGCGCACGAAGGCCAGGAGGTGTTCGCGGTGATGTTCCTCGACGTGCAGAACCAGCTGATCCGGTTCGAGGAAATGTTCCGCGGCACACTGAGCCAAACCAGCGTCTACCCGCGCGAAATCGTCAAGCGCGCGCTGGCGCTGCAGGCCAGCGCGGTGATCCTGGCGCACAACCATCCGTCGGGCACGGCCGAGCCATCGCGGGCCGATGAGTTCCTGACGCAGACGCTGAAGCAGGCCTTGCAGCTGATCGATGTGCGGGTGATCGATCACCTGGTGGTTGGCGGCGACCAGGCGATCTCGTTTGCCGAGCGGGGCCTGCTGTGACGCCGCCGCGCAGCGTGCGCAGCCTGCACGACCTGGCCGCACTGAAGAAGGCGCTGGCGAAGGCCGCTGCCGAGTCGGCGCGGCGCGAGGCTGAAGCACGTGCCAACGCTGCACGCGAACTGCGCGAGCGCCACCTGTTCGAGCACACCGTTGGGGCGGTCGTGCCGCTGCGCCGTGTGGCGGCGATGCCGCTGGCGCGACCACGGGTCGAGCCGCTGCCGCGCCAGCGTGAACGCGACGAGGCCGCGGTGCTGCGCGAGGCAATCTCCGACGAGTTCGATGTCGAGTCGCTGCTGGAGACCGACGACACGCTGTCGTGGCGCGGCGACGGGATCGGGCCGGAGGTGGTGCGCAAGCTGCGGCGCGGCGTGTGGGCGATCCAGGGGCAGCTCGACCTGCACGGCCTGCGGCGCGACGAGGCGCGCGAGCAGCTCGCCGAGTTCTTGCGTGTCGCGGTGCGTCACGGCCTGCGCTGCGTGCGGGTGATCCACGGCAAGGGCCATGGTTCACCGGGGCGCGAGCCGGTGCTGAAGTCCAAGGTCAAGACCTGGCTGGTGCAGAAAAAAGAGGTGATCGCCTTTGCGCATGCGCGCGCGGCCGATGGCGGCAATGGCGCCCTGCTGGTGCTGCTGAAGCCGACCGGGCCGCAGCCGTCAGCGAAGGCCGAGGCGGCACGCCCACGGCGAACAGCGCGCGCGGGCTAGCGGCCGACGCCCATCCCCTCGAACGGTGCAGCGCTCAGCCGAGCAGCTTGTCGGCCAGCCCGCCCACCGCCAGCGCGGCTGGGCTGCCAGGCAGCGACTCCATCAGCAATTGGCGTTTCAGGATCGCCTCGCGCACCGCTGTGTCGATCGGCACCTCGCCGACGAGATCGAGCTTCAACGACTCGTTCTCGGCACCGAGCATCGGTGACACGTAACGATCGACGACCTGCTGCAACTGACCACGGATCGTGCGGCCCTCGCCCACACGGGCCACCTGGTTGACCACCAGCTTGATGGCACGGCGGGCCTGCTGCGTGGCCAGTACCTTGATGGTGGCGTAGGCATCGGTGAGCGACGTCGGCTCTGGCGTGGCCACCACCAGCACCTCGTCGGCCAGCGACACCGCGAACAACACCACGTCGGAGATGCCGGCACCGGTGTCGAGCACGATGCAGTCGAAGCGCGGTTTCATCTTCTCGATGATGGCCAGCAGTTGCTCGCGCACGTCGTTGGTCAAGCGCGAATACTCAACCAGCCCAGAGCCCGCCAACAGCACCGAGAAGCCGCCCGGCGCTGGCAGGATCGCCGCCTCCAGATCGCACTTGCCGGTGAACACATCGTGCAGCGTGGTCTTCGGGTACAGGTTCAGCACCACGTCGAGGTTGGCCAGACCCAGGTCGGCGTCGAGCACCAGCACGCGCTGACCCCGGCGCGACAGCGCGGCGGCAAGGTTGGCCGATATGAAGGTCTTGCCGACACCGCCCTTGCCACTGGTCACCGCAATCGTGCGCGCGCGGCGTCCGCTGGCCTGCGGACGGGGTCGAGCGGTCGAATCGGCAGGGGAAGTCATGTCGGGGAAATCATTCAAGGTCCTGGAACTGAGAGGTGCCAAACAGCATGCCCTTCTCTTCGGCACTGACCTGGACCACTGGAGCATGTTCGAGGCAGACGCGGTTGCGCCCCCCGGACTTGGCAAGGTACAGCTGACGGTCGGCGCGCTCGACCCACAACGCAGCCGATGAGCGCACCCACTGCGGCGCAAAGGCCCCGCCGATGCTGATGGTCACTTTCACCTCGACCCCAGGCGCCACCGTGACGGGTCGCCGCTCGACCTTGGCGCGGATGCGCTCGGCCACGGTGAGCCCGAAAGCCGTCGGGCAGCTCGGCAGGATGATGGCGAATTCCTCCCCACCGTAGCGCGCCACTGTGTCCATGGGGCGCACACAGTCTTGCAGCGCCGCGGCCACGGCCTTGATCACCTGATCACCCGCGGGGTGGCCGTGGGTGTCGTTGACGCGCTTGAAGTGGTCGATGTCGGCCATGAGCACCAGTGCTGGTTCGCCGGCGCGGGCCACGCGATCGATCTCGCGGGTGATGGTCAGCTCGAACTGGCGGCGGTTGGCCAACCCTGTCAGCGCATCGCGGCTGGACAAATCGCACAGCGCATCGACCACCGCCTGCAGCCAGGGTCCCGAGCCGGGTTCCGCATCCACGCTCAGCTCACGGCCAGCCTGCTTCAACAGCAGCAAGGCCGTTTGAAGTTGCAGCTCAGCGGTGAGGTCGGCAGTGGGCATCAGGTGGGTGGGCACAAAACAGCCAAATACACACTCAGTCTAGCGGTGTCGCCCAACGCAACAACGCGAGTGAGAGGGGTAAAGCCGCGCCACTTCGGGCCATCGCGCCGCGGGCTCACACCGATTCAAGTCGTCTGGCGCCCTGCCGACAGCCAACCATGCTGCTCACCACGTCAGACCGGAGCGCCAGGCGATGTCTGCCGTGATGTCTGCCGCTGCACGCCCCCGCCCCGACGACACCTCATCGACCGCGCGAAGGGAATGACACAAGTTGCTCGCGACGCAGGCCTCGGGCGAGAGAGCCTTTACAAGGCACTCTCGCCGGCTGGCAATCCGGAATTCGCCACGACCCTCAAGGTCGTGTCAGCTCTCGGCCTTCAACTTCACGCCACGCCGGTCATCGCAAAGAGCGCGGTCTAAATCCAACGCTAGGCTGGTGGCAGGAACAACTCCTGCAAGTCGTTGAGCAGGTCATATCCGCGCGGCGTCGGCTGAATCCAGTTCGGCTCGCGCAGCAGCAGGCCCTTGCGCACCGCTTCGTCCAGTGCCCGTTCGATCGAGCTCAGCGGCAGGCCGGTGCGTTCGGTGTAGCGGGCCAGCTCGACGCCCTCCTTCAGCCGCAGCCCGTTGAGCATGAACTCGAACGGCAGCTGCTTGCGCGGCACTTCTTCGTCTTGCGCGATGGCGCGCCCGGCCAGCGCGTTCACCATGTAGGTCTGCGGGTCGCGAAAGCGCACCTGGCGCACCACGCGGTGCGGGTAGCTGATCTTGCTGTGCGCGCCGGCGCCGATGCCGAGGTAATCGCCGAACTGCCAGTAGTTCAGGTTGTGCGCGCAGCGGTGGCGAGCCCGTGCGAAAGCCGACACCTCGTAGCGCGACAGGCCAGCCGCTTCGGTGGCCTGTGTGATGCGGTCGAGCATGTCGAAGGCGGTGTCGTCATCGGGCACAGCCAAGTCGCCCGCCGGTGGGTGCTTCGCGAACAGCGTGTTGGCCTCGAGCGTCAGGTGGTAGATCGACAGGTGCGGCGGCTGGAACGACAGCGCGGTGGCGAGGTCGGCGTCGAGCTCGGCCGGCGTCTGCCCCGGCAGCGCGTACATCAGGTCGAGGTTGTAGGTGTCGAAGGCCTCGCTCGCCTCGGCCAGCGCCGCCCTCGCCTGAGCGCCGTCGTGCACGCGGCCCAGCGCCGCCAACTTGGCGTCGTCGAAGCTCTGCACGCCGACCGACAGGCGCGTGACTCCCGCCGCGCGGTAGCCGCGAAAGCGGTCGCGCTCGAAGGTGCCGGGGTTGGCCTCCATCGTGATCTCGCAGCCGGGCTCCAGCGGCAGCCGGGCGCGGACGTCGTTGATCAACTGCTCGATGCGCTCGGGCGGAAACAGGCTGGGCGTGCCGCCGCCGATGAACACCGTGTGGATGCGCCGGCCCCAGATGAAGGGCAGCGCGGCTTCGAGGTCGCAGCGCAATGCGTCGAGGTATCTGTCGAACGGTGGCTCGTCAGGCGCGGCCTCAGCCAGCGCCGGGCCGCCCCAAGCAGGCTGAGCTCCCCCCGGGGGGCGACGCTGGAAGCGTCTTGGGGCCGTCATGACTTCGTGGGAATTGAAATCGCAGTACGGGCACTTCTTCAGGCACCACGGCAGGTGCACATACAGCGACAGCGGGGGCAGCGCCGCGAGGTTCAGCGTGCCGGGGCGAAGGTAACGGGCGAGCAG
>JANMXL010000099.1:0-1641 GCA_031380885.1 Burkholderiales bacterium | reverse complement strand
CGTGATCGAATGCACCGGCTGCGAGAAAGACGCACAGGGCCGCGTCACTGCCGTGTTGGCGACGTTGGTGCCCGACACCAAGAGCGGCACGCCAGGCGCCGATGCGGTCAAGGTCAAGGGCGTGATCACCTGGGTCAGCGTGGCCACCGGCATCGCCGCCGAAGTCAATTTGTACGAGCGTTTGTTCACCGAGGCCCAGCCCGATGCCGGCGGACGCGACTTCCTCAGCGTGCTGAACCCGAACAGCAAGACGACCGTGACCGCGTACCTTGAGTCGTCGTTGGCTGCAGCGCAAGCGGACGACCGCTTCCAGTTCGAACGCCACGGCTACTTCGTCACTGATCGCAAGGACCACAAGCCCGAGCGCCCGGTGTTCAACCGGACGGCCACGCTGAAGGACACCTGGGCGAAGTGATGAATGCGGTCGCTGCAGTCCGACAGCACCCGCATCAGTGCTGGAGAAAATCAGTCAGCGCACGTTGGGGCCAACGTCGGCTCTGCGCCGTGACCGCCGCCACAGCAGACTGAGGCCGGCAAGCATCAACAGGCCGGTTCCGGGCTCGGGCACCGGAGCAAAGACCAGGGGCACGCCCGACGATGTCGTGGCAGAGAACCCTGGGGGCAGTTTTAGCGAAACCGATGCCGTGTTGTAGAAATCGACCGTGCCTTCCAGCAGGCTGCCCACATCCAGATTCAGTTCAACTTGGGCGGATATCGGCAAACTGCCGGGGCCGAAATTGAAGAAGTCGACGTCGCCCTCGAACAGCAGTGAATAGACACCGCTCGTGGTCAATCTCCCGTGGGCGAAAAGCGAACTACCGGGACGCAACACGTGATAAAAATCGCCGATGAACAACGAATAGCCCAGCGCGCCTACGTCGAAGACGGCCGCAGGCGAAATGCTTCCGTCCAGCCTGATCGATACCGGAATCTTGACGTACGAGTTGATGGGTGTTGACGCCGGAGCACTCAGCAGCCAGCGGTCGGTGAACTGAACCTGGGCATCAGCCCGGCTGCTGCCGAAACCGTTCCCCGACGACGTGGCACGCAGGCCGATCGAGGCTGTTGCAGCGTCGCCGCGAATGTCGGCGGACGCCGAGCCTCCGCTGCAGGCTGTGGCACTGCTGAGTGCAAAGGTGTCCTGCGATGTGCTGCCTGGAACGAGGTGGCTGTCGTTGCAACTGCCATTGCCTGCGAGCACGCTGGTGACGCCGCCGATCGTCGCCGCGGCCTCGGCTTCACCGCCGACAAGACTGGCGAGGCACACGGCCAAGAGAAAACCAACCAGAGACTGATGTGAGTGCATGGGTTTCTTTCAAAGGTGAGGTGCTTTTCCGCGTACGAGCAGTTGAAATTGGAGAGGGCCCGCGCGAGCAGGATTTGGAGGCCGCCCCCGGAGGCGCGATTTCATCGCTATCGGAGAGCGGGAACGCTGACCATCCCCTGAACACAGGCGGCGGCTGGGTGCGCCTATTGCCCGTATCCCGACTCGCGCTGGTTTCGCATCGCCAGCACGAACACCGTGTCGATGTCGGGCACGTACCGGTACAGCGCCACGTACCCACGCGACGCGCGGCCGATGACCAGCTCACGCAGTCCCCCTTTCACCGGTCGGCCGATCAGCGGGCTGGTGGCGAGGAT
>JANMXL010000088.1:0-2659 GCA_031380885.1 Burkholderiales bacterium | reverse complement strand
AAGGCGGTCACCTCGGCTTTCCGATCTACAGCCGCCTGCACAGCGCCACCTTGGCTCAGCCGTTGAAGCGGCATGGTGCGATCATGGTGGAGCAGGCCAAAGCGCTGCGCCGCGCCACCAAGAAGCCGATCAAGGTGCAGTACACCGGGGTGCAGGCGCTCGCGCAGAGCACCAACGACCTGCACTACAAGTCGAGCCACGAACGCGCCATGGCGTTGGCTGCCGCCATCAACGAGGATCTGTTGGAGGTCGAGGCCGTCGGTGCAGACTTCATTCAGATCGACGAGTTCACCTGGCCCTACTTCTTTGAAGACTACGCGATCGAGGCCTTCAACCGGTGCGTCGAAGGCATCAACAAGGCGAAGATCGTCGTCCACATTTGCTGGGGCAACTGGGGCGGCACACCCGCCTACCTGCCCGATGAGACGACCAAGGCGGGTGAGATCTTCGACGTGACCAAGCGCCCGGGCGCCTATCCGGCCGCGACAGCAAAGATCATCCCCAAGGCCTACGAGGCCAAGTTCAGCGTGCTCAATCTGGAGAGTTGCGGCCGCCGGTCGGACGATCTGTCCGGGCTCGAAGTGATCAGGCAGCACCCGCTGCCGGCGAACGTCGATTTCTGGGCCGGTGTGATCGACGTGAAGAGCACGATCACCGAGACGGCGGACGAGGTCGCGGCTCGCATCCGCACGCTGCTGGAGTACGTGCCGGCCGAGCGCCTGGGCGTGACCACCGACTGCGGGCTCACCATGCTGCAGCGGTATATCACCAAGGGCAAGCTGCACGCATTGGTTGCGGGCACGCAATTGGTTCGCGACGAGCTTGAGGCTGTCGGCAAAAAAATGGCGTAGCCCATCCGGGGCGACGCTGGCTTCACTGCACGTTGCAGCCCCGGTGACCCACAGGAGGGCTCGTCATGCCGGTTCTATTGCTCGAGTGCCCGGACTGCCGACACCAGTACCGCAGCTTGGTATTGGCCGGCACCCGGTCGCCGCAGGTTTGGGTGTGCTCGAAGTGCGGCAGCGAAGCCGTCGCACCCAAGGCTGGCAGCTGCCCCAGCGAGCACCCCTGGGAGAGCAGCCATCCGTACCAAAGTGCCTGCCCTTGCTGCGGACTCTGACCCCGTCAACGCCGCGCTGCGATGCAACGCCGGCCGAGCTCTCCGCATTGACGCTCGAAGAGGGTCACTCGCCCGGGCGAGTCGGGTTCCACAGAATCACCCGTGAATCACGTTCGTAGGCCTTGCCATCGGGAAAGCTGACGAGCTCGAATTGCATCCCCCACGGGCTGCGGAAGTAGACCCACCGCTGACCGGCACTGGCCCCGCGAGCGACGGTTGGTTCGCCCATGATCTCGACGCCCTGCTCCCGCAGGTAGCGCAGTGCGGCGTCGAAATCATCCACGTAGAAGGCGATGTGATGCCCGCCGATGTCGCTGTTGCGCGGCTGAGGCGCAGCGCCATCCGCTGGCTCGTACTGGAATACCTCGAAATTGGTTCCGAACGCGCAGCGGTAAAACCGCAATTCGCGGATGACGGTGCGCGGGTGCACTCCGAGGTGAGTCGACATCCAGTCGTCGTCTCGTTCGAATGGGCCCTGCGAGTAGACCCGTTCGCAGCCGATCACGTTCACGAAAAAGTGCTCGGCCTGATCGATGTCAGGCACGGTGAAGCCGATGTGTTCGGCGCCACGCAGTCCAGGAATTCCTGACGCCATCGTCATTCTCCGGCCGGTTCACGTATCCACGACGGCGGCGCGCAGGCTGGTGCCGCCCAGGTCCACGCCGACGACACAGCTCATGCCGGCGACGCTTTTTCGCGCTGGCGCCGCTCGAACTCATCCAGGATGACGGCCGTAGCGATGGTGCCGATGCGCGTGCAGCCCACGTCGATCACCCCCAGGGCAGCATCCAGTGAGCGCACACCCGCCGCTGCCTTCACCTGCACCCGCGGCCCCACCGACGCCCGCATCAGCTGCATGTCCTCGATGGTGTAGCCGCTGGGGGCAAAACCGCTGGAGCTCTTGACGAAGTCCGCGCCTGCCTCTTCGACCAGCTTGCAGGCCAGCACTTTCTGTTCGGTGGTCAAGTAGGCAATTTCGATGATCACCTTGACCAGCGCCCTGCCCCTGGCGGCATCGACCACGGCCTGGATCTCGCGCCGCACATAGTCGCTGTGGCCCGAGCGCAGCTTGCCGACGTTGATCACCATGTCCAGCTCGGTCGCCCCCTGCTCCAAGGCGTCGTGCGCCTCGCACACCTTGGCAGCCGTGGTGTTCACGCCGTGTGGAAAGCCAACGGTGGTGCCAACCGCGATGCCTGTGCCGCGCAACAGGGCCACTGCCAGGGGCAACTCGCACGCTTTGATCGCCACGCTGGCCACGTTGTAGCGCCGCGCCAGTTCCAGTTGAGCGACGACGTCGGCTTCCGTGAGATCGGGGTTCAGGACGGAGTGATCAATGGTCTTCGCCAGTTGGGCGTAAGTGATGGTTCGGCGATCCAGGACGGGAATCATCTGGTGCTCCTTCAGGGAATGGCGGCGGTCGCCGTGGCGCCAATGCGGGTCACGCCGGCCTAGATCAATTTGGAACGCAGCAGCGCGTGGTCGATGGTCTTGGCCAGTTGTTCATGCGTGATCGTCGCCCTGTTCAGGGTCGTTATT
>JANMXL010000003.1:0-14351 GCA_031380885.1 Burkholderiales bacterium | reverse complement strand
GCCTAACCTATTGTGAAGCTCCATTCTGCCGCGTAGCACTGCTGCGTAACAAGCGCTTTCTGCTGCGTATCCGAAGATCGATCTCTGCCCCAGGGATTGCGCAGACTGGCATTCATGACATAAGCTGTATAAAACAACAGTTCATGTCGCCATGCATCACAGCACCAACAAAGCGCCGCTTCCGCCCCTGCGTTCGACGCGTCTGCTGGATCAGGTGCGTGAGCGCATTCGCTACCTGCATTTCAGCCTGCGCACAGAGCAGGCCTATGTCCACTGGACGCGGGCTTTCGTCAGGTTTCACGGCATGCGGCATCCGGCCGAAATGGGCGGTGACGACGTAACTGCGTTCTTGTCCTGGCTTGCGGGTGAGCGGCATGTTGCAGTCGCCACGCACCGGCAGGCGCTGTCGGCACTGCTGTTTTTGTACCAGCGTGTGCTGGGGCAAGACTTGCCGTGGATGCACGACATCGACCGGCCGCAACGCCCGCCGCGACTGCCCGTGGTGATGTCCATCGATGAGGTCGGCCGTGTGTTGGCACTGATGCAGGGCGAGCACCAGCTACTGGCGCGCTTGCTCTACGGCACGGGCATGCGCATTTCAGAGGCGTTGCAACTGCGGGTGAAAGATGTGGACTTCGCGGGCCTTGCCATCGTCGTGCGCGATGGCAAGGGCGGCAAAGATCGTGGCGTGATGCTGCCGGCCAGCGTGGTGCCTGCATTGCGAGAGCAGCTGGTGCGGTCGCGTGCGCTGTGGCAGGCCGATACGACCGCAGGCTGCGCTGGCGTGCAAACGCCTGACGCGCTCGACCGCAAGTGCCCGCGGGCCGGTGCCTCGTGGGCCTGGTTCTGGGTGTTTCCGCAAGATGCGTTGTCGGTGTGCCCACGCAGCGGCGTGCGAAGGCGACATCACCTGTACGACCAGACGCTGCAGCGCAGCTTCAAGCGGGCGGTGGTCGGTGCAGGCATCGTGCGACCCGCCACGCCGCACACGCTGCGCCATTCGTTCGCCACGCACCTGCTGCAAGCGGGCTACGACATCCGCACGGTGCAGTCGCTGCTGGGCCATGCGCATGTCAGCACCACCATGATCTACACCCATGTGCTGAAGGTGGGCGGCGGTGCGGTGCGCAGCCCGCTGGATGCGCTGGCGGCGTGATGCGTTTGCATGCTGCCCTCTAAGGCGCTCTCGCCCCGCTACGCCGAGCTCCACTGCCGCAGCAACTTCAGCTTTCTGACGGGGGCGTCGCACCCGAAGGAGCTGGTCGCGCGGGCGCTGCAGTTGGGTTACGGCGCGCTGGCGATCACCGACGAGTGTTCGCTGTCGGGCGTGGTGCATGCGTTCGAGGAGGCCCAGCGCTGCGGGCTGCATTTGATCGTCGGGGCGACGATGTGGGTGGGGGCGGCCGAAGGAAGTGCCGACGCCGACCCGCCAACGATGTCGCCGATGCGCCTGGTGCTGCTGGCACAAACGCGGGCGGGCTACGGCCATCTGTCTGAATGGATCACGCTGGCGCGGCGGCGGGCGGGCAAGGGGCACTATCACGCGTACCGGTCGGACATCGAGGCCGCACCCTCGGCCTCGTCGCAGGCCAACGTGCCCGACGGCCCGGCGCTCGCCGGCCTGCCTGGCTGCCTCGCCCTGCTGTCGCCCAATGTCACGCAGCCGTTCGACGAGATGCTGGCCCACGCGCAGTGGCTGAAGGCGGTGTTCGGCGACCGTGCGGCGATGGCGCTGTCGTTGCTGCTGCGCGCGCGTGACGACGTGCTGATCGAGCGGGTGCGGCAGGTGGCCGACATCACCGGCTTGCCCATCGCTGCGGCCGGCGATGTGCTGATGCACGTGCGCTCGCGCAAACCGTTGCAGGACACACTCACCGCCACGCGGCTGGGCTTGCCGCTCGCGCAATGCGGCTGGCAGCTGGCGCCGAATGCCGAGCAGCACCTGCGCCCGATCGGCCGACTGCAGGCGCTGCACGAGCCGGCCTGGCTGGCTCAGACGGTGAGCCTGGCCGAGCGCTGCACCTTTTCGCTGGCCGAACTGCGCTACGAGTATCCGGACGAGATCGTGCCGCCCGGCACCACGCCCGCGAGCCACCTGCGTGCGCTGACCGAAGCGGGCGCGCTCAAGCGTTATCCGCCCGAGAAGTTTCCACACGGCGTGCCACCGAAAGTGCGTGAGCAGATCGAACATGAACTGGCACTGATCGCCCGGTTGCACTACGAGCCTTATTTTTTGACGGTGGCCGACATCGTGCAATGGGCACGCGCGCAAAGCATCCTGTGCCAGGGGCGCGGCAGCGCGGCCAACTCCACCGTCTGCTATTGCCTGCAGGTGACCGAGGTCGACCCGGCGCGCCAGCACACGCTGTTCGAGCGCTTCATCAGTGTCGAGCGCAACGAGCCACCCGACATCGACATCGACTTCGAGCACCAGCGGCGCGAAGAGGTCATCCAGTACATCTACCGCAAGTACGGCCGCGACCGCGCGGCGCTCACTGCGGTGATCACCCGCTACCGCCCGCGCAGCGCCTTGCGCGACGTGGGCCGCGCGCTCGGACTCGATCTGCAGCGCATCGACGGGGTCGCGAAAAGCCAGCAATGGTTCGATGGTCGCAGCATCGACCCCGAGCGGCTGCGCGAGCAAGGCTTCGACCTGGCGTCGCCGATCACGCGCTTGTGGATGGAGTTGACCGAGCAACTCATCGGCTTCCCGCGGCACCTGAGCCAGCACCCAGGCGGCTTTGTGATCTCACGCGGGCCGCTGGCGCAGCTGGTGCCGATCGAGAACGCGGCGATGGAAGGCCGCAGCGTGATTCAGTGGGACAAGGACGACCTCGATGCGCTCGGCCTGCTGAAGGTGGACATCCTGGCGCTCGGCATGCTGACCGCGCTGCGCCGCTCGCTCGATTTGATTGGCCAGAAGCTCGGCCGCCGCTTCGAGCTGCAAGACGTGCCGCCCGAAGACGCGGCCACCTACGACATGATTTGCAAGGCCGACACCGTCGGCGTGTTCCAGATCGAAAGCCGCGCGCAGATGAGCATGCTGCCGCGGCTGAAGCCGCGCGAGTTCTACGACCTGGTCGTTGAGGTCGCGATCGTGCGGCCCGGCCCGATCCAGGGCGGCATGGTGCATCCGTACCTGCGGCGGCGCGACGGGCTCGAACCGGTCACGTTCCCGAAGCCGGAAATCGAAGTCGCGCTGTCGCGCACCAAGGGCGTACCGATTTTTCAGGAGCAGGTAATGCAGCTCGCGGTGCTGGCTGCTGATTTCACACCCGGTGAAGCCGACAGCTTGCGTCGCGGTATGGCGGCTTGGAAACGCAAGGGCGGGCTCGGCCCGTTCCACGAACGGTTGGTCGGCCGCATGGTCGAAAAGGGTTATGAGCGCGACTTCGCCGAAAGCATCTTCAAGCAGATCGAAGGCTTCGGCGAGTACGGCTTTCCGGAAAGCCACGCGGCCAGTTTTGCGTTGCTGGTCTATGCGAGCAGCTGGATCAAGTGCCATCACCCCGATGCGTTTTTGGTGGCGCTGCTGAACAGCCAGCCGATGGGCTTCTACCAGCCCGCGCAACTGGTGCGCGATGCGCGCGAGCACGGGGTGGAGGTGCGGCCTGTCGATGTGCGGTTCAGCCTTTGGGACAGCAGCCTGGAAGGGCAGGGTGACGGCCTTCGCCCCGTGCGCCTCGGGCTGAACCGCATCAGCGGCTTGGCGCCAGACGTGGCCGGGCGCATCGTGCAATCGCGCCAGCGGGGCGGTGCGTTTGGCGACCTCGAAGCCTTGACGCGCCGCGCCACGCTCGGCGCGCACGAGCTGAAGCTGCTGGCCGATGCCGACGCCTTGCGCGGGCTGGTGGCGCAAGCGCAAGCGCCGAGCGGTGCATCGCCACCAGTCGGCCACCGCCATCAAGCCGCCTGGGCGGTGGCCGCGATCGAGCCCCCGCCAAGCGCGCTGCTGCACGACATGCGCCGCCGTGAAGACGCCCTTGATGCGTTTCCGCCCGCGCTGGCCGCGCCGAGTGCCGCCGAGGACATGCGCGCCGATTACCGCAGCCTGGGCCTGACGCTGAACCGCCATCCGCTCGCGCTGCTGCGCGCGCAGCTCGATGTGTTCAGGATCCAGACGGCTGCCGTGCTGCGCGGCTACCCGAGCGGGCGCATCGCGCGCGCCAGCGGCATCGTCACGCACCGCCAGCGGCCGGGCACGGCCAAGGGCACGGTCTTCGTCACGCTGGAAGACGACACTGGCAGCATCAACGTGATCGTCTGGCCGGCGGTGGCGCAGGCGCAGCGCCAGCCGTTGCTGGCCGCGACCCTGCTGACGGTCTACGGCCAGTGGCAGCGCCACAGCGACAGCGGCGGCGAGCATGCGGTGATGCACCTGTTGGCAACCAGGCTGATCGACCACACCGCCTTGCTTGACGGCCTGACGACGCGCAGCCGCGATTTCCGCTGAGCTTGTTTGGGTGCCACGACGCACCACGGCCGTTCATCGTGTGAGCAAACGTGTGCGCTGTAGGAGGGCGCGCACAACAAAGCGTCACAGCTTCCGAATGACAGCGTGCAGCGGGCCACGTAACGTGTGAATTAACCCGCACTGCTGCGGTTTCCAGCCACCGGCCAAGCATCGGTGGCGCTCACTTCGGAGGTTTCACCATGTTCAACGCCAGGAATGGTTTGTTCGTCTTCATCGCCGTGGCCGCCTTGGCGGTCGTGGCCTGCCAGCCGAAGGAAGGGCCGGTAGAAAAAGCGGGCAAGGCCGTCGACAACGCTGCTGAGAAGGCTGGCAACCAGATCGAGAAGGCCGGCGACAAGATCAAGGAAACGGTCGACGACGCCAAGAAATAAGGCGCTTCTTTTGTTTCTACTCGGCGCGACCAGCCTGGTGCGTGCACCGCCGCGTGCGGTGCATCTTTCGATAGAGTGCGGTGTGTTCCCCACCGCCTCCGCGCCAGAGCCATGTTGTTCCTTCTGTCCCCCGCCAAGACGCTCGATTACAACAGCCCTGCACAGGTGGCCCGTGCAACGACACCGCAGTTCGTGTCGCAATCGGCTGAGCTGATCAACCTGCTGAAGACCAAGAGCGTTGCCGACATCGCCGCGCTGATGAATCTCTCAGAGCCGCTGGCGGCTTTGAACGTCGGCCGCTACGGCGTGTGGAACCCGCGCTTCACCGCGAAGAACAGCAAGCCGGCGGTGCTGGCGTTCAATGGCGACGTCTACGAAGGTTTGGCTGCGTCTTCGCTCGGCGATGACGATCTCGATTGGGCGCAGCAGCACCTGCTGATCCTGTCAGGGCTTTACGGCGTACTTCGTCCGCTCGACAAGATGCAGCCCTACCGGCTCGAAATGGGCACCGCGCTGGCGAACACGCGAGGCGAGAGCTTGTATGCCTACTGGGGCGACACGCTGGCGCAGCACATCAACCAGCGGATGAAGTCCGACCCGTCGCCGGTGATCATCAACCTGGCGTCACAGGAATATTTCAGGGCGGTGCAGCCGACACCGAACAGCCGCTGGCTGAAACCCCGCGTGGTCGAGTGCGTGTTCGAGGACTGGAAGTCTGGGCAGTACAAGGTCATCAGCTTCTTCGCCAAGCGTACGCGCGGCCTGATGGCCCGTTATGCCATCACACACCGGGTGCAGACGCCGCAAGGGCTGCAGGCCTTCGACAGTGAAGGCTATGCGTTCGACGCGTCCGCGTCCGAGCCGCACCGGCTGGTTTTCCGCCGCAAGCTCTGAGCGTTCCACATGCCCGCAGCCCAGCAGATCACGCCAGAGCTGCGACACTGGATCGTCGAGCAGGCGAGTGCGGGCCTGGCCCCCGAGGTGGTGCTGCAAGCCATGCGCGACAGCGGCTGGGCCCCCGAGGTGGCCGAGCAGGCGCTCGAGGACACCTTGCGCGGCTACCTGGTCAAGCATGCCGAGATCCACGGCCTGCCGCCACCGACCCGGGTGCCCGAGCCGATGGATGCCAATGGCAGCTTGTTGCACCGCCTGGCTCTGCCGCTGGATGCGACAACCGGCAGTGCCCGCGATGTTCGCGTGCTGGCGAGCTTGTTGAACCCGCGCATCGTCGTCTTCGGCGGGCTGCTGTCCGATGCGGAATGCGACAGCCTGATCGAACTGGCGGCGGCGCGTTTGGCGCGGTCTGAAACGGTTCAATCGCGCACCGGCGGCAGCGAGGTCAACGACGCGCGCACCAGCGACGGCATGTTCTTCGAACGTGAGGAGAACGCGCTATGCGCACGCATCGAGCAACGCATTGCCACGCTGTTGGCCTGGCCGCTGGAAAACGGCGAAGGCCTGCAGGTGCTGCGCTACCGAACCCATGCTGAATACAAGCCGCACTACGACTATTTCGACCTGCTGCAACCCGGCACACCCGCTGTGCTGGAACGCGGTGGTCAGCGTGTGGCCAGTCTGGTGATGTACCTCAACACCCCTTCGCGTGGCGGTGCCACGGTGTTCCCCGAGGCGCACTTCAGTGTGCTGCCGATCAAGGGCCACGCGGTGTTTTTCAGCTACGACCGCCCGCACCCGATGACGCGCACGCTGCATGGCGGTGCGCCGGTGCTGGAGGGTGAAAAGTGGGTCGCAACGAAATGGCTGCGCGAGCGGCGTTTCGATTGATCGATGCTGTCGGCGTTTGGCGTCGGGTTTTGAACTTTGCGCAAATGTTTGTCAACCGCGATCAAAAGGGCGCCGTTGATTGCACAGAGCCGATCGAATCAGATCGACTCGCCACCTCCTCAAGGAATCGCCTCATCATGAAGAAGACCATCGCCGCTGTTGTCGTCGCCGCGTTCTCGTTCGGCGCTTACGCTCAAGCACCTGCTGCCGCGCCTGCAACTCCAGCGACGCCTGCCACGCCGGCCGTCACTGCCGCAACGCCTGCCAAGCCCGCTGTTCCTGCGTCGGCTGTTAAGCACAAGCACAAGCACGAACACAAGCACGAGGCCGTCAAGGCCCCGGCTGCTGCCAAGCCTGCTTCGTCCTGATCGGTTTCGGCCCACAAAAAACCCGGCTTCTGCCGGGTTTTTTGTTGGAAGTCTCAGCGTGTCGATCAGCGTTTGGGCCCCGTCGAGCGCGGGGTGAACGGCGCACCCCCGTCGCGCCGCGGCTCGGGCCTTGGGCCGGCCGCACGCGCAGCCGGTGCGGCCGCACGAGCGCCTTGCGAGGCATTGCCATCGCGAGCCTGAGCGCGCGGGGCCTGGCCGCCACCGCCCGAGCCCGATCGCGCTGGCGCGCCGCCGCCATAACTACCACCGCCACCGCCCGAGCGTGACGGCGCCGAGCGGCCGTCATTGCGACCCCGGCCGCCGCCACCTCCGCCGCCATTGCGGCCTCCACCGCCACCGCTGGTGCGAAAGCCACCGCGGCCGGCGCCTTCACCGATCACCATGCGGCCGAGCACGATCGGCTCCGCCTTCTCGCCGACCGGTGGCGCAAAGCCTTCGATGATTTCCTTCGGAATCTCGCGTTTGATCAGCCGCTCGATGTCGCGCAGAAAGCCGTTCTCGTCGGGGCAGACCAGCGAGATCGCCTCGCCCTGCGCGCCGGCGCGGCCGGTGCGGCCGATGCGGTGCACATAGTCTTCAGGAATGTTCGGCAGCTCGTAGTTGACGACGTGCGGCAGCATGTCGATGTCGATGCCGCGCGCAGCGATGTCGGTCGCCACCAGCACCGTCAGGTCGCCGGTCTTGAACTCGGCCAGCGCCTTGGTGCGCGCACTCTGGCTCTTGTTGCCGTGGATCGCCATCGCGCTGATGCCCTGCTTTTCCAGGAACTCGACCAGCTTGTTGGCCCCGCTCTTCATCCGTGTGAAGACCAGCACCTGTTCCCAGTCGTTCGACTTGATCAGGTGCGCCAGCAGGTCCTTCTTCATCTCGCGGCCCACCGGGTGGACCTTCTGTGCGATGGTGTCGGCGGTCTGGTTGCGGCGCGCCACTTCGATCAGCGCCGGCTTGTTCAGCAGCTTGTCGGCCAGCGCCTTGATCTCGTCGCTGAAGGTGGCGGAAAACAGCAGGCTCTGTTTCTGCGCCGGCACGATGGCCAGCACTTTCTTGATGTCGTGGATGAAGCCCATGTCCAGCATGCGGTCGGCTTCGTCGAGCACGAAGATCTCGACGTGGCTCAGGTCCAACGTGCGCTGCTGATGGTGGTCGAGCAAACGGCCCGGCGTCGCGACCAGGATGTCGACGCCGCGGCGCAGCTTGTCGATCTGCGGCTGCATGCCGACGCCGCCGAACATCACCATCGAGGTCAGCTTGCTGTACTTGCCGTAGGTGCGCACGCTTTCCTCGACCTGGGCGGCGAGTTCGCGGGTGGGCGTCAGGATCAATGCGCGGATCGGCAGCTTGCCCTTCACATCGCGCACGGCGGGCTTTTCCATCAGGCGGTGCAGCATCGGCAGCGTGAAGCCGGCCGTCTTGCCGGTGCCGGTCTGGGCGCCACCGAGCAGGTCACTGCCCGACAGCACGACCGGGATCGCCTGCATCTGGATCGGCGTGGGAGTGGTGTAGCCGTATTCAGCGACGGCACGCAACAAGGGCTCGGCGAGGCCGAGAGATTCAAAAGACATGAGGGGATTCCAAACAGCGGATCGGCCTGTCGCTCGAACATCGAGCGCCAGTCGCAGGCAGAGGGGTGTGCTGGGCGCCAGAACAACGCGGGCCCGGTCAGGATGACATCAGCGTGGCGACTGGTTACCGCGCTGGTTGCCCGTAGTTTAACGGGTTATCCCTGATTTCGCGGGCGATCAGGCCGGTGAAAGTGGGGCAATTGCAGCACGTACCGTCACTGGCGCTGGATCGCTTATGCGGCGGTGGCTTGCTTCACCACCACGCTGCGGACATACAGCGTGTCGTAGCTCAAATCGATCTCTCCTGGCCATTCGACCGAGCCATCGACCAACCGTGCTTGCGTGAATTCGGGGCTATCCCGCAACATGCGAAACACGCCCTTGTCCAACCACGGCGTCAGGTCGAACAGCCTTGTTTCGCCGTTTTCGAATTCGAGCAGCAGGCGGTGGTCTGCTTGCGGGATCAAGTGGATGACGCGAGGGTTCACGATGCGAGCTCCTTCATCACTGCAACGGTGCGATTTTGCCGGGGCGAAAGCCATTGACGGCCATCTGCCATGCGGCATCCAGCTCATCATGGTGGATTTCGATCCAGGCTTGCACCAGCCTCGTCTGCGCGCGAGGCAGCGCGCCAGAAAGAACCTCTCCGCCGTCAACCGAAAACTGCGCTTGCTGCCCTTGGTATTGCGCGTGAATGTGCGGCAAATGATGCTGCTCTGCATCAAAGAAATACATTCGGATCAGGATGCCGTAGAACTGGCTGATCGTCGGCATGAAAGGCTTTCAGCGGCGTAAGTGTTTGGCGCTGTATTGTCCCGCCATCTTCGGAGCGCGCAAGCGACCGACGACAATATGCAGGGCTCGCGGCTGTGCTTTTGCGGCCCGCTTCTATCTCTCAAGGCAATCCATGGCTCAGTACGTATTTACGATGAACCGCGTCGGCAAGATCGTTCCGCCGAAGCGTCAGATTCTCAAGAACATCTCGCTCAGCTTCTTCCCCGGCGCCAAGATCGGCATGCTGGGCCTGAACGGCTCGGGCAAGTCGACGCTGCTGAAGATCATGGCCGGCGTCGACAAGGACATCGAGGGCGAAGCCACGCCGATGCCGGGTCTGAAGATCGGCTACCTGCCGCAGGAGCCAGTGATGAACCCGGATCAGACGGTGCGCGAATCGGTCGAGGAAGGCATCGGCGGCGTGCTGGCCGCGAAGAAGCGGCTCGACGAGGTGTATGCCGAATACGCCGAAGAAAACGCCGACTTCGACGCGCTGGCGGCTGAGCAGGCGGAGCTGGAAGCGATCATCTCGTCGGCCGGGTCCGAGAACACCGACCTGCAGTTGGAACTCGCCGCCGACGCGCTGCGCCTGCCGCCGTGGGAAGCGGTGGTCGGCAAGCTGTCGGGCGGCGAGAAGCGCCGCGTGGCGCTGTGCCGGCTGCTGCTGAGCAAGCCCGACATGCTGCTGCTCGACGAGCCCACCAACCACCTGGACGCCGAGTCGGTCGACTGGCTCGAACAGTTCCTCAGCCGTTTCAGCGGCACCGTCGTCGCGATCACCCACGATCGCTACTTCCTCGACAACGCGGCCGAGTGGATTCTCGAACTCGACCGCGGTTCGGGCATTCCTTACAAGGGCAACTACAGCACCTGGCTCGAACAGAAGGAAGCCCGCATCGAGCAGGAACAAAAGACCGAAGACGCCCGCACCAAGGCGATGAAGAAAGAGCTGGAGTGGGTGCGCGCGAACCCGAAAGGTCGGCAGGCGAAGAGCAAGGCGCGTCTGGCCCGCTTCGAGGAACTGTCCGACGTCGAGTATCAGAAGCGCAACGAGACGAACGAGATCTTCATTCCGGTCGGCGAGCGCCTCGGCCACGAGGTCATCTCGTTCGAGAACGTGACCAAGAGCTTCGGCGACCGCGTGCTGATCGACAACCTGAGCTTCCAGGTGCCGGCTGGTGCGATCGTCGGCATCATCGGCCCGAACGGTGCCGGCAAGTCGACGCTGTTCAAGTTGATCAACGGGCAGGAAAAGCCCGACAGCGGCACGGTGAAGATCGGCCCGACGGCACGCATGGCCTTCGTCGACCAGAGCCGCGAATCGCTGGCCGCCGACAAGACGGTGTGGCAAGACGTGTCGGGTGGGCTCGACAACATCGTCGTCGGCAAGTTCGTGATGCCGAGCCGCGCCTACATCGGGCGCTTCAATTTCAAGGGCAACGACCAGCAAAAGCTGGTCGGCAGCCTGTCGGGCGGCGAGCGCGGCCGACTGCATCTGGCGAAGACGCTGGCGCAAGGCGGCAACGTGCTGATGCTCGACGAGCCGTCGAACGACCTCGACGTGGAAACGCTGCGCGCACTCGAAGACGCGCTGCTCGAATTCGCCGGCAGCATCATGGTGATCAGCCACGACCGCTGGTTCCTCGACCGCATCGCGACGCACATCCTGGCGGCCGAAGGCGACTCGAAATGGGTCTTCTTCGACGGCAACTACCAGGAGTACGAAGCCGACAAGAAGAAGCGCCTCGGCGAGGAAGGCGCACGGCCGAAGCGGGTGCGCTTCAAGGCACTGAAATGAAGCTGGCCGCGGCAGGGGGCGCGCTGCTGCTGGCCGGGTGTGCGGCGGTGCCGTCGGCGCCGGCACCCACCGGGGCATCCGCGGCGGTCGCGCCGTTCGGAGCCGTGGCTGCGCCGGCATCTGCAGGGGTTGCCACCCCCATGTCCGCCGGCGCGGCAGCCCGCCCTCCGGCGGCACCGGGGGCAGCACCGCCAGCGGCTGCGCCACCCGCTGCGCTGCGACCTTTCGCCGAGGTGATCAAGGACGCCAAGCAGACGAGCGGCCTGTTCACGCTGTGGCAGAAAGACGAGAAGGTCTGGATCGAGCTGAAGCCTTCGGACTTCAACCAGCCACTGTTCCTGTCGCCGAAGCTGAAGACCGGGCTCGGCGAGAGCCGCTTCTTCGGCGGCCTGATGGGTGATGAGCTGGTGATCGAGTTCCGCCGCATCTACAACGTGGTGCAAATGGTCGCGCGCAACACCGAATACGTCGCCGCCCCGAAGACGCCCACCGGCCGCGCGGTCGACGCGGCGTTCTCGCCCAGCCTGCTGGCGTCGACGCCGGTGGTGAGCCTGCCGCACCCCGATCGGAAATCGGTGCTGGTCGAAGCCAACGCGCTGTTCGTCAACGACATGATGGGCATCGCCCAAGGCCTGCAACGCCAGTACCGGCAGGGCTATGCGCTCGATGGGCGCAACTCGGTGATCACCGACGTGCGCGCCACCGACGACCTGCTGGTGCTGGAGGTGCTGAGCCATTACGCCACCGGCACGATCTCGCTGCCGAACCCCGGCGGCGCGCCACCGGGTGCACCGCAACCTTCGCAGCCGCAATCGGTGCCTGACCCGCGCAGCCTGTTCATGACGCTGCACTATTCGCTGGCGAGATTGCCCGAGCAGCCGATGGCGCCGCGACTGGCCGATGGCCGCGTCGGCCACTTCACCAGCAACCGCTCCGACTTCAGCGACGACCTGTCGCGCTCGCCGCGCCAGCGCTTTGTCAACCGCTGGCGGCTTGAAAAATCAGACCCCGCCGCCGAGTTGTCGCCACCCGTCAAGCCGATCACCTACTGGCTGGATCGCACCATCCCCGAGAAGTACCGCGCATCGATCACTGCAGGCATCCTCGAATGGAACAAGGCTTTCGAGAAGATCGGCTTCAAGGACGCGATCCACGTCCTGGTGCAGCCCGAAGATGCGACCTGGGACACGCTGGACTACGGCCGCGCCTCGGTGCGCTGGATGACGAATTCGAACCCGTCGTTCGGCGCCATCGGCCCCAGCCATGTCGACCCGCGGTCGGGCGAGATCCTCGATGCCGACATCGGCATTGAAAGCCTGTCGTCGCGCAGCCTGCGTGCGCTGCGCTCTCAGGTGCTGGCGTCATCGCCCGTTGATGCCTCGGCCGAGCTGCCGCCTGAACTGGCCGCGCGCGGCATGCGGCCGCAGTCCTGGTGCGCCTACGCCGACCAGGCCGCCGAGCAGCTGGGCTATGCGCTCGATGTGCTCGAATCCCGCGGCGACATCGCGCCCGACAGCGCTGAAGCCGAAGCGTTCGTGCAGGGCTACATAAAAGACGTGACG
Organism: Burkholderiales bacterium; assembly: GCA_031380885.1. Taxonomy (GTDB): domain Bacteria; phylum Pseudomonadota; class Gammaproteobacteria; order Burkholderiales; family Burkholderiaceae_C; genus PBB1. The sequence continues at coordinate 1,636 of JANMXL010000003.1, read as the reverse complement.
ATGCACGAGGTCGGCCACACGCTGGGCCTGCGCCACAACTTCCGCTCGTCGCGCGTCTACACCGAAGCGCAGCTGGCCGACCCAGCCTTCACCGCCACCCACGGCATCAGCGGCTCGGTGATGGAATACGCCGCGCTGAACCTGGCCGCACCCGGCGTGCCTTTGCCCAAGCAAGGCACGGTGTTCAACGCCACCATCGGGCCGTACGACTACTGGGCGATCGAATACGCCTACCGCCCGCTGCCGCCCGAGCAGGAGACCAGCGGGCTGGCGAAGATCGCCGCGCGCAGCGCCGAGCCGCAGCTGGCCTTCGGCACCGACGAAGACAACTTCTTCGGCGTCGACCCCGAGACGCTGCAGTTCGACCTCGGCTCCGATGTGGTCGCCTTCGCGCGCAAGCGCATCGCGATTGCGCGCGACTTGCTGTCACGCCAGGAAACGCGCACCTTGCCCGCCGACCAGGACTACGCCGTGCTGCGCCGTTCGGTCACCTATGCGCTGCGCGACATGGGCCGCGCGGCCGGGGTGCTGACGCGGCAGATTGGCGGCGTGCGCACGCTGCGTGACCATGCCGGCAGCGGCCGCGACCCCTTGGCGCCCAAACCGGCGGCCGACCAGCGCGCCGCGCTCGATCTGCTGGCGCGTGGCTTCCTGTCGGCCGACAGCTTCCGCATTTCACCCGCGCTGCAACGCAAGCTGGCGGTCGATTTCCTCGAACGCGGCGACGCGGCATTGCGCAGCGACGGCACGCCGGCCACCGCGCTGGTGACCGACTTCTCACTCGCCGCGCTGGTGATCGAGCTGCAGCGCAATGTGCTGGGCAACCTGCTGAGCGACAGCGTGTCGGTGCGCCTGCTCGACAGCGAAGACAAGCTGCCGAAAGACGCGCTGCGGCTCTCGGAGTTGTACCGTCGGCTGAACGACGCGGTGTGGAGCGAGCTGGGCCAGTCGGGCGACATCCCGTCGCTGCGCCGCGAGCTGCAGCGCGAGTACGTGACCCGCATCGCCAACCAGCTGCTGCGCCCCGGCGCACTGAGCCGCGCCGACGCGCGCAGCCTGGTGCGCGCCCAAGCGCAAACGCTGCTGACCCGCCTGAACACCGCCGCCAAGCGCCCCCGCCTCAGCGACGAAGCGCAGGCGCATCTTCAAGACAGCGCCGACACCTTGCAACAGGCCCTGACCGCCAAGCTCGCACGCACGGGGGTGTGAGCGCCTCTGTCATCACGCCACCTGGGCCAGTGGCATGACGATCTCGACCGATTCGTAAGGCACCAGCACCGACCCTTCTTCGTCGCGCTCGATCAGCCCCAGCTCTTCGAGGCGCGACACGTCGGTGTGCACATTCGAGTAGTTGCGCTCGGCGGCCTTCGCCAGCGCATAGACGCTGCACGGGCCGACTCGGCGCAGCGTGTCGAGCAACTCAAGGCGCGCCGGGGTGAACTCGGAAAAAAGCATGCGGGCCGACTCGAAGCTCAGCCGGTAGTCCGGCGCCCGCCCGCGGCTCGCGGCGCTGATCTGCTGTCTTGCCGAGCGAATCGCCGCACCGCGCTTGTTGACTTCGATGATGGCCTTCATGGTGTGCTCCAGTTCGAGATGTCCCGCTCGAAATCATCCAAAAGCTGATCGATCGTGGTGA
>JANMXL010000059.1:0-19874 GCA_031380885.1 Burkholderiales bacterium | reverse complement strand
ATTCAACCGAGTCAGCGACTGTACATCGCTTTCGGTATCTCGGTCAATCGAATGCAAGCTATTAACTCAGCACCCAAACTAACTTCCTACCGACCCGCCCGACTAGCAGCGAAGCCCTCGACTGTAGCACAGGGTTTGAAGACCTGCCAAATGGTGGGCGGTGCAGGGATCGAACCTGCGACTTCCACCGTGTGAAGGTGGCACTCTACCGCTGAGTTAACCGCCCGAAAACGCCGCAGATCAGTGATATGAACCACTGAGACCCACCAGCAAATCAGCCTCTTAGTTTGCCACAGACTTAGCCCAGATCGCACCGGCCATGGACGCAACTTCCAGTTCGACAAGCAAGGCGTCGTGCCCCAGCTGCTCATCTTCACAGGCGACGACGACAGGCAGCGTGAACTGGCGCAGATCAGCCATGTGCACCACCTCCTGAACTGCCGGTGCATCGTCGACTTCGGCGACTAGCGCCTTCTGTCCCCGCGTCATGCGGACGTACACCTCGGCCAGCAGGCCGGCGTCGAGCAGTGCGCCGTGCAGAGACCGGTTGCTGTTGTCGACTTCGAGCCGCTTGCACAACGCGTCGAGCGAGTTGGCCTTGCCGGGAAACAACTCGCGAGCCATCGTCAAGCTGTCGGTGATCTTGTCGACGCCTAGTGCGAACTTCGGTCGATTCAATCGGCTCAATTCGTGATCGAGAAAGCTGATGTCGAAGCTGGCGTTGTGGATCACCACCTCGGCGCCATCGACAAAAACCAGCAACTGGTCGACCACGGACTCGAACAGCGGCTTGTCACTCAGGAATGCATCGGTGAGTCCGTGAATGCGCAGGGCATCGGGATGGCTGGATCGCTGCGGGTTGAGGTACAGGTGCAGGTTGCGGCCGGTGGGTCGCCGATCGACCAGCTCGACGCAGCCGATCTCGATGATGCGGTCGCCGGATTGCGGGCTGAGCCCGGTGGTTTCGGTGTCCAGGAAAACCAATCTCATCGCAAGCCTTTCAACGGCAATCCGAGGTGTTGAACGTCAAGCACCAGTGGGCCGCCGCGCGGGGGTGTTGAAGCGCCGTTGCCGGCCCACCCACACCAGCACCGCACCTGCCAGCACCATCGGTACACACAGCCATTGACCCATGCTCATGTCGAGAGCGAGCAAGCCCAGAAAGCTGTCTGGCTCACGGAAGTACTCGACGATGAAGCGGAAGCTGCCATAGCCAATCAAGAACAGCCCCGAGACGACGCCGAGTTCACGCGGCTTGCGCGCGCAGATCCACAGCAATGCAAACAGCAGCAACCCTTCCAGAAAGAACTGGTACAGCTGCGATGGATGGCGCGGGATGTACACGCCGGACTGCGGAAACACCATCGCCCACGGCAGCGACGGGTCGGCTGCGCGCCCCCACAACTCACCATTGATGAAGTTGCCCATGCGACCTGACGCCAGCCCGGTCGGCACACAGGGTGCGATCAGGTCCGTGACTTCGAGGAAGTGACGCCCGCGAGAGCGTGCGAACCACCACATCGCCGTCAGCACCCCGAGCAGCCCGCCATGAAAGGCCATGCCCCCCTTCCAGACCGCGAAGATCTCCAGCGGGTTTACCAGGTAATGGCCCGGCTTGTAGAAGAGAACATAGCCCAGCCGACCGCCGATCACGACGCCGATAACGCCGTAGAACAGCAGGTCTTCGACGTCGCGGCGCGTCCAGCCCACGCTCGCGAACTGGGGTTGCTTCGTGCGCAGCGAGGCGAGCCACAAGAACAAACCAAAGGCGACCAGATAGGTCAGGCCGTACCAATGAATCTGCAAAGGTCCGAGCGACACGGCCACGGGGTCGAACTGGGGATGCACCAGCATCAGGAATCTTTCGGGCGGGGAGAGTTGGAAGGCGCTGATTGTGGAGGCTGTGCCTGCGCTGCTTGCACATGGCCGACAAAGCGCTGCACCACTGGCAACGCCCCTTCGCGCCACACCAGGCTGGTGTCGCACGACAGCGGCGCGTCGCTCAGCGCGCGGTAGACCACGCCCGGGCGCTGCAACTGCATCAACGACGCCGGAACCCAGGCGACGCCGATGCCGACCGACACCAGGTTGACGATGGTTTGCATCTGATTCGCCTCCTGCGCGATCACCGGGGTCAGCCCGCAAGCACGGTAGTGACCGACGATGGCATCGAACAACGAAGGCGCGATCGCCCTCGGAAAAATCACCAGTGGCTCGGCCGCAACGCGCTCGAACGTCAGCGCGCGCCTTGCCGTGAGCGGGTGCCGATCAGGCAGCGCCATCACCAGCGGTTCACGCAGCGCGCGCCAGGCCTGCAAGCCCGGCGGCACGGCGCCTTTTGCGTGCAGCACGAAGCCGGCGTCGATCTCGCCGGAGGCGAACGCATCGAGTTGAACGTCGAGCGTTGCCTCGCGCAGCGCCAGCACGACGTCCGGGTTGGCATGGCGGAACGAACGCAACCACTCGGGCAGCGGACCGTAGGCGATGCTCGACACGAACGCCAGCCTGAGCCGGCCTGACAACCCGGCCGCAGCGGCCTGCGCCTGGCGCGGCAGGTCGTCGGCGGCCTGCAGCAGGCGCCGCACTTCGGGCAGCAGCGCCCGCCCCGCAGGCGCCAGAGCCACCGAACGTTGCGTGCGCTCAAACAGCCGTGCACCCAGCTTGCGCTCCAACGCCTGAATCGCCATCGTCAGCGGTGGCTGCGTCATGTTCAACCGTTGCGCGGCCCGCCCGAAGTGCAGCTCTTCAGCCAGGACAAGGAACTGACGCCACGCTCGCAGCTCGGTCATTGATAGCCTCCACAGATCACTACGCAGTCGACAATATATTGGACTGCGCCTGCCGCCGTGGCGATACTTCGCATCCCGACATCGCCAGGAGGCTCTGATGACCATCAATCGTCGCTCCAAGAACATCACCGAAGGCGTCGCCCGCGCACCGAACCGCTCGATGTATTACGCCCTCGGTTACGAGGAAGGCGACTTCAAGAAACCGATGATCGGCGTGGCCAACGGGCACTCGACGATCACGCCCTGCAATTCGGGCCTGCAGAAGCTGGCCGATGCGGCGGTCGCTGGCATCGAAGCGGCTGGTGGCAATGCGCAGATCTTCGGCACACCAACGATCTCCGACGGGATGGCCATGGGCACCGAAGGCATGAAGTACAGCCTGGTGTCGCGCGAAGTCATCGCCGATTGCATCGAGACCTGCGTCGGCGGCCAGTGGATGGACGGCGTGCTGGTGGTCGGCGGCTGCGACAAGAACATGCCCGGCGGCATGATGGGGATGCTGCGCGCCAACGTGCCGGCCATCTACGTCTATGGCGGCACCATCCTGCCCGGCCGCTACAAGGGCCAGGATCTGAACATCGTCAGCGTGTTCGAGGCGGTCGGCCAGTTCAGCGCCGGCAACAAGAGTGAAGAAGATTTCTGCCAGATCGAGCGCCGCGCCATCCCCGGCAGCGGCTCCTGCGGCGGCATGTACACCGCCAACACGATGAGCTCGTCGTTCGAGGCGCTGGGCATGAGCCTGCCGTTTTCGTCGACGATGGCCAACGTTGAAGACCCGATCGTCGCCCGCACCAAGGAGGCGGCACGCGTGCTGGTCGAAGCCGTCAAGGCCGACCTGAAGCCGCGCGACATCGTCAATCGAAAGAGCATCGAGAACGCGGTGGCGGTGATCATGGCCACCGGTGGCTCGACCAACGCGGTGCTGCACTTCCTGGCGATCGCCCACGCGGCCGAAGTTGAATGGAGCATCGATGACTTCGAGCGGGTGCGCCGCAAGGTGCCGGTGCTGTGCGACTTGAAGCCGAGCGGCCGCTACCTCGCGATCGACCTGCACCGCGCCGGCGGCATTCCGCAGGTGATGAAGACGCTGCTCGCCGCCGGCTTGTTGCACGGCGACTGCATGACGATCACCGGCAAGACAGTGGCCGAGAACCTGACCGACATCCCGGACGTGCCGCGAGCCGACCAGGACGTAATCCGCCCGATCGGCAACCCGATGTATGCCGAAGGGCACCTGGCCATCCTGAAAGGCAATTTGTCGCCAGAAGGCTGTGTCGCCAAGATCACCGGCTTGAAGAACCCGGTGATCACCGGCCCGGCGCGGGTGTTCGACGACGAGCAATCGGCGCTGGCCGCGATCCTGGCGAAGAAGATCGTCGCTGGTGACGTGATGGTGCTGCGCTACCTGGGCCCGAAGGGCGCGCCGGGCATGCCGGAAATGTTGGCCCCGACCGGCGCACTGATCGGTCAGGGCCTGGGCGAATCGGTCGGCTTGATCACCGATGGCCGCTTCTCAGGCGGCACCTGGGGCATGGTGGTCGGACATGTGGCACCCGAGGCCTATGCCGGCGGCCTGATCGCGCTGGTCCACGAAGGCGATTCCATCACCATCGACGCGCACACGCTGAGCCTGCAACTCAACGTCAGCGAGGCCGAGGTTGCCCGTCGCCGTGCAGCATGGGCACCGCCTGCGCCGCGCTACACGCGGGGTGTGCTGGCCAAGTTTGCGCGCAACGCATCGAGCGCGAGTTCAGGTGCGGTGCTCGACAAGTTTGAATGAGCTGCCGGGGCAGCGCTGAGTGTCTCAGCGCTTGCGCCGGCTCCGCGGGTCCATGCCCAGCGCCTCCAGGTTGTCCTGGCGGCGCTTTTTCTTGCGCTCTTCCATCTTCTCGATCTCGCGCCGTTTGTTCAACCCCGAACTGTCAGCGTAAGTCCACCACATCACCGCCAGCGCGAACGGCCACAGCACCGCCCAGTAAGACCACTGACCCACGGGCCCGAAATCGGCGAGTTTCAAGATGAGCAGCAAGACGCCCAACACGACCATGTACACGGCGATCTCCTCGATTTGGCAGGGCGATGGTGACCGGTGCCAGCAAATCGGCTGCCCTAAAATCCGCCGTTGTGAATGTATATCAGCACACGCTGTCAACGACCGCGATCGCACGCACGTTGGAGCGCAACCGGACTCAAGAGAACCCCATGAAAATTGCCATCCTTGTGACTTCCACCTTGCTGATGAGCACATCGGCGTTTGCCAATCCCGAACTGGCTGAGAAAAAAGGCTGCCTCGCCTGCCATGCCGTCGACGCCAAGCGCATCGGCCCTAGCTACAAGGAGGTGGCGGCGAAGTACGCTGACGACAAAAAGGCCGTCGCTGTACTGGCCACCAAGGTGCGCAAGGGCGGCGGTGGCGTCTGGGGCGCCATCCCGATGCCGGCCAACCCGCAAGTGTCGGACGCCGAAGCCAAGAAGCTGGTGGAGTGGATACTGACCGTGAAGTGAAAGCCACGGCCTGACGACGCTGTCGATGTCGTCACCGCAGAGAAAAGCCCCGCGTGCGGGGCTTTTCCTTTTCCGACGAAGCTCTGGTTTCAGTACGCCTGCCCCAATTGATCCAGGATCGCCGGGTTCTCCAGCGTGCTGGTGTCCTGCGTCACCGCCTCGCCCTTGGCGACCGAGCGCAGCAGGCGGCGCATGATCTTGCCTGAGCGTGTCTTCGGCAGGTTGTCGCCGAAGCGGATGTCCTTGGGCTTGGCGATCGGGCCGATTTCCTTGCCCACCCAGTCGCGCAACTGCTTCGCGATCGCTTTGGCTTCATCGCCCGTCGGGCGTGAACGCTTCAACACGACGAACGCGCAGATCGCCTCGCCGGTGGTGTCATCAGGCCGGCCGACCACTGCGGCTTCTGCCACCAGTTCGGTGCAACTGACCAGCGCGGACTCGATCTCCATCGTGCCCATGCGGTGGCCCGACACGTTCAGCACATCGTCGATGCGGCCGGTGATGGTGAAGTAGCCTGTTCTCGCGTCACGGATCGCGCCGTCGCCGGCCAGGTAGTACTTGCCGTGGAAGTCGTCCGGGTAGTAGCTTTTCGCAAAGCGCTGTGGATCACCCCAGATCGTGCGGATCATGCTGGGCCATGGCTTCTTGACGACCAGGATGCCGCCCTGCCCGTTCGGCACGTCCTTGCCCGCCTCGTCGACGATGGCGGCCATGATGCCGGGGAACGGCAGCGTGCACGAACCCGGCACCAGCGTGGTCGCACCGGGCAACGGCGTGATCATGTGGCCACCGGTTTCGGTCTGCCAGAAGGTGTCGACGATCGGGCAGCGACCGCCACCGATGTGCTGGTGGTACCACTCCCAGGCGGCCGGGTTGATCGGCTCGCCGACCGAGCCGAGGATGCGCAGGCTGCTCAGGTCGTAGCGGTCAGGGTGCACCGCAGCGTTGCTTTCCGCCGCCTTGATCAGCGAGCGGATCGCCGTCGGCGCGGTGTAGAAGATGCTGACCTTGTGGTCCTGAATCATTCGCCAGAAGCGGTCGGCATCCGGGTAGGTCGGTATGCCTTCAAACACAATCTGCGTACCGCCGAGCGCCAGCGGGCCGTAGGCGATGTAGGTGTGGCCGGTGACCCAGCCAATGTCAGCGGTGCACCAGAAGATGTCGGCAGGCTTCAGGTCGAACGTCCACTTCGTGGTCAGCATCGCGTGCAGCAGGTAGCCACCGGTCGAGTGCTGCACGCCTTTGGGCTTGCCGGTCGAGCCCGAGGTGTACAGCAGGAACAGCGGGTGCTCGGCACCGACCCATTCCGGCTCGCAGGTGCTGGGTTGCGCAGCCATCACCTCGTGCAGCCACAGGTCACGCGGGTTCCAGGCGATCTTGCCGCCGGTGCGGCGGTAAACGATCACGTCCTTCACCGTGTCGCAGGGGCCCGACGCCAATGCCTCGTCGACGATCGCTTTGAGCGGCAGCGACTTGCCGCCACGCAGTTGCTCGTCGGCGGTGATGACCAGCACCGCGCCGGTGTCCTTGATGCGGTCCTGCAGGCTTTGCGCCGAAAACCCGCCAAACACCACCGAGTGCGTGGCGCCGATGCGCGCACAGGCCTGCATCGCGATGACACCCTCGACGCTCATCGACATGTAGATGACGACGCGGTCTCCCTTCTTGACGCCGCGGGCTTTCAACGCATTCGCGAACTGGCAGGTGCGCGCCAGCAACTCACGGTAGGTCACCCTGGTGACATCACTGCCGTCGGCTTCGAAGATGATCGCGACCTTGTCGCCCAGCCCGGCATCGATCTGCCGGTCGAGGCAGTTGTAGGAAGCGTTCAGCGTGCCGTCTTCGAACCACTTGAAAAACGGCGCCGCGCTGTCGTCGAGCGAGCGGGTGAACGGGGTTTTCCAGATCAGCGTCTCACGCGCCAGCCGTGCCCAGTAGCCGGTGTAATCGGCTTCGGCTTCGGCGCACAGCGCCTGGTACTGGGCCATGCCCGACACGTGGGCATCGCGCGCCAGATCGGCTGGTGGAGCGTAGTGCTTCACGGACGTGGAATCACTCATGGTCGTCTCCTGCTTTGTGTTGTTCACGTCGCAGCGGTGCTGCGCCCGCCGTTTGCGCCCTCTTGGACGTCGATTTTTGGTTTCTTGACATTAGTGGCTGGCTCTTACGAAGCGCTTACTCTGCGACCCGAGGCCTGTCAAACATCGAATACCCCGACACTGCCTACAATCCGCCGCGGCCCGGTTGTACCCCGCTTCATATCGACGGCGAGGCATCCGGATGCCCCTTATCGAGCCCCCTCATGAGCCTTCCGACCCCGCCGAAATCGATCCATCGGCTGCGACCGCTGCCCGCGGCGATCTTCGCCACCCGATGGTTGCAACTGCCGCTGTACCTCGGATTGATCTTGGCACAGGCGGTGTACGTTTTCCATTTCTGGGTCGAACTGGTTCACTTGATTGAAGCCGTGTTCGGCAGCGAGAAAGCGCTCGCCGCGCTGGTTCAGAGCATTGGCTACCAGCTCGCTCCGATCAAGGATGCCGCGGGTGCGGTGATCGGCTACGAAGCGCCCAAGTTGAACGAGACGGTGATCATGCTCGTCGTGCTCGCGTTGATTGACGTGGTGATGATTTCCAATCTGTTGATCATGGTCATCATCGGCGGCTACGAGACCTTTGTGTCGCGCATGGGCCTGGAAGAGCATCCCGACCAGCCCGAGTGGCTGAGCCACGTGAATGCCTCAGTGCTGAAGGTGAAGCTGGCCACCGCAATCATCGGCATCAGCTCCATACACCTGCTGAAGACCTTCATCAGCGCCGGCAATTACAGCGAGAAGGTGCTGCTGTGGCAAACCATGATCCACATCACCTTCTTGTTGTCTGCCATCGCCATTGCCGCGACCGATCGCCTGATGTCGAACGCGACACCATCGAAGCCGCACTGAGCGCGCCTCGAAAATGAGCTCATCACCCATGACCACCATCCGCCAAGACGACCTCGTCGAATCGATCGCCGCTGCGCTGCAGTACATCAGCTATTACCACCCTGCTGACTACATCGCCCACCTGGCACGAGCCTACGAGGCCGAACAGAGCCCGGCGGCCAAAGACGCGATTGCGCAGATCCTGACCAACTCGAAGATGTGCGCCGAAGGCCGCCGGCCGATCTGCCAGGACACCGGCATCGTCAACGTGTTTCTGAAGATCGGCATGGACGTGCGCTTCGAGGGCTTCAGCGGCAGCATCGAGGATGCCGTCAACGCGGGTGTGCGCCGCGGCTACCTCAATCCGGACAACGTGCTGCGCGCCAGCATCGTGGCTGACCCGCATTTCGAGCGCAAGAACACCAAGGACAACACCCCCGCCGTCGTCCACATGACGGTGGTGCCCGGCAACACGGTGGACGTGCAGGTCGCGGCCAAGGGCGGCGGCAGCGAGAACAAGAGCAAGTTCGTGATGCTGAACCCGAGCGACAGCCTGGTCGACTGGGTGATGAAAACCGTGCCGACCATGGGCGCTGGCTGGTGCCCGCCCGGCATGCTGGGCATCGGCATCGGCGGCACCGCTGAAAAGGCCATGCTGATGGCCAAAGAGATCCTGATGGATCCGATCGACATGTACGAGCTGAAGGCGCGCGGCCCGCAAAACAAGACCGAGGAACTGCGCATCCAGCTGTGCGACCAGATCAACGCGCTGGGCATCGGCGCTCAGGGCCTGGGCGGCCTGACCACGGTGCTCGACGTGAAGATCGCGATGTATCCGACGCACGCGGCCAGCAAGCCTGTCGCGATGATCCCGAATTGCGCCGCCACACGCCATGCGCACTTCGTGCTCGACGGTGCCGGCCCGGCCTACATCGACCCTCCGAGCCTCGACTTGTGGCCCGATGTCCACTGGCAGCCCGACTACAACCAGAGCAAAAAGGTCGATCTGAACACGCTGACCAAGGCGGAGGTCGCCAGCTGGAAGCCGGGCGACACGCTGCTGCTGTCCGGCAAGATGCTGACCGGCCGCGATGCGGCGCACAAGCGCATCCAGGACATGTTGGGCAAGGGTGAACAATTGCCTGTCGATTTCACCGACCGCGTGATTTACTACGTCGGCCCGGTCGATCCGGTGCGCGATGAGGTCGTCGGCCCGGCCGGCCCGACCACCGCGACGCGGATGGACAAGTTCACCGAGATGATGCTGGCCGAAACCGGCCTGATCGGCATGATCGGCAAGGCCGAGCGCGGCCCGGCGGGCATCGCTGCGATCAAGAAGCACAAGAGCGCCTACCTGATGGCAGTGGGCGGCGCGGCCTACTTGGTCAGCAAGGCCATCAAGCAGGCCAAGGTGGTCGGGTTTGCTGATCTCGGCATGGAAGCCATCTACGAATTCGACATCACCGACATGCCGGTGACGGTGGCGGTCGACTCGAACGGCACCTCGGTCCACGAGACCGGGCCGAAGGAGTGGCAGGCGAAGATCGGCAAAATTCCTGTCGCGGCTGGCTGAACACCTCGGCGTGAGCAACCGTTGAGTTCGTGGGGGCGCAAGGCGCCTCATACAATCAATTGGTGACGAACTCGCGGGTATTGCTTCTGCTGCTGGCACTTGTGCTGGTCTGGTCCGGCCACACGGTGGATCGATCGGCAAGCTCGCCTGTGTCGATCAGCGTGTATCAGCACGAGGGCGCCGCGGTCGCGGCACTAACACTTCAGGCAGCCGGTTCAGAAGGCCATGCATCGGCCGGTGATCAGACGACGCAAGCCGCCGAAGAAGGCGTGGTGGATCTGGTCGGTCTGTTGCCCACCGACGCCGACGCACCGTCAACCTTGCTGTTGATGACGTGGCCCGGCCCGTACGCCACCGTGGCGTGGATCGCGCCCTACCTCGACGGACCACAGCGCCCGCCGCGCGCTGCGCACCTCGCAGCGTGAGCATCGTCGCGGCCTGCGCCGCGGCCCTTCCCTGGCAGGTTCCGGGCACGCCCGATAGACACACCGCAACGGCGCGGCGCTGCCGCTGCCGCCACATTCGCTTTTTTTCAGTCTGAAGGACTCGACATGAACTCCGCTCTCAATGTCTCTTCCGTCACCTCGGCCAGCCCGGCTGTTGTGGCTGAGCGCAACCGCGTGCTGCGCAACACCTACTGGCTGCTGGCGCTCTCGATGGTGCCCACCGTGTTAGGCGCCTGGATCGGCGTCACCAGTGGCATTGCCAGCATGATGTCGCCGGGCATCAGCCTGGTCGTGTTCCTCGGCGGCGCGTTCGGCTTCATGTACGCCATCGAGAAGACCAAGAACTCGGCCGCGGGCGTGCCCGTTCTGCTGGGCTTCACCTTCTTCATGGGCCTGATGCTGTCGCGCATGGTCGGTGCAGTGCTGGGCCTGTCCAACGGCGCCAGCTTGATCATGATGGCGTTTGCCGGCACCGGGGCGATCTTCCTGGGCATGGCGACCCTGTCGAGCATCATCAAGCGTGACCTGAGCTCGATGGGCAAGTTCCTGTTCATCGGCATGATCATGTTGCTGGTGGCTGGCATCGCGAACTTCTTCATCCAGTCGAGCGCGCTGATGATCACGCTGTCGGTGATCGCCATCGGCATCTTCTCGGCCTTCATCCTGTATGACCTGAAGCGGGTCAAGGACGGGTTGGAAACCAACTACATCACCGCCACGCTGGGGGTCTACCTCAGCCTTTACAACGTGTTCCAGTCGTTGCTGGCGCTGTTTGGCATCGCGGGTTCGCGAGACGAGTAAGCGGGGTCAATCCAGGAAACCGCGCGTCCTTCAAAGGCCGCGCGGTCAGTTGGCTTCAACCGTGCTTGACCAACCAGCCGATGAACGCATCGAGCGCAGGTCGGGCGCGGGCGGCGTCGGGGTGGTTGACGATCGCAGTCACGGCGTAGACCGTGCCGCTGCGGCTGCGCACATAGCCGGCGAGGGCGCGGGTGTCGCTGAGCGTGCCGGTCTTCAGGAAGGCCTGGCCCTTGGCCAGCCCATCGCGCATGCGGTTGGCCAGCGTGCCGTCGACGCCTGCGATCGGCAATGAGTCGACAAAGGCCTGGGCGCCCTTGGTGCGCCAGGCGTTGCACAGCAGCTGCACCATCGCGCGAGGCCGGCCGCGTTCTTCACGCGACTGACCGGAGCCCAGGTCGACGCGGATGTCGCCGTCGACCAGCCCCTGGCCGCGCAGCCACTCGTGGACGCGGTTCTTCGCGTCCTGCCGTGCGCGGCTGGGCGGCAGTCCATCGGCCGACAGTGACAGCAGCAGGCTGCGCGCGGCCTCGTTGTCGCTGGTCTTGTTGATTTCACGCACCACCTGCGACAGCGGGATCGAGAACTCGCTGCGCCACTGTGCCTTCACCTTCGATGTGGGCAGCTCGTCCGGGCGGTTGCCGGTCTCGACCACGCGGCCGCGCAGCGTGCCACCGGTCTCGGCCCACAGCGCTGCGACGGCACGGCCGACCGAGGACACGCTCAGCGGGGATGAGGCCACCCCGAGGGCTGGGAGCACCACATTCGAGCTGCCGGTCATGCCGGGCAGCGGGCGCACATAGGCCACGTATTCCTTCGGACAGCTGGCATCCCAGCGGCCGCGCACCCACAAATGGGGTTTCGGGCCGAAGTTGTCGCCCGGGTTGGCCCAGCGCGCCCAGGCATCGCAGGGCCCGCCCATCAGCACATCGTTGACGATCACCACGTCGTACGGTTTCGGCGTCAGCCCGATCTTCGCGCGATCGCCCGGACCGGGTTCGATCGACAGCACCATCGAGCCTTCGTTGTAGGCACGCGCCGCATCGCTGCGCGCACCGGTGGCGGTGGCAGTGGGCGCGGAGCTCGCAGCGCTGACGTCATCGTCGTCATCTGCGCTGCCCTCAGGCAACAGCAAAACGCCCTCGAGCACCAGCTGCCCGTTGATGCCCTGCAAACCTTCCGCGCGCATCTGCTTGAACCACAGGCGCAACTCGTCGGCGGTGATCGGATGCCGGTTGCCGGCGATCACCAGGTCGCCGCGCAGCTGGCCGTTGACCACCGGGGCGGTGGCATGCGCCCGCAGTGGCCACAGGTAGGCGGGGCCCAGCAGATCGAGCGCCGCCAGCGAGGTGACCACTTTGGTGGTCGATGCCAGCCAAAACGTCTGCTCGGCGTTCAACGACGCCAGCGGCTTGGCGCCCTGCCCCTCCTCGAACCTATCGGCCCTCCCGGCACGCTCGACCGGGCGGGCATAGAAGCCGAAGCTTTTGAACGGCACGCCTGACTCGCGCATCGCCGCCATGACTTCGGGCGCCATCGGGTCGGCGGCCTGGGCGAGCGGGCAGGTCAGCGCAGCGGTCGCACACAGCAGCAGGATTCCGCAGACATCACGCATTCGGCGAGCCTAACGGCAGAAGGCGATTCCGGACGCTTTTCGGGGTGCCGCCACAGGCCGAACTCGTGCGGCTTTGCGCGGCAGAGCGCTGCTGCGCATGGCGTTCAGGCCGCGCGCGCCTGGGCGTCGGCGCCGGCCACCTGCTGCAAACCACTCAACACATCACCGACCAGGATGATGGCGGGGCTGCCCAGGCCGTGCTGCGCAATCAGCGCCACCAGACCGCCGAGCGCCCCGACCGCTTGGCGCTGCTGCGGCAGGCTGGCGTGCTGCACCACCGCCACCGGCGTGCTCGCAGGCAGCGCGGGCAGCAGCCCGCCCTGCACCTCGGCGGCGGTGGCCACGCTCATATAGATCACCAGCGTCAGCCCCTGGGCGGCCGCGGCGGCCAGCGTCGGCCAGTGCAGCCCGGCCTCGCCCTGCTTCGCATGGCCGGTGACCAGGATCACGCCGTGGGCATGCTCACGGTGCGTCAGCGGCACCTGCAAGGCGGTCGCGGCCGCCAGGCCCGAGGTGATGCCGTTGACAACTTCGACCTCGACACCGTGCGCACGCAGGTACTCCGCTTCCTCGCCGCCGCGCCCGAAGACGAACGGGTCGCCGCCCTTCAGCCGCACCACCCGCTCGCCGGATTGCGCCTCTCGCAGCATCAGCTGCTGGATGAAGGCCTGCGGCGTGCTCTGGCAACCGCCGCGCTTGCCGACGTGAACGATGCGCGTCGAGCGGCGCGCATAGCGCAGCACCTCGTCGCCGACCAGGTCATCGACCAGCAGCACGGTGGCGCGACGGATCGCGCGCACCGCCTTCAACGTCAGCAGTTCCGGGTCGCCCGGGCCGGCGCCGACCAGCATCACGGTGCCGCGGCAAGCCGCATTCGCAACAGGGATCGGGTTCATCGGGATGATGTCCTTGATGTGAATGGGTTCATGCCGGCTGGGCGGCGGTCGCCCGCACCAGCCGTTTCAATTCGGGCACGCAGGAGCCGCACTGCGTGCCGCACTTCAGCCCTTGCTGCAATTGCGACAAGCGCGCGTCGTCGCTGCCGTTGCAGGCTTTCAGCAGGCCCACGATCCGCGGCTCGCTGACGTCGAGGCAACTGCACACCTGTTTGCCCCGCGCCGCAACGGCAACCGGCGGCGTCGCGCCCGGGGACAGCAGCAGCCGGCCGTAGGCCTGCGCGGGCAGTTCGTCTTGCAGCACCGTCTTGACCCACGCCTCGGCGCTGGTGTCACCGCCCAGCAGCAGGCCATCGAGGCGCTGGCTGCCATCGGTTTGGGTGACCAGTCGCATGCTGCGCCGCTGTCCGCGCTTGCCATCGGCGTAATGCAGCACGCCGGCCTGGCCCAGCCCGAACAGGTCTTCCAGTGCTTCCAACCATGCCTGCGGCGGCGGTTCTGGCGCCGCCGCGCGCAACAGCAGCCCGGTGCGTTCACGACCGAACGGCACACACAGCGCAAACGGCAGCGCGCTGCCCAGGCGCTCGACCAACTCGCCCAGCTTCTGTTTCAGGGTCAGCACCTCGCCCTCGGGCAGCCAGGCCAGCGCCAGCAGTCGCCACGGCAGCTCCACCTTGATGATCTTGACCGCGGCGTGCTTCAGCTCCGGCTGCTTCGACTGCGGGCAGTAGGCGGGCGAGGTCAATGCGTTGACGCCCGCTGCCCGCTGGCCTTTGGCGTTGGCGCCCCAGATGTACTCGTCACCCCAGTGCATCGCGATGAAGCACTGCATCGGCGACACCTGCGGGCTGGCACGCGCCGGCAGGATGACCTCGCCGCGGCGCGAACTCAGCTGCACCAGGTCGCCGGCCGACAGCCCCAAGCGCAGCATGTCATGCGGGTGCATGTCCACACCCGGTTCCGGCTCGTGGCCGAACAGGCGCCCCAGCGTGCCGGTGCGGCTCATGCCGTGCCACTGGTCGCGCAGACGGCCGGTGTTCAGCGCGTAGGAATAGCGGGCGTCGCGCGCCTCGGCCACGGGCTCATAGGCGGTGTCGGCGAAGCGGGCTTTGCCGTCGGCCGTGGCGTAGTGGCCATCTTCATAGAGCCGCGCCCGCCCGGCGCTGGCGCCTTCGGGAAACGGCCACTGCGCGGGCGACTGCTCGAGCCGGGCGTAGTCCAGCCCGGTGATGTCCAGGTCGCGGCCGCGCGTCGATTCGCGGTGCTCGTTCCACACCGAGCGCGCGTCGCCGTATGGAAACAGCGAGGCGGCATTCGGGCGCAGGCGAGCCGAGGTTTTCGGCTCGGCGTGCAGACGCTTTTCAAGCCGGCGCGCGAAATCGACACCGATGTGCCAGTCGTGGCGGGCCTCGCCCGGCGCATCAACGGCCGCTCGCACGCGGCTGATGCAGCGCTCGCTGTTGGTGACGGTGCCGTCCTTCTCGCCCCACGAGGTGGCCGGCAGCAGCACGTCGGCGTAGCGCGCGGTGGCGGTGGTGGCGTAGGCCTCCTGCACGACGACAAGTTCACAGCGCTCGAGCGCGCGGCGCACCGCAGCCTGGTTGGGCATCGATTGCGCCGGGTTCGTGCAGGCGATCCACAGCGCCTTGATCTGCCCGTCGGCCGCGGCCTCGAACATCTCGACCGCGCTCTTGCCCGGCGCCTGTGGCACCTCATCGACCTGCCACAGCCGGGCCACTTCGGCGCGGTGCTCAGGGTTGGCCAGGTCGCGGTGGGCGCTCAGTGCGGTGGCCAGCCCGCCGACCTCGCGGCCACCCATCGCGTTGGGCTGCCCGGTCAGCGAGAACGGACCGGCGCCGACCTTGCCGATCTGCCCACAGGCCAGATGCAGGTTGATCAGCGCCGCGTTCTTCGCGGTGCCGCTGCTGCTCTGATTCAAACCTTGGCAGTACAGCGACAGCGTGGGGCGGCGCTGCGAGGTGTCGGCGCCGTCCAGTCCGGCAAACCAGCGGGCGGCCTGCACCAGGTCGGCTTCGGCGATGCCGCAGAGTGGCGCCACTGCCTTCGGTGCGTAGTCGCGCACCCGGTTGCGCAAGGCCTCGAAGCCGTGGGTGTGTGCGGCGATGTGGGCCGTGTCGGTCAGGCCTTCCCACAGCATCAGGTGCAGCATGCCGTTGAACAGCGCCACGTCGGTGCCTGGCAGGATCTGCAGGAACAGATCGGCCGCGTCGGCGGTTTCGGTGCGGCGCGGGTCGACGACGATCAGGCGCAGCCCGGGGCGTGCCCGCTTGGCGTCCTCGATGCGGCGGAACAGGATCGGGTGCGCGAACGCGGCATTCGAGCCGGCGATGAACAGCGTGTCGGCGTGGTTCAGGTCGTCGTAGCAGGCGGGCGGTGAATCGGCGCCCAGCGTCGCCTTGTAGCCCGCCACCGCGCTGCTCATGCACAGCCGCGAATTGGTGTCGACGTTGTTGGTGCCGATCAGGCCCTTGGCCAGCTTGTTGTAGACGTAGTAGTCCTCGGTCAGCAGCTGGCCTGACAGGTAGAAGCCAACCGCATCGGGGCCGTGCGTGGTGATGACCGAGGCGAAGCGATCGGCCAGGTGGTCGAGCGCGTGGTCCCAACTGACAGGCTGCGGGACACCACCGCGCTCGGCACGCATCTGCGGTTGCAACAGCCGGGTCTGCAGCGTCACCGGTTGCGCAGCCGTCAGGTGCAGCGTGCTGCCCTTGGTGCACAGCCGGCCGAAGTTCGCCGGGTGTTGGGGATCACCTCGCACGCCGGTGATCTGCCGACCGTCGCTCTCGATGATCACGCCGCAGCCCACCCCGCAGTAAGGGCAGGTGGAGCGCGTTTCCTGGGTCATGGGCTGTGTGGTGTCTGCACTTCGAAAGTCTGGTCACCCAGCGCGCCGGTGGAGGCCCCCGGGCCGGCCCGCGGCGGCTGAAGGTCCAGCGCCAGCGAGGCCAGCTCGGCTGCGTTCAGCAAGACCTCCCCCGCCTCGACCTTGACGGCAAACGGCACGGTGCAGCCGACGTCGGGCGTTTGCGCACAGCCGTCGGCCAGGCCGATGGTCCAGTTGTGCAGCGGGCAGGCGACGCTGGTGCCGAACACGATGCCCTGGCTCAGCGGGCCGCCCTTGTGCGGGCAGCGGTCGAGCAGCGCGAAGACCTGGTCTTCTGTGTTGCGGAAGATCGCCACCGCGATGCCGCGCGGGCGTTCCACCCGCCTCGCCCCCAGCACCGGAATGTCATCGACGCGGCAGATCGGCTTCCAGTCGCTCATGCCACCACCTCCACCGGAACGAACTGCCGCGTATCGACCGCGGCCTTGTCGAACTCGAACCAGGGGTCGGGTTCGCCGTCCAGCGCGGCCTGCAGCTGCGCCCACAGCGCCTTGCGGCCTTCGTGGTCATCGAGGATCTTTTTCTTGACGTAGTCCAGGCCGACCCGACTCACGTAATGCACGGTGCGTTCCAGGTACCAGCCTTCCTGGCGGTACAGCTCGCAGAAGGCGCCGGTGTACTCGAGCACTTCCTCGGCCGTCTTGACCTTGACGAAGAAGTGCGCGACCTCGGTCTTGATGCCACCGTTGCCGGCGATGTACATCTCCCAGCCGCTGTCCACGCCGATCACGCCGACGTCCTTGATGCCGGCCTCGGCGCAGTTGCGCGGGCAGCCCGACACGGCGAACTTCACCTTGTGCGGCGCGTACATGCGCCACATCGCGCGCTCCAGGTCCTTGCCCATCTGCGTGCTGTCCTGCGTGCCCATGCGGCACCACTCGCTGCCAACGCAGGTCTTCACGGTGCGCAGCGCCTTCGCATAGGCGTGGCCCGAGGGCATGCCGATGTCTTTCCACACATTGACCAGGTCTTCCTTCTTCACGCCCAGCAGGTCGATGCGCTGGCCACCAGTGACCTTGACGGTCGGGATCTTGTACTTGTCGACCGCGTCGGCGATGCGGCGCAACTCGTCGGCGGTGGTCTCGCCACCCCACATGCGCGGGATCACGCTGTAGGTGCCGTCCTTCTGGATGTTGGCGTGACTGCGCTCGTTGATGTAGCGGCTTTGCGGGTCATCCTTCGACTCTTTCGGCCAAGTGCTGATCAGGTAGTAGTTGATGGCCGGGCGGCATGACGAGCAGCCGTTCGGCGTGCGCCAGCCCAGGTGCTCGTAGACGCTCGCGATGGTGAGCAGCTTGTCGTTGCGGATCGCGTCGCGCGCTTCCTGGTGGCTGGCGTCGGTGCAGCCACACATCGCCTTCTTGGTCGGCGCTTTGGAGTAGTCACCGCCGGCGGTGAACATCAGCAACTGCTCGACCAGGCCAGTGCACGAGCCGCAGCTGGCACTCGCCTTGGTGTGCTTGCGCACCTCGTCGAGGGTGAACAGGCCTTTCTCCTTGATCGCCTTGCAGATCGTGCCTTTGGTGACGCCGTTGCAGCCGCACACTTCGTCGGCATCGGCCATCGCCGCCGCCTTGCTGTGGCCCTGGTGGCCGACGTCGCCGATGTTCGATTCACCGAACATCAGCTTGTCGCGGATGTCGGAAATCTTGCGGCCTTCGCGCAGCAATTTGAAGTACCAGCTTCCGTCCACCGTGTCGCCGTACAGGCAGGCGCCGATCAGCTGGTCGTTTTGGATGACGAGCTTTTTGTAGACGCCGCCTTTCGGGTCGGACATCACGATCTCTTCGCAATCAGCGCCGCCGGTGAAGTTGCCGGCCGAGAAGAGGTCGATGCCGGTGACCTTCAGCTTGGTCGATGTCTGCGAACCGGTGTAGCGGCCGATGCCGAACTGCGCCAGGTGCGTCGCGCAGACCTTGCCCTGCTCGAACAGCGGGGCCACCAGGCCGTAGGCGATACCGCGGTGGGCCGCGCATTCGCCCACCGAGTAGATGCGGGCGTCGGTGGTGGTCTGCAGGGTGTCGCTGACAACGATGCCGCCGCGCCCGTCGTTGGCGCAGTGCAGGCCCATGCTCAGCGCCAGCTGGTTGTTGGGGCGGATGCCGGCGGCCATCACCACCAGGTCGGCCGGCACCTCGGTGCCGTCCTTGAACTGCACCGCCATCACCCGGCCCGATTTGCTGCCCTCGGCATCGCCGATCAGGGCTTGCGTCTGGGCGCCGATCATGAACTTCAGGCCGCGCGCCTCCAGCGACTGGCGCAGCAGGCCGCCGGCCACGTCGTCGAGCTGGCGCTCCATCAGCCAGGGCATGATGTGCACCACCGTGACCTGCATGCCGCGCAGCATCAGGCCGTTGGCGGCCTCCAGGCCCAGCAGGCCACCGCCGATCACCACCGCATGCTGGTGGGTCTTGGCGGTGGCGATCATGGTCTGGGTGTCGGCGATGTCGCGGTAGGCGATCACGCCCTGCAGGTCCTTGCCCGGTACCGGCAGGATGAACGGCAGGCTGCCGGTGGCGATCAGCAGGCGGTCGTAGTCGGCCAGCGTGGTGCCGCCACGGCCGTCCTCGGCGATCACCTGGCGCCGGCTGCGGTCCACCTTGACCACCTTGTGGCCCAGGTGCAGCGTGATGTTGTGCTCGGCGTACCAGCTCAGCGGGTTGAGGATGATCTCGTCGATGGTCTGCTCGCCGGCCAGCACCGGGCTGAGCAGGATGCGGTTGTAGTTGGGATGCGGCTCGGCGCCGAAGACGGTGATGTTGTAGAGGTCGGGCGCGATCTTGAGCAGTTCTTCAAGCGTGCGCACACCGGCCATGCCATTGCCGATCAACACCAGATTCATTTTTTTCATGGGCTGCACTCCGAAGCTCGTGGGTTCGCGCTGCCGGTGGCACCGGGCAGGGTGGGGCGGTGCGGCAGGCTTGCCGACCAGGCACGCGGGCCAGGCAGGGTGAGCTTGTCGGCAGGGCCACGGGCGGCGATCGCCGGCGTGGTGGTCTTGGGTGCAGCGTCACACCCAGTGGCTGTTGCAATGCAGCATTCGTGCCAGGTCTGTTGAGGGGGTGGCGGCGCCGGCGCGTTAGGGTGAGTGCAGGTGCGTCCCGTCGCCGCTTGGCGCCCTGCCATGTCGCTGCTGATCGTCGCTGCCGACGGCCCTGCCTTGCAGGACCAGGCCCCAGGGCTGGCCGACGCCTTGCGCCAGTCCGGCAGCCCGGTGCTGGCGGTGGTGCCGTGCCACCTTTTGGTGCGTGAAGCGGGTCGGCTTGCACCGCAAGCGGTCGTGGCTGGCCGGGCTGCTGCTCGCACAGGACGCAGCCACCCAGGCGGCGGCCGCTGCCGAGTCGGTGCGCGAGTTCGAACCCCTGCTGCTGGCGCTGGAGCAGGCGCCGCTGTCGTCGGACGACATCCGCGCCGCCCTGGCCCA
>JANMXL010000057.1:0-14754 GCA_031380885.1 Burkholderiales bacterium | reverse complement strand
CGGCGGGCCGGTCGGCGGCGAGGTGCGCTTCGACGGCGAGGATTTGCTGGCGTTGACCAAGGGCCAAATGCTGCCGATGCGGCGGCGCTTGCAAGTCGTTTTCCAGAACCCGTATGCGAGCCTGAACCCGCGCTTCACGATTGGGCAGACGCTGGTCGAGCCGATGGCGATCCATGGCATCGGTGATCATCTGAATGACCGCGAAGCGCGTGCCCGCGCACTGCTGCACAAGGTCGGTCTCGAAGAATCCGCGATGGCGCGCTACCCGCACGAATTTTCCGGCGGCCAGCGCCAGCGCGTCGCCATCGCGCGCTGCCTGACGCTGAACCCCGAGGTGCTGGTGCTCGACGAGGCGGTCAGCGCGCTCGACGTCAGCGTGCAGGCGCAGGTGCTGAACCTGCTGAAGGATCTGCAGGACGAGCTCGGTTTGGCCTATGTCTTCATCAGCCACGACCTCGCGGTGGTGCGCTTCATGGCCGACGAGGTGCTGGTGATGAAAGACGGCGAGGTGGTCGAGCAGGCCAGCGTCGCGCAGATCCTCGACGCGCCGCAGCAGGACTACACGAAGCGCCTGATCGGGGCCATTCCGAGAGGGCATGTTGGCAAGAGCGGAGCGGCCGCGTGAGTCACGCGAGAGTACGTTGGCAGCAGCAGAGCGACCGCGGATCAGCGCGCGTTGCCGATGGTCAGGCTGCCGTGAAACACGAAGTGATCTGAAGCGCCGATGGTCAGTGGCCCGGGGTCGGCAGCGACGCTCATGCGACCTGCGCAACCGCGCGCTCGATCTGCGCCTGAACCTGGCGCGCGCCCCGCAGCACCAGCTCGGGTTCGAGCTGGGCTTGCGGTGCGACGGCATTCGTGACCTCGTCGAGGGTTTGCGGGTCGGTCATCAGCGCATGGGCCACGGCCGACAGCGCACAAATCGAGCGGCGCTGCACCTGGACCGGCAGCTCCCAGGTCGCATTGACGATCACGTGGAAGCGCACGCTGTGCACCGCTGCAGGCGCCAGGCCCCAGCTTTCGCACAGCGCGGCGCCCAGCGCGTCGTGGCTGACGCCGAATTCCTGGTGTTCCAGAAATGTCAGCTCCTCGTCGTTGACGGCCGTGGCCAGCAGCGGCTTGTAGCGTGTGGACGCGTGGCGGAACAGCACCGCCTTGCCGCACTCCTCGAACAGGCCGGCCGAATGGGCTGCCCACGGATCGACGCCCACGGCATGTCCGATGCGCCCCATCAGCAGGCCGCGCACCGCCGCGCGCTCCCACACGGGCGTCAATTCCGCCGCCCCCGGGAACACCGCGCGCAGACCCATTTCGAAGGTGACCGCCGCGACCTCGCGGGTGCCCAGGTAGGTGATCGCCTGGTGCACGCTTTGCACCCGGCCCGACAGCCCGTACAGCGATGAGTTCACCGCCTTCAGCACCGCAGACGCCAGTGCCATGTCGGACTCGACCAGCAGGCTGATCTGCTGCAGGTTCACCTCTTCTTCGGCGAGCAACATCGACAGCTTGACCAGCGCTTCGGGCTGCGCAGGGATGTCGATGTTCAGCGCGCGCAGTTCGGGATCGACGGGCATGGCATGCGTCCGGACAGGGTTGAATTCAACCGATCGTAAGCAGCCCTCGGTGCGGCATCGCCTTGAACAATGGGGTTCAGACGGTGCAATTCGTGGGCGTGTGCGCGGCGCTCACCGCACGCCGAGCAGGCTGCCGTCAAGCATCGAGAAACGAAAAAGCGCCGGGAGTACCGGCGCTTTTCGATTTCGACAGGGGCCGATGGTGCGGCGCTGTCAGGGCGGCTGTCAGGCCATGCGCCTGCATCCGCTCGTGTTGTCTCCCCATCTCCTCCGTACCAGGAGCGCGCCGTGAGGGGCCTCCTGATAGCGGATGAAATCTAGGCGTGCGCCACTGGCACCCACCCAAGGGCTTACCCTGGTCTGTGGCGTCGGGGCCACTGCGGGCGACCGTGCCGCCGTTCAGCCGGCCGGCAGCGACAGCGTGACGGTGGTGCCGTGGCCCGGCTCGCTGGCCACCGACACCTCACCGCCATGCAGTTCGGCGATGCGCTTGACGATCGCCAGGCCCAGGCCCTTGCCGCCTTCCGACGAAGCCGGCTCCACGCTCTGCCGGCTTTGGTAGAAGCGGTCGAACAGGTGGGCAAGGTCGGCCGCCGGAATGCCGGGCCCGCTGTCGCTGACGCTGACCTCGACGCGCCGCTGCACGGGCTCGCGTTCGCTGCCGTGGGCTGCTTGATCGATGCGCCCGCGCGCAGCCAGCGTGATGCGGCCACCGGCCGGGCAGAACTTCAGCGCGTTGTCGACCAGGTTGGCCACCGCGCGCTCGAACAGCTCGATGTCGAGCGGCGCAAAGGTCGGCAGGTCGTCGGCGGCCGGTTCGGCAACCAGCACGACGCCTTGGCGTTCGGCACGTGCCGCGAAGCGCACCGCGACGTCACCCAGCAGCTCGGCAGCGTCGAGCAGTTCGGGGTGCAGCTTGAATTCGGGCTCGTCGAGTTGTGCCAGGTCACCCAGCGACTGCACCAGCCGCGCTGCATTGCGGGTGTTGCGCAGGGCCACTTCGACCAGCTGCCGGTCGGCCGCTTGGTACGGGTATCGGGCCGGGTCGGCGGCCCAGCGTGTGTCCAGAGTTTCCAGACAGGCCGCGGTGGCCGTCAGCGGCGAGCGCAGGTCGTGCGACAGGTTGCTGACGCCTTCACGGCGGAAGTGATCGAGGCGGCGCAGCGCCTCCCACTGCGCGCGCAGCGTCATCAGCATCGCGCGAAAGCCGCTGGCCAGCTGACCGAATTCGTCGCGCGCGACATGGAGGTCGAAGTTGTCCCGTGTGCGGGTCAGCGCGGCATCGGCGGCGCCTGCCGTCAGGCCTTCGCGCTCGACCGCCGCCACGGCCTCGGTCAGCCGGCGCAGCGGACGGGTGACGGTGGCGGTGATCCAGGCGGTGAGCAGCGTCGCCAGCACCACCACTGCAACGATGGAGGCCAGCGCAGGCCGGGCGAAGGTGCTGCGAAAGGCCTGGGCGCGGCCTTCAGACACCGCGGGCGGCTGGCACACCAGGTACAGGTAGCCGGCCACCGGCTGATCGGGGCGGATCACGGTGTCGGTCAGCGGCAGTGCGGCGATGATCGCGCCGCTGTCGGTGCCGGGACGCTCGGGGTCTTCGCCCATCACGTAGGGCATCGGCGTCGGCCCCATCGCCTGCATCAGCGGTTGCATCTTGACGCGGTAGCCAGGTGGCAGTGGCATCGCGCTGGTCGACACGATGACCGAGCCGTCGGCGCGCAGCAAGTAGAGCTGGCTGTCGGGCTCGAAGAACAGCAAGCTGCGCAGGAAGACGGTGAACTCTTCCGGGTGCCGTTGCTGCATGTCAAGCATGCCGTTGTAGGTGGTGCCGACGCGCTTTAGGAAGGCATTGGCGCGGTGGTAGGTGGTCTCGTGCTCGAAGCGCTCGAAGGCGTACAGCACGGTGGCGATGACGCCCAGCGCCGTCAAGGCGCCGGTGATGAAGATCGTCAGCGCGATCTTGAAGCGCACACTCATGCCGAGCGGGCCGGCGCCCCTGCAGTCAGCGTCATGGCGGCGCCTCGCGCATCTTGTAGCCAGCGCCGCGCACCGTCAGGATCAGCTGCGGGCGCATCGGGTCGACTTCCAGCTTGGCGCGCAGCCGGTTGATGTGCGTGGTCACCGTGTGCTCGTAACCGTCATGGGTGTAGCCCCACACCGCGCCCAGCAACTGGCCGCGCGAGAACACATGGCCCGGGTGCTGGGCGAAGTGCAGCAGCAGGTCGAATTCGAGCGCGGTGAAGTCGAGCAGCTGCTGTCGAAAGCGCACCTGGCGCTTGACCGGCAGGATTTCCAGGTCGCCGTTGCGCAGCGTGCTGGCGCTGGCCTGCCCGGCCGCACCGACCCCGGACTGTGCTGCGCGCAGCATCTCGGCGCGCCGCAGCAGCGCCTTCACGCGGGCCAGCAGCTCGGCCAGCGAGAACGGCTTGGTCAGGTAGTCATCGGCGCCGAGTTCGAGGCCGAGCACGCGATCGAGCTCGGTCGATTTCGCCGTCAGCATCAGGATCGGCGTGCTGCGCCCGCGGGCGCGCAGTGCCTTGCAGACCTCCAGGCCGTCCATGCCGGGCATCATCAGATCGAGGATCAGCAGGTCGCTGGCCTGCTCGTTCTGGCTGGCCAGCGCCGCCACGCCATCGGCCACCGCTGTGACCTCATGACCGGCTTGCTGCAGGTTCATCACCAGCAGGTCGCGGATGTCGGGCTGGTCTTCGGCGACGAGGATGTGCGCGGGCATGGGCTGAATTGTCGCGTGAGGCATCCGCTTCTTACCGCTGAAATGTGATCTGGCTGTGAGGTTCGGCGAGCAAGGCGCGAGGTGCGATCGCCACAGTCAGGCCATCGACTCATGCCATCCGGAGCCCACCATGCAAACTGCCCTCGCCGCCGCCACCGCCGCTTCTTGTGCCGCCCTTCCGATCGATCGGGCTGCGTACACCGCGACCCCCGTCGCCTGGGCCGACCTGGTCGCCCACCGCAGCCACCTGGTGCGCTTCGCGCAGCGCAAGCTGCACGACCCGATGCTGGCCGAAGACGTGGTGCACGATGTGTTCGAAGCGGTGTTGTCTGGCCGGGCGCTGTTCGCCGGCCGCTCGGCGCTGCGCTCATGGCTGACCGGCATCCTGAAGCACAAGATCGTCGACCTGGTGCGCCAGCGCGCCGTCTACGACAGCCTCGACGACAGCGACTGCAGCGGCGACGACGGCGAAAGCCTGGCGCATGGCGCGATGGCTTTCGAGTGCCCGCAGCCGCGCCCTGACGAACTGGCCGAGCAGCGCGAATTCCTGGCCCACACGCTGGTGCGCATCGAGGCGCTGCCGGCCGGCCTGCGCGATGTGATGCACCTGCGAGTGCTGCAAGACCAGCCGACCGACATCGTCTGCCGCATGCTGGCGATCAGCGAGGACAACCTGTTCGTGCGGCTGCACCGCGCGCGCAAGCAACTGCTGTCGTGAGGCGCGGCGCGCTCAGTCGCGCCGCGTGTCTTCGGCAATCCACTGCGCGGCACGTTCTGCAATCATCAGCGTCGGTGACGCGGTATTGCCGCTGGTGATCGTTGGCATCACGCTCGCATCGGCGATGCGCAGGCCAGCGATGCCGTGCACCCGCAGTTGTGCGTCGACCACGGCTTGCGGGTCGCGGGTTGGCCCCATCTTGGCGGTGCCCACCGGGTGGAAGATCGTGGTGCCGATCTCGCCCGCCAGCCGGCTCAGCTCTTCGTCGGACTGGAACTGCATCCCTGGCTTGACTTCGCGTGGCCGGTAGGCCGCAAGGGCCTGCTGCGCGACGATGCGCCGTGTCACGCGCAACGCATCGGCGGCCACCTGGCGGTCTTGTGCCGTGTTCAGGTAATTCGGCGCGATGCGCGGCGCGTCGGTCGATTGCGCGCTGCGCAGCCGCACCGTGCCGCGGCTGGTCGGGTTCAGGTGGCACACGCTGGCGGTCAACGCGTCGAACGTGTGCAGCGGCTCGCCGAAGGCATCGAGCGACAGCGGCTGCACGTGGTACTCGAGGTTGGCGTGCGGCTGTTGCGCATCGCTGCGCGTGAAGGCGCCGAGCTGCGACGGCGCCATGCTCAGCGGCCCGGAGCGCCGCAGTGCGTATTCGATCGCCATCTGTGCCTGGCGCCACAGCGAGCGCGAGCGGGTGTTCAGCGTGGCCACGCCCTCGATCGCATAGACCGATCGCAGCTGCAAGTGATCCTGCAGGTTCTCGCCGACGCCGGGCAGATCGTGCAACGAAGTGATGCCGATGGCCTGCAGCGCTGCTGCCGCTCCGATGCCTGACAGCTGCAGCAGCTGGGGCGTGCCAACCGCGCCGGTGCACAGGATCACCTCGCGGGCCGCGAGAACCTGGATCGGTGCGCCCCGGTTCGCGTCGCCGTGGCTGTCCCGCGGCAGCACCTCGACGCCGATGGCGCGCGGCGCGTCGGCCGTGGCCCGGCCGTCAGCGCTGCGGTCCAGCAGCACCCGCGAGATGTGCGCGCCGGTCCAGATCTGCAGGTTGTCACGGTCCATCACCGGGCGCAGAAAGCCCTTGGTGGTGTTCCAGCGCACGCCTTGGTGCTGGTTGACCTCGAAGTAGCCGACCCCTTCGTTGTTGCCGCGGTTGAAGTCGTCGGTGGCCGGAATGCCGGCCTGGCGGGCGGCCTCGGCGAACGCATCGAGCACCGGCCAGCGCAGGCGCTGCCGCTCGACACGCCATTCGCCGCCCGAACGTTCGCCTTTTTCATCCCAGCCCGGCGCGGCATGGAATGCATCGGCGCCCCGGTGGAAATCCTCGTGCTTCAGGAAATGCGGCAGGCATTCGGCCCAGCTCCAGCCGGGGTTCGCGCCGAAACCGTCACCGGCGCCCCAGGCGTCGTAATCGCGTGCCTGGCCCCGCATGTAGATCATGCCGTTGATGCTGCTGCAGCCGCCCAGCACCTTGCCCCGCGGGTAGCGCAGCGCCCGCCCTCCCAATCCCGGCTCGGCTTCGGTGTGGAACATCCAGTCGGTGCGCGGGTTGCCGATGCAGCGCAGGTAACCCACCGGGATGTGGATCCAGGCGTAATCGTCCTTGCCGCCGGCCTCGATCAATAGCACGCGCTTCGTCGGGTCGGCGCTGAGTCGGTTGGCCAGCAGGCAGCCGGCGGTGCCGGCGCCGCAGACGATGTAGTCGTAAGTGGGGCTGGTCATCAGGGTTTCACCGCACTGGCGTCGCAGCGTAAAAAACAATGAAGAGGATTTGCTTGAAAACGGTCACCTGGAGCGATACCTGCAAAACAACACTTTGTTGCGCGCGTTTTTGAGAAGCCTTTGCGCAATATCGGCCAACTCGCTCATAATGAAAATTCTGTGTTGAGTAGCAGCGCCTTTGCTTGAATGGGTCAGGATAGGTTGAAGCTACACAGTTATTCTGTGTTCTCTGTAAAGAAAGGCGCTCTCAATGGGCAACAAACTCTACGTCGGTAACCTGTCGTACAACGTACGAGACGACGATCTCCAGCAAACATTCGCCCAATTCGGCACGGTGTCGTCGGCGAAGGTCATGATGGACCGGGAAACCGGTCGCTCCAAAGGTTTTGGTTTCGTGGAAATGGGCTCCGACGCGGAAGCCCAATCGGCCATCAACGGCATGAACGGCCAGCAAATGGACGGTCGTGCGTTGGTCGTCAATGAAGCGCGTCCGCGCGAAGAGCGTCCCGGTGGCTTCGGTGGCGGCGGTGGCCGTTCCGGCGGCGGTGGCGGTGGCGGATATGGTGGAAGCGGCGGCGGTGGTGGCGGCTTCGGTGGTGGTGGCGGCGCAGGCCGCTCCGGTGGTGGCGGCGGCTATGGCGGTGGTGGCGGTAGCCGCTCCGGCGGCGGCGGCTACGGTGGCGGTGGCGGTGGTCGCTCCGGCGGCGGCGGTGGTGGTTACGGCGGTGGTGGCGGTGGTGGTCGCTCCGGCGGCGGCGGCTACTGAGTTTCCATTCAGACGCTGACAAACTGATTGATCAAAACGGCTGCACTGCGAGGTGCAGCCGTTTTGCATTCAACGTCCGTCGCGTCCGCGGCGTTGCTTGCGAGGTTGCCCGGCGACGGCACGGTCGAATACCGCATTGGGAAGCAGCTTCAAGAGCCCGGCCACGAGGCCCATCTGCCACGGAATCACCGGGTGGGATGAGCCTTTCTCGATGGCGCGAAAAGCCTTTTGCGCAAACGCTTCTGGCCGCATCAGGAACGGCATCGGATACCGGTTGTCGCGGGTCAACGGGGTGTCCACATACCCCGGACTGAGCGTCACCACCTTCACGCCGAAGGGGCGGCACTCGCCACGCAGACTTTCACAGTAACTGATCACCGCGGCCTTGCTGGAACAGTAGGCGCCGTGACCGGGCAGGCCGCGCACGCCGGCCACGCTCGCCACGCCGACCAGCACGCCGCGTCGGCGTTCGCACATCCCGCGCACGAAAGGTTGCAGCGTGGCGGCCAGGCCGATCACGTTGGTTTCAAGCGTGGTGCGCAGGACCTCCAGGTCCTCGACCTCGGCACTGTCGATGCCGATGCTGATGCCCGCATTGGCGATCACCACATCGGGCAGGCCCTGCGCGGCGATGCACGCACGTGCGGCGCTGGTGATGCTGTCGATGTTGCGCACGTCGGCCGCGTACACCGCGCACTGCGTCGCGCCGCCACCGTGTTCGAGCGCCCAGGGGGTGAGTTCGGCGCTGCGCCGCGCCACCAGCGCCAGCCGGTAGCCGGCCTGCTGGAAGCGGATCGCCAGCGCCAGTCCGATGCCGCTCGACGCGCCGGTGATGAACACGAGCGGTGCGCTCAGGTCGCCATCATGCGCTGCAGCGTCGGCGACAGCGGACACGGTTCAGCGCCAGCGTGTGGTCAACGCCGCTGCCCGGCCGGACCGAAAGTCGCCTTCACGCTGCCCTTGAACTGCGCGACGCGGCTCAGGTTGTCGTAGTCCATCGAGGCGCCCTGGATCCGCACCGTGCCGCGGGTGATCGTCACCGGAAGGTGCGATTTCAGCTGCTCGGTCTGCAAGTAGGCATGCAGGAATTCGCTTTTGAAGTCGATCGCTTCCAGCGACCTGACGCCGACCTGCGACGCCTCGCGCACCACGTGGGCCTGGCCATTCAATTGCACCTCCGACCCATCGCCGTTGGAGATCGCCTTTAGCGCGGTCGCCACGGTCACGCCCGAATCAGGCGCGACCGAGCGGATGCGGGCATGGTCGACCTCCAGCGTGTCGGTGTCGGGATAGTGGCGCGCCTCGGCGCCTTCAATCTGCAGGCGCAGGCCGCCGTCGGCGGCGAAGCGCTGCACGGTGAAATTGCGCATCGTGTAGTCCGGGATGTGGCGCAACGCTGCTGCAGGTTTGGCGCCCTGGAACACAGGCGTGTTCTTGACCAGCCACCAGGTTGCCAGCGCGACCAGCGCCATCAGGATCAGCGGGAGATACGCCGACAGCGCACCCAGCGCGCGCTGATGCCAGGGCAGCATGTAGCGCCGCACCGCGGGTTCGGCCGCGGGCACCAGGGTCGATGCGCTCGCTGAGCTCAAGTGATGCGCTCCCGGGCTGGCGCCACGGCGGCGTTGCCGGCCCTCATGGTGTGCCGTCGAGCGTGGTCAGGTGACCGCGCAACAGTGCGGCGTAGCGGCCAGTCGCCATCAGCAGCAGGTCACAGCATTCGCGCGCCGCACCGCTGCCACCGCTCGCCTGCGTGATGTGGTGGGCGATCGCCTTGACTTCGGCGTGGGCGTTCGACGGCGCGCAGGCAAAGGCCGCGCGCGTCATCAGCGGCAGGTCGGGCCAGTCGTCGCCCATCGCCGCCATCGCGTCCCAGTCGATCTGCAGCGTGTGCATCAGCGTGTCGGCCGCGGCCAGCTTGTCATGCACGCCGTAGAACGCATGCGCGATTCCGAGGTCGGCGACACGGCGGCGCACGGCGGGCGAGTCGCGCCCGGTGATGACCACCGGCGTGATACCACCCTGCGCCAGCAGCTTCAGGCCGTGGCCGTCGAGCGAGTTGAAGGCCTTGAAATCCTCACCGCGCTCGCCGATGTAGAGGCCGCCGTCGGTGAGCACGCCGTCCACGTCGAAGATGGCTGCGCGGATGCCCTGCGCGGCGAGCAGCAGCTCTGGCGGAAACGACAGCACCGGGTTCAGTGGGCATGGTGTGATGGTCATCAGATGACCTTGGCGCGCATCAACTGGTTGAGATTCAGCGCGCCGACGAGGCGCTTCGATGCGTCAACGACCAGCACGCTGGTGACGCGGTGCTGCTCCATCAGCCCAGCGGCATCGACTGCCAAGGCATCGTCGCGGATCACTTTCGGGTGGCTGCGCATGACCTCGCGGGCGAGCAGCGAGCGCAGGTCCTGCCCGCGCTCAATGAGTCGACGCAGGTCGCCGTCGGTGAAAATGCCCAGCACCTGCTGCTGCGCGTCGACCACCGTGGTGAAGCCCAGCCCCTTGTCGCTCATCACGCGCAGCAGCTCGCCGAAACCGGTGTCGGGTGCGACGCTGGGCACGCCTTCGCCGAACACCATCAGGTCGCGCACATGCATCAGCAGCTTGCGCCCGAGGCTGCCACCAGGGTGCGATCGGGCGAAGTCGGCTTCGCGGAAGCCGCGGGCATCGAGCAGCGCGACGGCGAGGGCGTCGCCCAGCGCCATCTGCGCGGTGGTGCTGGCGGTGGGCGCCAGATTCAGCGGGCAGGCCTCCTGATCGACGCCGCAGTCCAGCGCGATGTCGGCATTGCGCGCCAGTGCGGATTCGCTGTGCCCGGTCATGCTGACCAGGGTCACGTCCAGGCGCTTCAGCGCGGGCAGCAGCGCTGCGATTTCGTCGTTCTCGCCGGAGTTGGAGATCGCCAGCACCACATCGCCCTGGGTGACCATGCCGAGATCGCCGTGGCTCGCTTCGCCCGGGTGCACGAACATTGCCGGCGTGCCGGTCGAGGCCAGCGTCGCCGCGATTTTGCGACCGACGTGCCCGCTCTTGCCCATGCCCATCACCACCACACGCCCAGTGCAGCGCAGCATGGCTTCGACCGCCCGAGTGAAGTTCTCGCCCTGGCGTGATTTCAAGCCGAGCAGGGCGCGTGCTTCGATGTCGAAGGTCTCGCGCGCCAGGTGCAGCGCCCGCTGGGCGTCGAAGGCGACAGGCGTCGCGGTGAGGGTGTCTGGCACAGTGCGGATAGGGGGTGTCTATTAGGATCGAACCACAAGCGGTGCCGCATTCTAGGCATGTGCCCTGCAAGCGGCTTGCCGCGGTCTCGAGCCCGAACTTCCGTCCCATGACCGTCCTGTGCCCGCTCCGAATCGATGGCTTCCACCCTTGAGTTGACCCTGCTCTACCTGGTCGCGGCCGTCGCCGGGGTGGTGCTGTGCAGGCTCGCCAAGCTGCCGCCGATGCTGGGTTATCTGGCGGTGGGCGTGGTCATCGGCCCGAATGCGATGGCGCTGGCCAAGGACTCGGCCGGGGTGCGCTACCTGGCCGAGTTCGGTGTCGTTTTCCTGATGTTCGTCATCGGGCTCGAATTCAACCTCCCCAAGCTCAAGAGCATGCGCAAGCTGGTCTTCGGGCTCGGCCTGGCACAGGTGCTGCTCACCATCGTCGGCACGGTGATGGGGCACTTTCTGCTGGTGTGGGCGTTCTCGTTCACCGCCACGCCGTGGCAGTTGTCGTGGCAGGGCGCGGTGGTGCTCGCGTCGGCGATGGCGATGTCGAGCACCGCCATCGTGGTCAAGATGATGGCCGATCGGCTCGAACTCGAAAGCGAGCACGGCCGCCGCGTGATGGGCGTGCTGCTGTTCCAGGACCTGGCCGTGGTGCCTCTGCTGGTGTTGATCCCTTCGCTCGACGCGGGCGGCACCGACATCGCGGTGGCACTCGGCTGGGGCGCGTTCAAGGCGGCGGTGCTGCTCGGGCTGCTGCTGGTGGGCGGGCAGAAGTTGATGCGCTGGTGGCTCACCCTGGTGGTGCGTCGCAAGAGCGAAGAGCTGTTCATCCTGAACCTGTTGCTGGTCACACTCGGGCTGGCCTGGCTGACGGAGCACTTCGGGTTGTCTTTGGCACTCGGCGCTTTTCTGGCGGGCATGCTGATCGCTGAAACGGAATACAAGCACCAGGTCGAGACCGACATCCGGCCCTTTCACGACGTGCTGCTGGGCCTCTTCTTCATCACCATCGGCATGAAGCTCGACTGGCGGCCGGTGCTCGACCAGTGGCTGCTGGTGCTGCTGCTGTCGCTGCTGCCGGTGGGGGTCAAGTTCGTGCTGGTCACCGTGCTCGCCAAGCTGTTCGGCACCCCGTCGGGGGTGGCGCTGCGCACCGGTCTGTACCTGGCGCAGGCCGGCGAGTTCGGTTTCGTGCTGCTGACCCTCGGCGCGCAGCAAAACCTGATTGAGCCGCAGTGGATCAGCCCGGTGCTGGCCAGCATGGTGCTCAGCATGCTGGCGTCGCCGTTCTTGATCAACTACAGCGACCGCATCGTGATGCGCCTGAGCGCCAGCGACTGGCTGATGCAGTCGGTGGCGATGACCAGCATCGCCAAACGCGCGATCAACACCGAAGCCCACGTGATCATCGCGGGCTACGGCCGCAGCGGGCAGAACCTGGCGCGCATCCTCGAGACCGAGCGCATCCCGTACATGGCGCTCGACCTCGACCCCGATCGCGTGCGGCAGGCCGCCGCCGCCGGGCAGAGCGTGGTGTTCGGTGACGCCGCACGGTTGCAAAGCCTGATGGCCGCCGGCCTGGCGCGCGCCAACGCGGTGGTGGTGAGTTACCACGACACGCCGTCGGCGATGAAGATCCTGCGCCTGGTGCAGGAGCACGCGCCCAAGGTGCCGGTGATCGTGCGCACCATCGACGACAGCGACCTCGAAAAGCTGCAGGCCGCCGGCGCGACCGAGGTCGTGCCCGAAGCGATCGAAGGCTCGCTGATGCTGGCCAGCCATGCGCTGGCATTGGTCGGCGTGCCGATGCGCCGCGTGATCCGCGTCGTGCAGGAGCAGCGCGATGCGCGCTACGGCCTGCTGCGAGGCTACTTCCACGGAGCCGACGACGACACCCATGATGAACTCGGCAACATGCGTCTGCACAGCGTCACGCTCACGGCTGTGTGCGGCTGCGTCGGACAGACGCTGGCCGATCAGACGCTGCATGCCGTGGGGGTGTCGGTCGCGTCGGTGCGGCGCGCCTCGGGCGCCGTCACGCGGCCTGACGACCATCTGGTGCTCGCGGTCGGTGACACGCTCGTCTTGTCCGGCCTTCCCGAGCCGCTCGCGCGCGCCGAAGACAAGCTGCTGTCGCGCGGCTGAGCGCAGATGAGATCGCTGCGGCCAGTGGGCCAGGCAGGTCGATTGAACCGACAATCAGCGGCTGTTCTCCACACGCTGCCATGCTGCGCCTCACCGAACTCCGACTGCCGCTGAACCACGCCGCCGAGGCCCTGCGTGCGGCGATCGTGGCGCGGCTCGGCGTCAACGATGCTGGGTTGATCGAGTTCACGGTCTTCAAGCGCAGCCACGACGCGCGCAAGAAAACCGCGATCGTGCTGATCTACACGATCGACTGCCAGGTCGCCAACGAGCCAGCGGTGCTGCTGCGCCATGCCGGCGACCCGCACATCAAGGTGTCGCCGGACACCCGTTACCGCTTCGTCGGCCATGCGCCTGCTGACTGGCGAGCCACCGAGCGGCCGCGACCGCTTGTCATCGGCTTCGGCCCCTGCGGCTTGTTCGCGGCGCTGGTGCTGGCGCAGATGGGGTTGCGACCGATCGTGCTGGAGCGTGGCAAGGAGGTGCGCGAGCGCACCAAGGACACTTGGGCGCTGTGGCGCCAGGGCGTGCTCAACCCCGAGTCGAATGTGCAGTTCGGCGAAGGCGGTGCTGGCACCTTCAGCGACGGCAAGCTGTGGAGCCAGATCAGCGATCCGCGCCACCTGACGCGCAAAGTGCTGACGGAGTTCGTGCAGGCCGGTGCGCCGGAAGAGATTCTCTATGTCGCCAAGCCCCACATCGGCACGTTTCGGCTGGTTGGAGTGGTCGAGAAGATGCGTGCGCAAATCGAATCTTTGGGCGGTGAGATCCGCTTCCAGCAGCGCGTCGTCGATGTGCGAATCGAGGCGGGTTCTGACGGCACCCAGGCCATCCACGGCGTGACGCTGGCGTCGGGCGAGCAGATCGATGCTGACCATGTGGTGATCGCGCTCGGGCACAGCGCGCGCGACACCTTCACGATGCTGCATGAGCGCGGCGTGTTCATGGAGGCCAAGCCGTTCTCGATCGGCTTTCGCATCGAGCATCCGCAAGGCGTCATCGATCGCGCCCGCTACGGCCCGGCGGCGGGCAATCCGATCCTCGGCGCAGCCGACTACAAGCTGGTGCACCACGCCCGCAATGGCCGCTCGGTGTACAGCTTCTGCATGTGCCCGGGTGGCACGGTGGTGGCCGCGACCTCGGAGGTGAACCGTGTCGTCACCAACGGCATGAGCCAGTACTCGCGCAACGAGCGCAACGCCAATGCCGGCATCGTGGTCGGCATTTCGCCGCAAGACTATCGACAGGATGGCCGAAGCGATGGCCCGGTCAATCCGCTCGACGGCATGGCGTTTCAGCGTCAATGGGAGTCGCGCGCGTTCGAACTCGGTGGTGGCGACTACAAGGCGCCGGGGCAACTCGTTGGCGATTTCCTGCGCGGTCAGGCATCGAGCGCGCTCGGCGGCGTCGAACCCTCGTATAAGCCCGGCGTGTATTTGACCGACCTGGGGCGCCGGGATTGCAGCAGCTTGCCGACGTACGCCATTGAAGCCATCCGCGAGGCGCTGTCAGCCTTCGATCGTCAGATCAGGGGCTTCCTGATGCCCGATGCGGTGTTGACGGGTGTCGAGACGCGGACCTCGTCCCC
Organism: Burkholderiales bacterium; assembly: GCA_031380885.1. Lineage (GTDB taxonomy): Bacteria > Pseudomonadota > Gammaproteobacteria > Burkholderiales > Burkholderiaceae_C > PBB1. The sequence goes on along the minus strand of JANMXL010000057.1, from coordinate 292 downwards.
GTTGCGCATCACGCGGGGCCGCGACCACCAGAGCCTCAATGTGCGGGGGCTGTACCCCGCCGGCGAGGGCGCGGGCTATGCCGGCGGCATCATGTCCGCTGGGGTCGACGGCATCGAAGTCGCCGAATCGGTTGCAAAGGCCTTGCTGCACCTTCAAACCCTGTGCTACAGTCGAGGGCTTCGCTGCTAGTCGGGCGGGTCGGTAGGAAGTTAGTTTGGGTGCTGAGTTAATAGCTTGCATTCGATTGACCGAGATACCGAAAGCGATGTACAGTCGCTGACTCGGTTGAAT
>JANMXL010000028.1:0-24776 GCA_031380885.1 Burkholderiales bacterium | reverse complement strand
GGGCAATCGCATACGCCGCCAGCTGGCATTCGGCCTCGGTGGCGCCGCCATCGATCTGCACCGTGATGAATTTCGTCGCGCCTTCGCCGTCGCGCACGATGGCCTGCGCCAACGCCGTCGCCACGGCGATCACCGCCTCGCGCAACACCGCGCCGTCGCCGCTGGCGAGTTGCGTGATCGGCGCATGGTCGGCCTGCTGTGTGGCGATCAGCACGAAGGAGTCGTTGGTCGAGGTGTCGCCGTCGATCGTGATGCGGTTGAACGACTTGTCGGCCACGTCGCGGGTCAGGGCCTCTAGCAACCGAGGCGCCAGCACCGCGTCGGTGGCAATGAAGCCGAGCATCGTCGCCATGTTCGGGCGGATCATCCCGGCGCCCTTGCTGATGCCGGTGACGGTGACCGTCTTGCCGCCGATGGGCACCTGCACCGACGCTGCTTTCGGCAGCGTGTCGGTGGTCATGATCGCTTCGGCGGCCTGCGCCCAGTGGTCTGCATGCCGGTCGGCGAGTGCCGCGGGCAGGCCGGCTTCGATGCGGTCGTTCGGCAGCGTTTCCATGATCACGCCGGTGGAGAACGGCAGCACTTGGTCGGGCTGCACGCCGAGGTGCGCGGCCAGCGCGACGCAGGTTGAGCGCGCGCGCGCCAGGCCGTCGGCGCCAGTGCCTGCGTTCGCATTGCCGGTGTTGACCAGCAGCGCTCGGATGCCGGGCGCTGCACCGCGGTCGATGGCCAGATGCTTCTGGCACAGCTGCACTGGCGCCGCGCAGAAGCGGTTGCGGGTGAACACGCCGGCCACCTGCGAGCCTTCGGCCAGCGTGATGACCAGCACATCGCGCCGGTTGGCCTTGCGCACGCCAGCCCTCGCGGTGCCCAGCTGCACGCCGGGCACGGGCTTCAGGTCAGCTGGATTCGGGGCTTGCAGATTGACGGGCATCGCGGGTTCCTCAGGGTGACGCTGAACCAATCTGCGCCGTGCTCAGACCAACTTGCCGTGGCAGGCCTTGTACTTCTTGCTGCTGCCGCAGGGGCAAGGGTCGTTGCGGCCGACACGGGGCAGGTCGGCAGCTGAGGCCTGGGCACGCTGTGACATCTCAGCCGCAACCTGCACCGCTGCATCGGCACCCGGCGCCGGCTCCGACGACAGGCTGCCGTCTTCGTTCGCGTGGGTGTAGGTGACGTTGGCGATGCGCTCGGCACGCTGCTCGATTTCCTCGGCGGCCTGCGCCACCTCTTCGGCAGAGCGGATGCGCACGGTCATCAGCGTGCGCGTCACGTCCATCTTGATGACATCGAGCAGCTGGCTGAACAGCTCGAAGGCCTCGCGCTTGTACTCCTGCTTGGGGTTCTTCTGCGCATAGCCGCGCAGGTGGATGCCCTGGCGCAAGTAGTCGAGCGCAGCCAGGTGTTCGCGCCAGTGCTGGTCGATCGACTGCAGGAAGATCATCCGCATGAAGGGCTGGAACTGCTCAGCACCGACCATCTCGACCTTGGCGTTGAACAGCTCGTCGGCCGCCTTCGCAACGCGCTCGACCAAATCTTCGTCAGTGATCGAATCGCTGGCCTCGACCTCGGCCTTCAACGGCAACTCAAGCTGCCACTCGTCGCGCAGCACCTTTTCCAGGCCGTCGAGGTCCCACTGCTCTTCGACGCTTTCGGCTGCTGCGCAGGTGCGCACCACATCGGCCATGGTGCTGCGGCGCAGGCTGGCAATCTGCGCGGTCAGGCTCTGCGATTCGAGGATCTCGTTGCGCTGCTGGTAGATGACCTTGCGCTGGTCGTTGGAGACGTCGTCGTATTCGAGCAGCTGCTTGCGCACATCGAAGTTGCGCGCCTCGACCTTGCGCTGCGCGCCTTCGATGCTGCGGCTGACGATGCCGGCTTCGATCGCCTCGCCATCGGGCATCTTCAGCCGCTCCATGATGGACTTGACGCGGTCACCGGCGAAGATGCGCATCAGCGAGTCGTCGAGCGACAAATAAAAGCGCGAGGAGCCCGGGTCGCCCTGGCGACCGGAGCGGCCGCGCAATTGGTTGTCGATGCGGCGCGACTCGTGCCGTTCGGTCGCGATGATGCGCAGGCCGCCTTCGGTCTTCACCCGATCGTGCAGGCCCTGCCATTCATCGCTGAGCTGCTTCGCACGCGCCTGCAGATCGGCTTCGCTGATGGCGGCGTCGGCCTGGATCGCCTTGATCTGGTTCTCGACATTGCCGCCGAGCACGATGTCGGTGCCGCGACCGGCCATGTTGGTGGCGATCGTGATCACGCCGGGCCGGCCCGCCTGCGCGACGATCTCGGCTTCTCGGGCGTGCTGCTTGGCGTTGAGCACGTTGTGCGGCAACGTCGCTTTTTGCAGCAGGCCGGAGATCAGCTCGGAGTTCTCGATCGAGGTGGTGCCGACCAGCACCGGCTGGCCGCGCTCGTGGCATTCGCGGATGTCGGCGATGACCGCCTCGAACTTCTCGCGGCTGGTTTTGTAGATCAGATCGAGCTCGTCCTTGCGCACCGTCGGTCGGTTCGGCGGGATCACCACCGTCTCCAGACCGTAGATTTCCTGGAACTCATACGCCTCGGTGTCCGCCGTGCCGGTCATGCCCGAGAGCTTGCCGTACATGCGGAAGTAGTTCTGGAACGTGATCGACGCGAGCGTCTGGTTCTCGCTCTGGATCGGCACGCCTTCCTTCGCCTCGACGGCCTGGTGCAGGCCATCGGACCAGCGGCGCCCGGTCATCAGGCGGCCGGTGAACTCGTCGACGATGACGACCTCGGGGCCGTTGTCGCCGTTCTGCACCACGTAATGCTGGTCGAGGTTGTAGAGGTGGTTGTCACGCAGCGCCGCGTAGAAGTGGTGCATCAGCGCGATGTTGGCGGCGTCGTACAGGCTGGCGCCGTCGGTCAGGATGCCCGCTTCGCCAAGCAGGCGTTCGGCGTTCTCGTGGCCGTCTTCGGTCAGGTAGACCTGATGCGTCTTCTCATCAACCGTGAAGTCGCCCGGCTCGATAACGCCTTCGCCGGTGCGCAGATCGAGCTCGCCGATCTGCTTTTTCAAATTAGGCACCACCGCGTTGATGCGCACATACATCTCGGTGTGGTCTTCGGCCTGGCCGCTGATGATCAGCGGGGTGCGGGCCTCGTCGATCAGGATCGAATCGACCTCGTCGACGATGGCGTACGAGAGCGCGCGCTGCACGCGGTCGGCGACGTCTTGCACCATGTTGTCGCGCAGGTAGTCGAAGCCGAATTCGTTGTTGGTGCCGTAGGTGACGTCGGCCGCATACGCCGCCTGCTTCTCCTGGCGCTGCATCTGCGGCAGGTTGACGCCCACCGTCAGGCCGAGGAAGTTGTACAGCCGCCCCATCCACTCGGCATCGCGGCGGGCCAGGTAGTCGTTGACGGTGACCACATGCACGCCCTTGTCGGCGATCGCATTCAGGTAGACCGGCAGCGTCGCCATCAGCGTCTTGCCTTCACCGGTGCGCATCTCGGCGATCTTGCCGTCGTGCAGCGTCATGCCGCCGATCAGCTGCACGTCGAAGTGGCGCATCTTCAGCGCGCGCTTGCTGCCCTCGCGCACCACCGCAAAGGCTTCAGGCAACAGCGTGTCCAGGCTTTCACCAGCGGCGTGGCGCTGCCGGAATTCGATCGTCTTGGCAGCCAACGCCGCGTCGTCCAGGGACTCGAAGGTCGGTTCGAGCGCATTGACCTGCACGACCACCCGGCGGTATTGCTTGAGCAGCCGCTCGTTGCGGCTGCCGAAAAGCTGTGTGAGTATCTTGGGCAACATGCGGCGTCAGGGGGAGTTGGCGTCGCGCCCGCCGGGCCGTCGGGGCCAGGTGACGCGGCAAAGCCTTCGAGTTTACCGCCCGCCCATGGCAGACGCTGACATGCCAGTCGCTGACGGCAGCGACCCATCGGCGGCATTCACTGCCAATGCGTTCACTGCCGACCCGGCGTCACTACACTGGTCGGCAGCATGAGCAAGAACACCGTCAGCGTCCCCGATGCCTTGCCGATCAGCCAGGCGCTGAACGCCAGCGCGTCGCTGTCGCTGCTGCGTCGTCGGCTCGACGACTCGAGGCGCCGGCATGCGGCCGTGCTGCCATGTCTGGCCGCAACGCTGGCCCCGCATGTGACGGCCAGTCCGGTCGACGATGGCGGCTGGACGCTGATTGCCGCCAACGCCAGCGTGGCGGCGAAGCTGCGCCAGCTTCAGCCGCGGATCGAACAGCGGCTGCTCGACTGCGGGTTCGCGGCGGTGCCGCTGAAGATCAAGGTGCGATCGACCTGATCGGTGGCCCACGCGTTGCGTGAGGGCTTTTGGAAGGCGGGCTACGCCAACAACTCGGCGTACTTTTCAAGCAACGCTGAATAGTGCGCAGCCCAATCTGGGGTGAGTTGCCCGCGCGACACATACAAAGGGATGGTCTCGGCGATGCGAAGTCGAAGTGCCTTCGCCTCGGCTTTCCGCGCAGCATCACCCTTCTGCGCCAGTCCCTTGCAGTAGACGCCGGCCATGTGGACCGCTGCATGCTCAGGCGTGCCCTGCTCGTTCCAGACTTCGCTCAAGCAGCTCAGGTAACTGATGAAGGAGGGAAACGCCGGGTTCTTGCTGCTGTCGGTCTCGATGTCGAAGGACATTCGAAGCATCAGATCGACATCGGTGTTGAACTTCGTGCGATCGCGGAGGAGAAACATCGAGCTTTCCCAATTTGGTGCCCCCGGCAGGAATCGAACCCGCGACCTTCGGTTTACAAAACCGCTGCTCTACCAACTGAGCTACAAGGGCAATCTTTGAATTTTAGTGGTGCCGTTGCCATGTCAGCACAGGCCGCACCCGCCGTCGGTCACTTGATGCGCTTCAAGGTCGGGCGGCCGCCGACCGGTGGCGGCTCCGGCGGCGGGTCGACATCGGGCTGCGATGCGTTCTTGCCGGCAGGAGCCGACGTGGGCGCAGCGGCGGGTTCATCGCGGTCGGTGGCCAGCCGCAACACCATGCCCGGACGATCTGCCGCATCGCGCACCGGGACAGGCGTGTTGCCAGCGCCCTGCCCGGCCGGAGCTGCACCGGCGGGAACAGGGAAGGCCATGCCCTGCCCGTTCTCCCGCGCGTAGATCGCGATGACGTGATCGACAGGCACTGAGATCTCGCGCGAGCTGCCGCCGAACCGGGCCTTGAACTCGATGTGTTCATTGCCCAGCTCCAGCGCGGTGGTCGCCTCGAAGCCGACGTTCAGCACGATCTCGCCGTTCTTCACGTACTCCATCGGCACCCGCACCTGCGGCCCCACAAACACCGCGATGTAAGGCGTGAAGCCGTTGTCGGTGCACCACTCGTGCAGGGCACGGATCAGATACGGGCGCGTCGAAGACCCGTTGTTGCCGATCAGCGGTGGTGCGGGCGGCTGTGCCATCGATGCGAAACCAGGTGCAGGCACACAGCGCCGAAGCTCACTTGCGCATGACCTTCTCGGACGGCGTCAGCGCTTCGATGTAGGCCGGCCGCGAGAAGATGCGCTCGGCGTACTTCAGCAGCGGCACCGCGTTCTTCGACATGTCGATGCCGTAGTAGTCGAGGCGCCACAGCAGCGGCGCGATGGCCACGTCGAGCATCGAGAAATCGTCGCCCAGCATGAACTTGTTCTTCAGGAAGATCGGCGCAAGCTGCGTCAGCCGATCGCGGATCTGTGTGCGCGCCTTTTCGAGCTGCTTGTCGGTCGCCTTCACGCCGCGCGATTCGAGCAGGTTCACATGCGTGAACAGCTCCTTCTCGAAGTTCAGCAGGAACAGGCGCACCCGCGCCCGCGCCACCGGGTCGCCGGGCATCAGCTGCGGGTGCGGAAAGCGCTCGTCGATGTACTCGTTGATGATGTGCGACTCGTACAGGATCAGATCGCGCTCGACGAGGATCGGCACCTCGTTGTACGGGTTCATCAAGGCGATCTCTTCGGGCTTGGCGAAGAGGTCGACGTCGCGGATCTCGAAGTCCATGCCTTTCTCGAACAGCACGAAACGGCAACGATGTGAGTAAGGGCAGGTCGTGCCGGAGTAAAGCACCATCATGTGGGCGAGCTCCTCAAGGGATCAGAAAAGAAAAACGCGGCGGGCGCCTGGGTCGGGCTGACCCACTGCGCGATGGCCCGGCGTCCACGGGGGACACCGGACAGGCATGAGGTCACTTGATGTCTTTCCAGAACGCAGCATTCAGGCGCCACGCGATGATGGTGAACACGGCCAGAAACAGCAGCACCCACACACCCAGCCGGGTTCGCGTGCTTTGCGCAGGCTCACCCATCCAGGTCAGGTAGGCCACCAGATCGGCCACCGCGTTGTCGTATTCGAGCTGCGACTTGGTGCCCGGCGTCAGTTGCTCGAAACCGGCGAAACGGTGCGTCTTCTTGGTCTCGTCGTGCGGATCGGTTTCCTCGACGAACTTGGCACTGCGCTGGCCCTGCCACTCCCAGAGGATGTGCGGCATCGCGGCGTTCGGGTACGCCAAGTTGTTCCAACCGGTCGCTTTCGTCTCGTCACGATAGAAGGTGCGCAAGAAGGTGTACAGGTAATCAGAACCCGTGCCCTGCCCTGCAGCCGAACGCGAGCGGGCGATCAGCGTCAGATCGGGCGGCACGACGCCGAGCCAGTCCTTCGCGCTCTTCGGATCGAGCGACACCTTCATCACGTCACCGACCTTGTCGGTGGCGAACATCAGGTTGCCTTTGATCTGCGCCTCGGTCAGCCCGATGTCGCGCAGCCGGTTGTAGCGCATGAAGGCCGCGTTGTGGCAGTTCAGGCAGTAGTTGGTAAAGGTGCGCGCACCGTCTTGCAACGCCGCGACATCGGTGGTCTTTTCGACCGGGAACTTGTCCCAGGCGATGCCGCCGCTGTTGGCGTGGGCGGCCGACCAGCCGGCCAGCGAAATCAGCAGGGTGAGGATGAGTTTTTTCATTTTGGAAAGCCTGCCTCGGCGATCAATGGGCTGCAAATGTCACGCGATCGGGGACGGTCTTGAACTCGCCCAAGCGGCTCCACCACGGCATCAACAGGAAGAACCCGAAGTAGAGCAAGGTTCCGATCTGCGACAGCCGCTCGCCCAGGGCCGACACCGGTTGCACGCCGAGGTAGCCGAGCATCAGGAAGTTGATGACGAACGCGCCGTAGACATACTTGTGCCAATCGGGGCGGTAGCGGATCGATTTCACTTCGCTGTTGTCGAGCCACGGCAGGAAAAACAGGATCACCACCGCGCCGCCCATGCCGACCACGCCCCAGAACTTGGCGTCGATCGACAACATCATGGCCACCACTGCCGCGGCAGCGGCCAAGACCACGATCTTGAAAAACCCACCCAGCCTCGACTTGACCAGGGTGAATGCGGCCGCAGCCACCACGCACGCGATCAGCACGACCATGAACTCCGCGGTGATCGCACGCAACACCGAGTAGTAAGGCGTGAAGTACCAGACCGGTGCGATGTGCAACGGCGTCTTCAGCGAGTCAGCCGGAATGAAGTTGTTGTACTCGAGGAAGTAGCCGCCCAGCTCCGGCGCGAAGAAGATGATCGCAGTGAAGATCATCAGGAACACGCTGACGCCGAAGATGTCGTGCACCGTGTAATAGGGGTGGAACGGAATCCCGTCCAGCGGCTTGCCGGCAGCGTTCTTCTTGGCCTTGATTTCGACGCCGTCCGGGTTGTTGGAGCCCACTTCGTGCAGCGCGATCACGTGCGCTGCGACCAAGCCCAGCAACACCAGCGGCACCGCGATCACGTGGAAACTGAAGAAGCGGTTCAGCGTCGCATCGCTGACCACGTAATCGCCGCGGATCAGCAGCGACAGGTCCGGGCCGATGAACGGGATGGCCGTGAACAGGTTCACGATGACCTGTGCGCCCCAGTAGCTCATCTGGCCCCACGGCAGCAGGTAGCCCATGAATGCTTCGGCCATCAGGCACAGGAAGATCGCGCAACCGAAGATCCACACCAGCTCGCGCGGCTTGCGGTAGCTGCCGTACATCATGCCGCGGAACATGTGCAGGTAAACCACCACGAAGAACGCGCTGGCGCCGGTCGAGTGCATGTAGCGCACCAGCCAGCCCCACGGCACGTCACGCATGATGTATTCGACCGACGCGAAGGCCAGGCTCGCATCGGGCTTGTAGTGCATCACCAGGAAGATGCCAGTGACGATCTGGATCACCAGCACCAGCAGCGCGAGCGAGCCGAAGAAATACCAGAAATTGAAGTTCTTCGGTGCGTAGTACTCGGCCAGGTGCTCGTTGTAGAGCTTGGTTGCCGGGAACCGGTTGTCGACCCACGTCATCAGCTTTTCAGCTGCACTGGCGTTGGCGGGTGCTTCCTTCATGGTGGCCATCGTGTGTTCTCCTGAGGTCCGTTACTGCGTGGCCATCAGGCCTTCTTGTCTTCACCGATCAACAGCCGGTTGTCCGCCAGATACCTGTGCGGAGGCACCTCCAGGTTGTCCGGTGCGGGCTTGTTCTTGTAGACCCGCCCGGCCAGATCGAACGTAGAGCCATGGCATGCGCAAAGGAAACCGCCCGGCCAGGTGTCGGGCAGCGAGGGCTGCGGCCCGGGCGTGAACTTGTCGGATGGCGAGCAGCCGAGGTGCGTGCAGATGCCGACCGCCACCATGATGTCCGGCTTGATGGAGCGGTGCTCGTTGCGCGCGTACTCGGGCGTGAACTGGTCGGGTTTGCGCAACGAATTCGGATCGGCCAGCAGTGCGTCGTTCTTCGGCAGTTCAGCCAACTGCTCCGGCGTGCGCTTGATGATCCAAACCGGCTTGCCGCGCCACTCCACCGTGAGCTTCTCGCCGGGTTTCAACGCGCTGATGTCGACTTCCACCGAGGCGCCAGCGGCACGCGCACGCTCTGAGGGTTGAAAGCTGCTGACGAAGGGCACCGCCACCGCCGCACCACCCACCGCACCCATGCAACCCGATGCGATCAACCAGGTGCGCTTCGCACCGTCAACTTGCTGCTCACTCATAAAACCTCGCGTGTGACAACTATTTCAAGACAGCCTGTGATTCTAGCGGAGCACTTTGCATACTGAGCAGGCGTGGGGCTTCGCAAGCGGCTAGAAAACCCGCTCAGCAAGCCGCAAGCGGCGGCGGGGTGCGCCGAAAACAGGGGTAGATCGGCAATACTTCCGGGCGAGTGCATCCTGATGCACTCGCGCAATGCAACCCAAACACCAGCCAGGAGCGAGCACGATGGGAATCACGACCGAGTTCAAGGAATTTGCCATGAAGGGCAGCGTTGTCGACCTCGCGGTCGGCGTGATCATCGGCGCGGCGTTTGGCAAGATCGTCGATTCGCTGGTCGGTGATGTGATCATGCCGGTGGTCAGCAAGGTGTTCGGCGGTCTCGACTTTGCAAACTACTTCATCCCGCTGTCCGGTCAGACCGCCACCACGCTCATCGAGGCGAAGAAGGAAGGCGCGGTGCTCGCCTACGGCAGTTTCCTGACCGTCTCGATCAATTTCGTGATTCTGGCGTTTGTCATTTTCTTGATGATCAGGGCGTTTAACCGGATGAAGCACGAAGAGGTCGCCGCAGCGCCGCCGCCAACGGCCGAAGACGTTTTGCTGCTGCGCGAAATCCGTGATGCACTGAGGAAGTAGTCCGCGTCCACGATGAACCCTTCCGACCTGCGACTGCCTGCCGACCTGGTCGTCGCGGCAGGCCTCGTCAAGGCCACGGCCTTGACGGTGGCCGAGCGCGTCTGTCAGACGCTGGCAGCGCAGTCGCAGTCGGTCTCGAAGGCGGCCGATCGCAACACAATGTTTGCCGCGCAACTGGCACTGCACCGACAGCTGGGGTCGTTCCGCCTGCAGTTCCAGACCCGGCTGGACACGCGCATGCTGGAGACGCTGGCACCGGCGTCGGAATCGAAACGCAAGGCCGCGCCGGCCGATTGGCAGTCGCTGACGCTGGTCGACGACAAGGAAGTCGACGATCGCATGCTGTCGGACCGCCTGGGGCAGCAGATCGCGCAGGCCTGCGACGCGGAATTGCGCGAGCTGTCGGGCTACATGGGTCGCATCACCGGGTCTGGCGCTGCCGACGATGAGCGCAACCCGTTGCGGCCGGGCGTGATCGGGCACGCGCTGTACATGGCGATCGGCAGCGTCAGCACCGACCCGAACGAGCGCGCGGTGCTGACCCGCGAGTTCGCCTCGGTGATGGCACATGCGATGCCGGCCTGCTACGCCGCCATCGTGGTCGAGCTGCAGTCGCGTGGCATCACACCGGTGGGCCTGCAGGTGCGCACGGTGGACGGGCCGGGCAACCAGCTGCCCGGCCTCAATTCCGGCTATCAGACGCTGCGCGACGACAGCCCATCGACGCACCATGGCGGCGGCGATTTCCATGACTCGACACGCTCCGGCCTGAGCACCCGGCGCTCGACATCAGGGGCGCGGCCCACCGGCGCCAGCGGCTGGTCGGGCACCCGTGGCGGCGCAAGCGGTGGACCAACGACCGGCTACGGCGGGGCTGCGCGCGACTCCGGCGGTGGGCTCGGCTCACCGGCCCAGGACGCGCACCTGATGACGCTGCTGCGGCGGCTGACGAGCCTGACCGGCGAGTCGGGCGGTGGCGTTGGTGGTGGAGTTGCTGGCGTCGGCGGTGCTGGGTTGGGTGGCGGTGGCCAGCGGCCAGCGGCCTTTGGCGGTTACCACGAACCGTCGGGACCCCGCTCGGGCAGTGGCGGCCTGCACCGCATCAGCGCCAGCCCGTATGCCGATCCCGGTACGGCCAGCGCCTACGCCGAAGATGCCTCAGCGGGCCTGATGGCGGTCAACCTGATCCGCGCCCACCGCGAGGAGCTGATGCAGGCCTCCACCGGCAAGCTCGACCACATGGTGATCGACGTCGTGGGCAGCCTGTTCGACCAGATCCTCTCCGACACCCGGGTGCCGCCACAGATGGCCCGCCAGATCGCGCGGCTGCAATTGCCGGTGCTGCGGGTGGCGCTGGTCGACCCGACGTTTTTCTCCTCGCGCAAGCACCCGGTGCGCCGTTTCGTCAACCGCATCGCCTCGCTGGCCTGCGCCTTCGACGACTTCGACAACGGGCCGGGCAAGGAATTCGTCGAGCAAGTGCGCGCCCTGGTCGAGGAGATCGTCGATGGCGATTTCGACCAGGTCGAGTTGTATGCGGCGAAGCTCTCCGAGCTGGAATCGTTCATCGCGCAGCAGGCCGAGGCGGTCGTTCAAGACCAGGGCGCGATCGCCGTGCTGGAGACCAAGGAATCCGATCTGCGCACCCAGCAGCGCTACCTGATCCAGCTGCAAAGCGCCTTGTCGTCGGTGGCGATGCCCGACTTCCTGCGCACCTTCCTGTGCCAGGTGTGGAGCCAGGCGCTGGTGCAGTCCGCCCGGGCCGACGGCGCCGACGGCGAGGCGACCAAGCGCTACCGGCACGTGGGCCGCGACGTGGTGATGAGCGTGCAGCCCAAGGGCTCGCCCGCGATGCGCAAGCGCTTCCTGATGCAGCTGCCCACCTTGATGCGCGACCTGAATGCGGGCTTGAAGCTGATCGGCTGGCCCGAAGCAGCGACCAAGGATTTCATGGCACAGCTGATGCCGGCCCATGCCGATTCGCTGAAAGCGCCGGCGATGACCGAGCTGGACTACAACCTGCTGTCCAAGCAGATGGAGTCGGTGTTCAACACAGGCGTTCCCGGCCAGGGCGACACGGTGCGTATCGATTCGATGGCGGCCAATGCAACGATGCCCGCCGAAGTCGAGCAGCGCTTTACGGCCGAGGAAGCGAAGCAGGTCGGCCTGATCGACGAGCAGGCGGTGGACTGGGACAAGCCGGTCGATGTCGATCTGAGCGCCGAGGCGCCTGCGGCGAATGCCGAACCGCTGAACCTGGGCATCGACATCAACCTCGACCTGATCGCCGCCGACCCGGCCGAAGCCTCGCACGGCGCACGCCTGATGGACCACATGCGCATCGGCTTCGCCTACCAGATGCTGCTGAAAGACCAGTGGCAGAAGGTGCGCCTGACCTACATGAGCCCGGGCCGCAGCTTCTTTGTCTTCACCCACGGCCGCAACCTGCAGGAAACGATCTCGCTGACCGCGCGGATGCTGGCGCGCATGTGCGAAGCCGAGCGCCTGCGCGCGGTGGAAAACAACTACCTGATGGAGCGCGCCACCTCACGCGCGCGCCAGCAGCTCGCCACGCTGGCAGTCAACTCCCGGGCCTGATCGCGCGCCTGGCGGTGCGTCAGTGCGAAGCGAGCCGTCGCGCCATCGCGAGCGCGGCGGCCAGTGACGACGCATCCGCCACACCGGTTCCTGCGATGTCGAACGCGGTGCCGTGGTCAGGACTGGTGCGCACGAAAGGGAGGCCCAGCGTCACATTGACACCATGCTCGACGCCCAGGTACTTGACCGGAATCAGCCCGTGATCGTGCGTCATGGCGACGACGATGTCGAACTCGCCCGGATGGCCAGGCGCCTGGCGCGCCCGCATGAACACGGTGTCGGGCGCATACGGCCCGCGCGCGTCGATGCCCTCGGCGCGGGCGGCGGCGATGGCCGGCGCGATGATCGTGATTTCCTCGTCGCCGAACAGCCCGCCCTCGCCCGCATGCGGGTTCAGCCCGGCCACCGCGATGCGCGGTGCTGTCTGGCCCCACCCTGCGGCGGCGCGGTGCGCGATGCGCAGGGTGCCCAGCACCGCGTCGAAAGTGACCGCATCGATGGCCGATCGCAGCGACTGGTGGATCGTCACCAGCACGGTGCGCAGCTCGTCGTTGGCCAGCATCATCCGCACCGGCGGCGGCATACCGCCCGGCCCGGTCGCCAGTGACTGCAGCATTTCAGTGTGACCTGGGAAAGCGACGCCGGCCGCTGCCAACGCCTCCTTGTTCACCGGCGCCGTGACGATGGCCGAGACATCGCCGCGCCGCGCCAGCGTCACCGCCTGTTCGATGCAGCGCGCCGCGGCTGCCCCCGCCCGCGCGTCGATGGCACCCAGCGGTGCGTCGAGCAGATCGGCCGGCAGCGTGCGAGCCTGCAGCACCGGCAGAACGTTCGGCGGCAGCTCGATCACTGCCTCCGGTGCATCGATCTCGGCGACCACCAGCCTGCTGCCGGTGAGCCGCACCGCGCGGCGCATCACACCCACGTCACCGAGCACGAAACAAGCGCTCGCCTGCGAACCGCGGAACAGCCGGGCGATGATCTCCGGCCCGATGCCGCAGGCGTCGCCCATCGTGACCGCGATCGGCAAAAGGGTGCGCTTGGGCGCGCTCAAATCAACGGCCTCGGGCTCGGCTTGCCATCGCCATACAGATCGGCCAGCCGGACCAGCGCGCGCGTGTCACGCAAGTGAAGCCGGCCACCCTCGATGCGATGCAAGCCGCGCTTTTCGAGCTTGCGCAAGGTTTTGTTGGTGTGCACCAGCGAGAGCCCCAGGCCATCGGCGATGTGCTGCTGGGTCAGCGGGAACGGCACGCCATCGGCGCCGCCTTGCGGCATCACCGCCGCAGCTCGTTTGAAAAGCAGAATGAGCAGGGTCGCAATGCGCTCCTCGGCACTGCGCCGGCCGACCGACAGCAGGTTGTCATCGACCAATGATTCCTCGTGCGCGGCCAGCCAGGTGATGTCGAAGCCGATGCTCGGCGCCGCGCGGTGCAAGGCCCACAGTGCGTCGCGCTGGAAGGCACACAGGCTGACATCGCTGAGGGCTTCGACACCGTGTGCCGAGGCTTCGGTCATCTTTTGCTGGACGCCGATGAAGTCGCCGGGCAGCAGGAAGTTGAGGATCTGACGGCGCCCGTCGGACAGCGTCTTGAAGCGAAACGCCCAGCCGGTGAAAAGTGTGAACAGCGGCGCATCGGCTTGTCCTTCGTGGATGATGGCGTCCCCTGCGGCAACGCTCACCATGCGCTTCTTCAGCGACTGGATCAGTTCCAGGTCGCCAGGCGCACAGGGCACGAACAGCGGCAGCGCGCGCAGCGGGCACTGGTTGCAAGGGATGTCGGTCATTGACAGATCTGCTGTCACAGGCACTGACACCCGTATGTCTTTGGACACAACGCCCCGGGGATCGCGTCACTACAGTGCCTGCACCGACCATTCACTCTGCGTCTGCTCATGTCGCTCAGCACCCTCTCGTTGCGTCGATTTCTGTATGTCAGTGCGTTGGCGCCCGCCATGCCGTCGTCCGTCGTCGGCCAAATTTTGCGTCAGTCACGCGAGCGCAATCATCGGTTGAAGTTGAGCGGCGCACTGCTGTTCGACGGCGAACGTTTTTGTCAATTGCTGGAAGGCGATCCGGACACGACACAGGCCTTGATGCGGCGCATTGAAAGCGACACGCGGCACTGCCATGTCAAGCTGCTGCTGAACACGCTCAGTCCTGCGCCACGAATGATGACGCAGTGGCGATGCGGCTACTCCGATCACGAGGCGTTCGATGCGATCGATGCGGCAGCTGCGGGTGACCCAGAGCAAGCGGCGCACGCCTTTCTGAAGCTGCTGCCGGCCTGCGACCTGTCGAACTGAAGCGGCCATCACCAGCGCGCCGATCAAGCCGGGTTGTCGATCTCGATGTGGCTGTGCTCGATGCCGAACCTCGCCGCGAGGTGCGTCCCGAGCGCCTGCACGCCATAGCGCTCGCTCGCATGGTGGCCGACGGCAATGAAAGCCACACCCGTCTCGCGCGCCAGGTGCGCCTGCGGCTCGGAGATTTCGCCGGTGATGAACGCATCGGCACCGGCATCAATGGCCGATTCGAAGTAAGACTGCGCACCGCCGGTGCACCAAGCGACACGGGCCACCGTTCGGCCGTCACCATCGATCGACGTGGCTTGGCGGCCTGACAAGCGCTCGCAGCGGCCTGCCAGATCGGCCACGCTGACGGGCACCGACAGCGTGCCGATGAACCCCAGCGACTGCTCGCCGAAACGCGCGTCGGCGCTCAGGCCCAGCCGGGCACCGAGTTGCGCGTTGTTGCCGAATTCGGCATGCGCATCCAGCGGCAGGTGGTACGCATACAGGCTGATGTCATGGGCCAGCAGCCGTGCGATGCGCTGCTTCAGCCAGCCGGTGATGCGCCCTTCATGCCCGCGCCAGAACAGGCCGTGGTGCACCAGCAGCGCGTCCGCCCCGGCGTCGATCGCCGCGTCGATCAGCGCCCGGCTGGCGGTGACGCCGCTAACCAGTTTGCGCACCTCGTCGCGGCCCTCGATCTGCAGACCGTTCGGCCCATAATCCTTGAAGCTCGCCGTCTGCAACAGGGCCGACAGGTACTGATCGATCTCCGAACGACGGGCCACAGACTCCTCCTCATGCGCAGAACCTGGCTTCTATTCTCCCAGACGGTCACCGTGATGGTCGCCGTGCTGTTCGTCATCGCCACGCTGAAGCCCGAGTGGCTGCGGCGGCCGGGCGACTCGGGCCTGCCTGGCAGCGTCTCGCTGATCGCGCCGTCAGTCGGCAGCGTGGTCAGCAGCGAGCCGATCGCACGCACCGTCGTCGGCAGCTACAGCGCAGCGGCCAGACGGGCGTCGCCATCGGTGGTCAGCATCACCGCCAGCAAGGCGACGGCGCGCTACCCGCGTTCCGGCGACCCGTGGTTCCAGTATTTCTTCTTCGGTGACAAGCAAAGCCGTTCTGAAGCGCAGGTCGGCCTCGGCTCCGGCGTCATCGTCTCGGCAGAAGGCTTCCTGCTGACCAACAACCACGTCATCGAAGGCGCGAGCGACATCGACGTGCAGCTGCCCGACGGCCGCAGCGCCTCGGCCACCGTCATCGGCACCGATCCCGACAGCGACCTCGCGGTGCTGAAGATCAAGCTCGACCGGCTGCCGGTGATGGCCTTCGGCAAGGCCGACGACCTGCAGGTCGGCGATGTGGTGCTGGCCATCGGCAACCCGTTCGGCGTCGGCCAGACGGTCACCTCGGGCATCGTCAGCGCGCTGGGTCGCGACCAGCTCGGCATCAACACCTTCGAGAACTTCATCCAGACCGACGCCGCGATCAACCCCGGCAACTCTGGCGGTGCGCTGGTCGATGCGAACGGCAATTTGATGGGCATCAACACCGCCATCTATTCGCGCTCCGGCGGCAACATGGGCATCGGCTTCGCCATCCCTGCCAACATTGCGCGCCAGGTGATGGATGGGCTGATCAATGAAGGCCAGGTCACCCGGGGCTGGATCGGCGTCGAGCCGCGCGACCTGACTGCGGAGATCGCAGAGACCCTCAACCTGTCAGTCAAGCAGGGGGTGCTGATCACCGGGGTGTTGCAGAACGGCCCGGCCAGCGCTGGCGGCATGTTGCCGGGTGATGTGGTCATGAAAGTTGGCGAACACCGGGTGATCAACACCGCCCAGCTGCTGAACGCGGTCGCTTCGCTGCGTCCGCACAGCGTCGCCACGATCAGCGTGCAGCGCGCTGACAAATCGATGAGCTTGCAGGTGACGGTGGCACAACGACCCAAGAGCTCCGTCAGAACCATGCCGCACCCGGACATCGACGGCCGCAACGGCGGCTGACGGATCACGCCGCTGGGGTGCTTTCTTCGGCCGGCGCCTGCGTGTGCTTGATGAAGATGCGTGCAGCGAAAATGCCGACTTCGTACAGGATGCACATGGGAATGGCCAGTGCCAACTGCGACACGACGTCGGGCGGCGTGATGATCGCGGCGATGATGAAAGCCAGCACCACGAAGTAGCTGCGGAATTCCTTCAGCTTTTCGATGCTGACCAGCCCCATGCGGGCCAGCACCACCACGACAACCGGCACCTCGAAAGCGGCGCCGAAGGCGATGAACATCGTCAGCACGAAGCTGAGATAAGCCTCGATGTCAGGCGCGGCGGTGATGCTCTTTGGCGCGAAGCTCTGTATGAACTTGAAGACCTGGCCGAAGACGAAGAAATAGCAGAACGCCACGCCCATCAGGAACAGCAGCGTGCTCGAGATCACCAGCGGCAGCACCAGCTTCCTCTCATGCGCATACAGACCGGGCGCCACGAAGGCCCACATCTGGTACAGCACCACCGGCAAGGCCACCAGAAAGGCCGCCATCAACGTGATCTTCAAAGGCACCACGAATGGCGAGATGACATTGGTGGCAATCAGCGTCGCGCCCTTCGGAAGGTTGGCCACCAATGGCGCGGCCAGCAGGTCGTAGAGGCCGGCCGGGCCGGGCCACAGGCACAGCACACCGAACACCACCCCCACCGCGATCGCAGCGCGCACCAGGCGGTCGCGCAACTCGATCAGGTGGGTGACGAAAGGCTGTTCCTTGCCGCTGAGTTCATCAGGGCCTGACGGGTTCGCTGCCATGGTTCAGGCCGCCGAGGCCGGTGGCCGAAAGCGTGCCACGCGTGCCGCACCCGACTGCGCCCTGCCACGGATGCCGTGGCGCTGCTTGTACCACTGCGGCATCGCGCCGCGCTTCAGGCGCCAGCGCTTGTTCGGGTTGCGGTAGTCGGGGACCGGCAGCAACAGGGTGTCGTACTGGTCGTAGTGGTCAGGGCGGTCATCGGTGGGCGACGCGTCGCGCTCTTCCCAGTTCTTGCTGAGGTCGGAGCTGGTCTGGTAGATCGCACTCGCGGTGTTCTGCTCGACATCGCGTGCCGCGCTCTCGAACTCGCCCTTCATCTTCTTCAGTTCTTCGAGTTCGATCGACCGGTTGACCTCGGCCTTCACATCGGCCACGTAGCGCTGCGCCTTGCCCATCAGGTGGCCCACCGTGCGGGCGACCTTGGGCAGGCGTTCCGGCCCGATGACCATCAGGGCGACCGCACCGATCAGCGCGATCTTGTCGAACCCGAAATCAATCACGACTTGGTTTTAGCGTCCACGTCGACGGTGTTCGCGTCAGCGGTTGTCTGCGCAGTCACTTGTGGGGTGGCGTCGGCCGCGGGGGCGCCACCGTCCTTGACGCCGTCCTTGAACCCCTTGACCGCGCCGCCGAGGTCGGCGCCGATGTTCTTCAACTTCTTGGTACCGAAGATCAGCACCACGATCACCAACACGATCAGCCAATGCCAGATGCTGAATGAGCCCATTTTTTTCTCCTGCGAAACGACCGCGGATTCTAGGTCAGCCCACTGACCACGCCGCATTGATAAACCCGTGGCACGTGACAGCCGTCACCCTTGCTTCCAGGGCCGGGGACCACCGATCACATGCAGGTGCAGGTGATAGACCTCTTGGCCGCCATCGCGGCCCGTGTTGATGATGCTGCGGAACCCGTTGGTCGCCCCGTGCTCTTGCGCAAGCTTCGGCGCCAGCAGCAGCATGCGGCCGAGCAAGCGCTGGTGTTCGGGCAGCACGTCGGCGTGTGTCGCGATGTGCTGCTTCGGGATGATCAGCAAGTGCACCGGCGCCCACGGGTGGATGTCGTGGAAGACCAGCAACTCCTCGTCCTCGTAAGCCTTGCGGCTCGGGATTTGGCCCGCAACAATCTTGCAGAAAATGCAGTTCGGGTCGACGTTCATAACCACCGCGCACTTTTAGTTGGAAGGCAGCGGCATCGCTCGGCTTTCAGCAAAGCTCAACCAACCCCGAATGAACCGATACAGGTACCACAGGCCAACCAAGAACCACGCCGCCATACCGGGCATCCAGAACAGCAGGAAAAGCGGTGAGGTGACGGCCAACCAAAGCAAGGTAAACCAGAAGCTGCGGGCTTGCCAGCGAAAGTGACTGCGAAAGAATTCATCAGGCAGGTCGGGACGCTTGACGTAATTGACGATCATGGCAACCACTGAAAATGCGCCCGCAGAGAACCACGACAGCAAATGCAGCCCGTAAAGAATGTGGGTCAGTGTGCGCAATCCACTGTGTGGTTTTTCTTCGAAGCCAGGCAACACGACATCCGTCATTTTTCCTCTCCTTCACGCAGTTTCAGCTTGCGGGCCGCGAACTCTTCCAACCCTGAGAGCCCTTCGCGGCGCTGCAGTTCCGTCAACACGTCATTGGGGCTCAATCCAAAGGCGCTGAGCGCCAGCATCGAGTGGAACCAGAGATCGGCCACCTCGTAGATCACCTGCTTCGGGTCGCCGTCCTTGGCAGCCATCACGACCTCGGTGGCTTCCTCACCGATCTTCTTCAGGATGGCATCGGTGCCCTTGTGAAACAAGCGCGCCACATAGCTCTTCTCCGGGTCGCCCAGCTTGCGCGCTTCGATGACTTCGGCCAGGCGGGCCAGCACGTCTTGTGACAGGAAACTCGACTCTGGCGCGCTCATTTGTAGATGTGTTCCGGGTCTTTCAAAACGGGCTCCACGCCATGCCAGGCGCCGTCGCGGTACTGTTGAAAAAAGCAGGAGTGGCGGCCGGTGTGGCAGGCGATGCCGGGGCTGTGCCCGAGCTGCTCGACCTTCATCAGCAGCACGTCGTTGTCGCAATCCATGCGCAGCTCATGCACCTTCTGGATGTGGCCCGACTCCTCGCCTTTGTGCCACAACCTGCCGCGCGAGCGGCTCCAGTACACCGCCTCACCGAACTCGGCAGTGCGCTGCAGCGCCTCGCGGTTCATGAAGGCAAACATCAGGACATCGTTGCTGCTGACCTCCTGCGCGATCACCGGCACCAGCCCCTGGGCATCCCATTTCACATCGTCGATCCAGCTCATCGGGGCAGTGTAGCAACCGGGTTCACCCTGACCGCGGTGCGCTCAACCGCGATGGGTTGGGCCGTCGTGCTGCCGTTCCTCGGCAAACCAGCGCAGCACCGGGAGGGTGCCCGGCAGCACCGGCACCACCTCGACAGGCAGCGTCTGCCACGACATCGCCTGCGCCTCGCGCATCTCGAATTCGCCCTGCCAGTCGCAGACCTTGCAGAAGTGCAGCCGCACCCGTGCATGCGGGTAATCGACCAGCTCGACCTGCCAGGGGTGCACCTCGCCGATGACGATCCCGAGTTCTTCGTGCAATTCACGGCGCAGCGCGGCCTCGACGCCCTCACCCGTTTCGAGCTTGCCACCCGGGAATTCCCAGTACCCGGCATAGACCTTGCCCTCGGGGCGCGAGGTCATCAGGAAGCGGCCCTCGGCGTCGATCAGGACTCCCACCGCGACATCCACCGGATGGCGCGGTTCGATGGGCTCCACGTCAACCGGCGTGCGCTCCGCCGCACTCACCGCGGCTGCCGTCCGCTGTAGTCCTTGGCGAACTGGAAGGCGACGCGCCCGGAGCGCGAACCGCGTTCCAGCGCCCAGACCAGGCTTTCCGGCCGCGCTGCCTGGATCGCGACCTCACTGACGCCGAAGCCGCGCAGCCATTGCGCGACGATGGCCAGGTATTCGTCCTGCGTGAACGGGTAGAAGCTGATCCACAGACCGAAACGCTCGCTCAGCGAGATCTTTTCCTCGACCACCTCGCCCGGGTGGACCTCGCCGTTTTCCAGGTGCTGGTAGGTCAGGTTCTCGGCCAGGGTCTCGGGCAGCAGGTGGCGGCGGTTGCTGGTCGCGTAGATCAGCACGTTGTCCGAGGACTGCGACACCGAGCCGTCGAGGATGGATTTGAGCGCCTTGTAGCCGGGTTCGCCCGCGTCGAAGCTGAGGTCGTCGCAGTAGACGATGAAGCGCTCGGCACGCTCGGCGACCAGGTCGACGATGTCGGGCAGATCGACCAGATCGGCCTTGTCGACCTCGATCAGGCGCAGCCCCTGCGGCGCGAACTCGTTCAGGCAGGCCTTGATCAGCGAGCTCTTGCCGGTGCCGCGTGCGCCGGTCAGCAGCACATTGTTGGCAGCACGACCCGCCACGAACTGCTCGGTGTTGCGCAGCAGACGCTCTTTTTGCGGCTCGACTTGCACCAGGTCGTCGAGGCCGATCGGTGCCACATGGCGCACCGGCTCCAGCGCGCTGCCACCGGCGCCGCGACGGCGGTAGCGGTAGGCGATCGACGCATGCCAATCGGGCGCCGCGAGCGGGTGCGGCAGCACCGATTCCAATCGGGCCATCAGCGCCTCGGCACGGGCGATCAGTTGCAACAAGGGTTCGGAGAGGGGAGGCATCGGACGACGTGCCCGCAGGGGCGTGTGAGGCGAGGGGCGGTCAGTGTAGCGAGCGGCCTCGGATGAAGCGCCCAGCTCAGGCGCCCGTTCAGCGATGCACTTCGACCACGCCGTCGTCGGCCAGCGCGTACACGCGGTCGTGCGGCTCGGCCTTGATCGGGTGCATGCCGGTGAACGCACCGAAGGCCGGCAGCACGCCAACCTTGTTGCCGAACCAGAAACACGGCAGACGCAGCCGCTCGCGGGCCCGCCCGTGCAAGGTCACGCAGGGATGCAGGTGGCCCGCCAGCCCATAGCCATCGGGTCGAGCCTGCGGGTGATGGCACAGCGCCCACGGGCCGAGGCGCAGCGGCTCGTTGACCACCTCGATGCCGAGCGCAGCTGGTGGGTCGCCAGCATGCTCGTCGTGGTTGCCGCGCACCAGCGTCAGCTCCAGCTCGCGGTGCGCTTCGCGCCAGTGCGCCACCGCCGCTTGCGTGGCTGCCGACCGCGCGTGGGCGGAATGCAGCAGGTCGCCCAAGAACACGATGCGGCGCACACCCCACCGCTCGACCAGCGCGCTCAGGGCCACCAGGTTGTCGGCGGTGCTGCCCTGCGGCACCGGCACGCCGAGCCGGCGAAACGACAGCGCCTTGCCGAAGTGCGCATCGGCGATCAGCAGCAGCTGCCGTTCGGCGAGGTAGGCGGCCTTCTCGGGCAGCAGTGTCAGCGGCTCGCCAGCCACCGTGATCGTCAACACGCTGCAGGCCTGGGCGCGGATGGCGCCGAAGTCAAGCGACGATCAGGCTCAGCGCTGCATCAAGGTGCTCGGTCGGCTGGCGCTTGAAGCCCGAGCGGGCATAGCGCTGCAGGCGGCCGACGGCGAACGAGGTCAGCACCGAGGCGCGCGCGTTCGCGTCGGCCGAGGCGGTCAGCGAGCCGGCGGCGTCGCCCGCGCTGCGCAGGCTCTGGCGCAGCTGCGACTCGATGCGGTCGAAGAACTGGTTCATCCGTGCGGCCAGCCGATCGTGCTCGAAGACCAGCGCATCGCCGACCATCACGCGCGTCATGCCTGGGTTCTTCTCGCCGAACTGCAGCAGCAGCGTGACCACCTTGCAGGCCTGCTGCAAGCCGGAGGGCTCGCGTTCGTTGATCTGGTTGACCAGCGTGAACACGCTGCTTTCGATGAAGTCGATCAGCCCTTCGAACATTTGGGCCTTGCTGGCAAAGTGTCGGTACAGCGCCGCTTCGCTGACGCCCAGGCGCGCGGCCAGCGCGGCGGTAGTGACCCGTTCGGCGCCCGGTTGTTCGAGCATGCCGGCCAGCGTTTGCAAGATCTGCGCGCGGCGCTCGCCGGGTTTCGGGCGCTTGCGTCCGGTGTCTGGATGAGGCGCTTCAGTCGGGTCGGGGGTGAGCGTACCGGCTGCGTCGCCGTCGCTGTCCAGGGTGTCGTCGTCGGGGCGATTCGTCATTGCGCGGGCACCACTGGAGGGCGCTACAGCATCAACAAGCCCTGCAGCGATTTGATTCTGGCACACACGTAGGCCGGCCGATGGCAAGGGTGAACACGGACGGCCGCCCCCGATTCCAGGGGGTGGCCGGGTCGCCGCCGCGAGGGCAGATAGCGCTGCATCCAGACGGTGTGCATGCCGACGCGGCGCGCCGCGCGCTGGTGTTCAAGCGTGTCCTCGATCAGCGTGCAGCGGTGCGGCGGCACCTTCAGCCGGGCCGCGATGGCGCGGAACATCCGTGCGTCGGGTTTGGGTCGATGGTGGCCGAACATCGTCATGTCCTCGATGCTGATCACGCCCTCGAAGCAGCTCGCCAGGCGCAACGTGTTCAGCACCCGCAGTGCATAAGCGCGCGGTGCGTTGGTGAGGATGAACTTGCGCCCGGGCAAGCGGCGCAGCGCCGCGCGGTCGTGCGCGCTGGTGCGCAAGCGCGATTCGAGGCCGGGCAGTTGGTGAGTGGCCTCAAGGAAGTGCGCCGCCTTCACGCCATGGTGGCGCACCAGGCCCAGCATCGTCGCGCCGTAGTGGATCCAGTAGTGCTGGCGCAGGGAACCGGCCTCAGCATGTGGCAAGCCGAGGTGGTCGACGATGTACTGCGTCATCGCCTCGTTGGTCGGACCGAATGACGCGTGCGATGCGTCGTGCAGCGTGTTGTCCAAATCGAACAACCAGACCCTGCGAGTTGGATGCGTCCCCATCAAGCAACCCCGAAGCCCGGGCGTCCCGGGCCGAAGGGGGCGCCTGAGGGCGACGCCGTGGCCCCTGCGGGTCCGTGGGGCAGGAGCATCGCGACTGGGGGGCTCAATGACTTCGGATCATCGTGCCGTAGGCCTGCTCGGTCAGCACCTCCAGCAGCATCGCGTGCGGCACGCGGCCGTCGATGATGTGCACCGTGTTGACGCCGTTCTTCGCGGCGTCGAGCGCGCTGGCGATCTTCGGCAGCATGCCGCCCGAGATCGTGCCGTCGGCGAACAGGTCGTCGATCTCGCGCGCGGTCAGGTTGGTCAGCAGCTGGCCGTTCTTGTCGAGCACGCCGGGGATGTTGGTCAGCATGATCAGCTTCTCGGCCTTTAGCACTTCGGCCAGCTTGCCGGCGACCACGTCGGCATTGATGTTGTAGTTCTCGTTGTTGGCGCCAAAGCCCAGCGGCGAGATGACCGGGATGAACTGGTCGTCTTGCAGCGCCTTGACCACGCTGGGGTCAATCGACTCGATCTCGCCGACCTGGCCGACATCGTGCTCCTTGTTCGGGTCTTTCAGGTCGAGCATGCGCAGCTTGCGCGCTCGGATCAGACCGCCATCACGCCCCGTGAGCCCGACCGCCTTGCCGCCGGCCACATTGATCAGGCCAACAATATCCTGCTGCACCTGGCCGGCCAGCACCCATTCGACGACTTCCATCGTCTCGTCGTCGGTCACCCGCATGCCCTGGATGAAGGTGCCCTTCTTGCCGATCTTGGCCAGCGCCTCTTCGATCTGCGGCCCGCCGCCGTGCACCACCACCGGGTTCAGGCCGACCAGCTTGAGTAACACCACATCCTCGGCGAAGTCCTGCTGCAAGGCTGGGTCGGTCATCGCGTTGCCGCCGTACTTGATGACGATGGTCTTGCCGTGAAACTTGCGGATGTAGGGCAAGGCCTGGGCCAGGATTTCGGCCTTGTCGCGCGCGGCGATGTGCGACAGATCGACCGTCGGCGATGCGCTGCCTGCGGCAGGGTCGGGCGTGGAAACGTTCATCGGTCGGCTTTCGGTGGGAACAGGCACAAGAGCGGAGTGCCGAAAATTGTAGGGGCGACCGCACGAGGAAATGCGGTGCGCCTGACGCAGCCAGCGCGCCATCAGCCTCAGTAGGTGCGCCCGCCCTTGAACTGCGCATGCGAGCGGCGCGCCAGCGTTGCGCCCTTGGCCATCGCGGCAAATGAGGCGCCGGCGTGCGCATGGCAGATCGCCAGACCCAGCGCATCGGCCGCGTCCTTGCTGGGCAGCCCGGGCAGTTGCAGCAGCCGCATCACCATCTCCTGCACCTGCTCCTTGCGCGCATGGCCGTGCCCGACGATGGCCTTCTTCATCTGCAAGGCGGTGTACTCCGACACCGGCAGGCCGCCGGTCACCAACCCGGTGATCGCCGCACCGCGGGCCTGGCCCAACAGCAGCGTCGATTGCGGGTTGACATTGACGAACACGATCTCGACGGCGGCGCACGTCGGCTGATAGCGCGTGGTGACCTCGCGGATGCCGTCGAAGATGATCTTCAACCTTGCCGGCAGCTCGCCGAT
>JANMXL010000250.1:0-18005 GCA_031380885.1 Burkholderiales bacterium | reverse complement strand
CCGAGATCCGCGCGCAACTGCTCGCGCTGCTGCGGCGTGGCGTCTTGCCCGAGCAGGTTGGTCACCGGGTCGCCGACGAACTGGAACAGCGCGAACGAGACCAGCGCCACCGTCAGCATCACCAACACCGCCTGCGCCAGGCGCCGAACCACGAAGACCCCCATGGGCTGACCGCTGCTCGCCTGCGGCCTACTGCGGCTGGCCGCTGGCGCCGACCAATCGAACCTCGCCGTAGTAGGCCCGCGTGGTGCTGCGGGTGTTGTCGCTGTCGGTCATCAGCGCGACGGAGATCAGCGCGCCGGGGTCTTCACCGAAAGCTCGGCGGTAGTCGCTGGCAATGTCGCGCTCGTGCAGCCGCCAGATCGCCGTTTGCGTCGGCCCCGAGTCCACGACGATCTTGCGAATGCGGTCGGTTCGCCCGGCGGTGATCACCGATTCGAGCGGCGCCCGGTTGTCCCACACGTACATCAGCGTCGCGTACGGCGGCTCTTCGCCCATCACCGCTTCGAGCAGATCAGACAACAGGCGGTCCTTGTACGAGAGCTTGCTGCGATCCCCATCGAAAGCCAGCACGACACGCACCGGCGCGTCCTCGGCCTCGCTGCGGCTCAGGTCGGCCGTGGCGATCAGCTCGGGCACCATCCAGGAGAACGACAGGCGGCCGAGCTCGCCCGGCGCGACATGCACGCGCCGGCGGTAGAGGCTGACGGCACTGTCGGCATCGGCCTGGATGACCGGGCGGCCATCGATCACCTGGGGCGTGTAGCGCGTCGGGCGTTTCGTCGGCAAGGGCGTTGTTTCCCAGGCCGAGGCATTCGCCTGATCGGTCGCGCCCGGCTTCAGCTCAGCGGTGGAGCGGCACGCCACCAGTGCCAGCGCCGCCAGCGCGAGGGCAGCGAGCCAGCACCACCGACGCGCCGCACGCCGCGCCGCCGGTTCAGAAACGATGTCGCACCCCGAGCGCCATGCTGGTCGAATCGGCGCCGGCCCGGGCCGTCACGCCGCCCAGGTAGCCACCGCCACCGGGTGCCGCCTGGCCCAGCCCGGTGTTGTTGAAGTGGGTGACGACCGCACTCACGTCGGTGCGCTTGGACAGCGCGTAACTGCAGGCCACGCCGTAGGACGCCACGTCGGCATTGGCCGCACGCACATCGTTGTAGACGTTGTAGGCCGCGTAGTAGGTGGCCGACCCGAGCTGATGGCGATAGCCCAGGTGCCACAAGGTGGCATCCTGTCGCACCGCATCGGTATAAGCCGCCTGGATCAGGCCCGCCAGCGTGGGCCCGACCAGCGGCGCGACCTGCGCGCCGATGCCGGACACCAAGGACGGGTGCTTGTCATGAATCGCAGCGGCCGACGCATGAAGGCGCCCCGCGCCCACCGTCAGGTAGGCGCCGAGCACTGTGCTGGTCAGCGAGCGCTGGCCGTTCTCGTTGTCGCGCTGGTTGTAGGCCACGCCGACGCCGAAGGCCTCGTTGCGGTACATCGCCAGGCCGCCGATGAAGCGGCCGGTGTCGAAGGCTTTCTCACCGAAGCCGACCATCAGCGAGGCGGTGACGGCATCCTTCTGAATCCGATAGGCCACCGCATTGGAGGCGCGGATGTCGACCGCATAGGGCACGGCGGCAATTTGCCCGGACGACAGCGACGACTGTGCATTCAACGCATCGAAGGTGCCCACCAGCTCATAGCCTGGGGTGTACATGCGCCCGGCCAGCAATGCGCCCACCGGCGTCACCAGACCGAGGTAGGCCTGCCGATCGAAAAACGCCGGCCCATCGCTGCGCACATTGATGCCCACCTGCGTGCCGAGCGCGTTCGAAACCCGGTTCAACACCGGCTGCAAGGCGTTTTGCTGCCCCGTCGACAGCGACGGCAACAGGTAGCGCGCAAAAGTGGCCCGGTCAGGCAGTTGATTGCGCGAGGGTGGCCGGTTGCTGATGCCACCGGTGTCGACTTCAAACCGGTTTTCGAGCGTGAAGATGGCGCGGTAGCCATCGCCGAGGTCTTCCTGGCCGCGCACACCGAATCGCGAGCCCTCCATGACCCCGCTGGCCAGTTGGGTGATGCTGCCGCCCTTCAGGCCGCTGACCTGGGTCACGCCAGCATCGACGATGCCGTACAGCTCAACCTTGCTTTGCGCCCAGCCCGCCGTCGCGGTGGCAGCCAGGCATGTCATCACCAGCAATCGGCTTTTCATGGGGCACCTGTGTGGGTGAATGAAGTCGTGCCGAGTGTGTCATTCGAATCACGCCGGGCCCATCGGCAATTGCGTCGGGTCAAAAAAGAAGCCGCCCGAAGGCGGCTTCCGTACAACAGTCGTCGCCGCAGACCGGCGATCGATCAGAACGTGTGCGCCAGACCGAGGGCGAATTCGCTCTTGCGGGTGTAGTACGACTTGTCGTCGCCGGTGCGCGCGGTGGCGGCGGTGTACACCGTCGTCCGCTTGGACAGGGCATACTGGATCGAAGCGCCGTACTTGGATTGATCCAGCGAAGGCGCGCCAGCAGGACGGTCGATGCTGGAGCCGGTGTACTGCACCTTGAACGTGAAGGCGTTGAGAGGAACCGCCACGCCGATGTTCCAGGCGTCCACATCGGTGCCCTTGGTAAAGACGCCCGGACCGGAGGCGATGGCGAACTGCCCCCCCAGGTTATTGGTGTGCTGGTAAGCCGTGGCGACTTTGGCGATGCCGAAGTCATAGCTGCCACCGGCAGTGATCACATTGTTGTACTCGCCGTTGCCGACGGCACCACCGCGCAGGTCTTCGTAGATCAGGTCGAGGGCCAGCGGGCCAGCGACATACACGACACCCAGGCCGCGATAGTTCGCAGCCTTGGTGGTCGTCGTCACTGGCAGGGCTGGCAGGACAGGAGTTGTTGTGACAACAGTTTTCAAACGTTCACCCAGGCCGACGATGGCGCTGGCCTGAAATCCTGCAAACACCGGTGTTGTGTAGCGGATACCGTTGTCGACGCGGGCGCCGAAGTTTTGGAACAACGGCCGGTTGGCGATGCCTGCAGTGTTCTGAAGGTTCTCAACGATGTTGAAACTCGTCTCGCCGCTGATGTCGTTAATCTTGACGTTGTTTTCGCGGGTCAGGGTTTCCTGACGACCCAGGCGAATCTCACCGAGGCCACTGTGCGAAAGACCCAGATAAGCAGCCCGGCTAAAGAACGGGTTGCCGTTCACTGAACTGAAGGTGGACGTGTTACCCGCCCGGCCCTCATCGACGAACAACTGAGCTTCAAGCTGGAAAAACGCCTTGAGGCCGCTGCCCAAATCTTCGGTGCCTTTGAAGCCCAAACGGGAACCGCCGAGGCCGTTGACGTTGCCCTCTTGCAGCTTGGTAACGGATTTACCAAGCTTGCCATTGACGGTCGCTGCTGCACGACTGCCCGGATCTTGCACGGTCACGTTTTGATCGAGTCGGCCATACAAGGTGACCGACGATTGAGCCGAAGCGATGCTGGTGAAAGCGCCGAGGACGGCAAGGGCCAAGAGTGACTTCTTCATGGTCTAGGTTCTCCGAAACAGACAGTTGAGTAAAACTTCGCGGTGACATGAACGCGGGGCGATCGGTCGATCAATCGCATGCGTTGCTTAAATCGAACCCCAAGGGTATTCCATGAATGCGCCAGCAGCACGAACCGCCAACCAATGCACTGCGGCAAAACCCATTTTTCGTTGCGATGCCGCAACATTCAATCAGGTGCCCGAGGCGAATCCATCGAATGACTCGTGCGATGGCCGCGCCGAAAACGATGCCGCCGCCAGTTGCTGACTTGAGCTTTGCCCCACCTGCGTTGCCCCACCCCTGCAGTCCGTACACTGTGATCAGGTTGAGTGACTGTTCAAAGACTTTGTTTCTCTGACGCAACACGGAGTCCCCGCATGAACGACGCTTTCATCGCCGCTGCAGACCACGCCTTGCGGACCTTGTCTGGCGGCCTGCGCGCGGGCCGACCCATGCCCGGGTCCCGCGCCGCGTCGCCCGAAAGTCCAGCCGACATGCCCGAGCTGTCTGCCACTGAAAAAGCGCTCTCCGGGGCCTTGATGCGCGTCAACCATGTGGGCGAAATCTGTGCTCAAGCGCTTTATCAGGGGCAGGCGCTCGCGGCGACTGACCGGCTGATGCAGCAGCGTTTTCAGGCAGCGGCCCGCGATGAAACCGATCACCTGGCGTGGACACAGCAACGGCTCGACGAACTGGGCGCCCGCGCCAGCCTGCTCAACCCACTGTGGTACGCCGGATCATTCGCCATCGGCTGGCTGGCCGGCCGGGCCGGTAACGCCATCAGCCTGGGTTTCGTGGTGGAAACCGAGCGCCAGGTGGAACAGCATCTCGATGAGCACCTCGACCGCCTGCCCGCCGGTGACCAGCGCTCCCGCGCGATCGTGCACCAGATGAAGGCCGACGAGGTGCGGCACGCCAATGACGCACTGCAAGCGGGCGCGACTCTTTTGCCTGCGGCGGTCCGCTGGGGCATGCGGGCGGTGGCCAAGGTGATGACCACCACGGCGCATCACATTTGAATGACTGACTGAGCCGCGTCAGGCCGCCACGATCTCGAAGCTGGTGGTGATGTCGGCGGTCTTGGCCAGCATGATGGTGGCCGAGCAGTACTTGTCGTGCGACATCGCGATGGCGCGCTCGACCGCCGCAGTCGGCAGGTCACGGCCCGCCAGCTGAAAGTGCAGGTGGATCTTGGTGAACACTTTTGGGTCCGCCTCGGCGCGCTCTGAGCTCACCTTGACCTGACAGCCGCTGACCGCGTGGCGGCCGCGCTTGAGGATCAGCACCACGTCATAAGCCGTGCAACCGGCAGTGCCAGCCAGCACCGTCTCCATCGGCCGCGGTGCCAGGTTGCGCCCACCGCCGTCGACCGCGCCGTCCATCGTCAGCAGATGACCGCTGCCGGTCTCGGCCACGAACCCCATGCCCATCGCGGGCACCCAGTTGACTGTGCATTCCATTCTTCGACCTTTTCGAGCGTGAGCGACCGGGTTGTCAGTGCTTATATTGCAGCGCAGCAAAGTCGGCGCTACATTGAACCCATTGTCGCGGAACAGAACTTGCTGCACACCCGTTGTCTCCTCCACCGCCCTCCGGTGGATTCAGCCCAAGGCAGCGATGCCTTGGGCTTTTTTACGTCCGCGCGCGTCGTATGATCCGCGCCCGCCGACCGATGGTGTCCGCGGTGCCCCTGCTCCCGGAGATCCGCATGTCTGCCCGAACCGCCCCCGCAGCGCGCCCTGCGCGCCAACGCGGCACTGCCGCACGCAGCAAGCCCCTCGGCCTCGGCGATTACCTGCAGAAAATCCTCACCGCCCGCGTCTACGACGTGGCGGTGGAGACGCCGCTGGAACTGGCGAAAAGCCTGAGCCTGCGCATCGCCAGCCAGGTGTTCCTGAAGCGCGAAGACAGCCAGCAGGTGTTCAGCTTCAAGCTGCGCGGTGCCTACAACAAGATGGCGCACCTGACGCCCGAGCAATTGCGCCGGGGCGTCATCTGCGCGTCGGCGGGCAACCATGCGCAAGGCGTGGCGCTCGGCGCCGGCCGGCTGGGCTGCAAGGCGCTGATCGTGATGCCGACCACGACCCCGCGGCTGAAGATCGACGCCGTCAAGGCGCTGGGTGGCGAGGTGGTGCTGGAGGGCGAAAGCTACTCGGACGCCTATGCGCATGCGCTGCTGCTGGAGAAAGAGCTCGGCCTGACCTTCGTGCACCCTTTCGACGATCCGGATGTGATCGCCGGCCAGGGCACGATCGCGATGGAAATCCTGCGCCAGCACCCGGGCCCGATCGACGCGGTGTTCGTCGCGATCGGCGGCGGCGGGCTGATCTCCGGCGTGGCGGCGTACATCAAGGCAGTGCGCCCGGAGATCAAGGTGATCGGCGTGCAGATGACCGACTCCGACGCGATGATCCGTTCGGTGAAGGCAGGCAAGCGCGTCATCCTCAGCGATGTCGGTCTGTTCTCAGACGGCACGGCGGTCAAGCAGGTCGGCATCGAAACCTTCCGGCTGACGCGTGAACTGGTCGACGACTTCATGACCGTCGACACCGACGCGGTGTGCGCCGCGATCAAGGACGTGTTCCAGGACACCCGCAGCATCCTGGAGCCCGCCGGGGCGATGGCGGTGGCGGCGGTCAAGCAGTACGTTGCCGAACACCATGCCCAAGGCCAGACGCTGGTGGCGATCGCCTGCGGTGCGAACATGAATTTCGACCGGCTGCGCTTCGTGGTCGAGCGGGCCGATGTCGGCGAAGAGCGCGAGGCGCTGCTGGCGGTGACGATCCCGGAAGAACGCGGCAGCTTCAAGAAATTCTGTGAGCTGATCGGGCCGCGCGCGGTGACCGAGTTCATCTACCGGATCTCCGACGATCGCCGCGCTCATGTGTTCGTCGGCATCTCGACCACGCAGCGGGGCGAATCGACCGCGCTGGCGGCGGCGTTCAACCGCCAGGGCTTCCAGGCGATCGACCTGACGAAAGACGAGCTGGCCAAGCTGCACCTGCGTCACATGGTCGGCGGGCGCAGCGAACTGGCGGCCGACGAACGGCTGTACCGCTTTCGGTTTCTCGAACGGCCCGGCGCGTTGATGAAGTTCCTCGCCAGCCTGCACCCGGGCTGGAACATCAGCCTGTTCCACTACCGCAACCAGGGCGCCGATTACGGCCGCATCCTGGTCGGCATCCAGGTGCCGCGCCAGGACAAGAAAGCCTTTCGCGAGTTTCTCGGCACACTGGACTACCCGTGGGTCGACGAGACCGACAATGCGGCATATCGACTTTTCCTGCGTTGAGTCGCCGAGACCATGGCCAACAGCTATCACAACCTGATTTCGCCGACCGGCAATGCGGAGCTCGAGGTCGCCTTGCGCGAGAAGCTGTTGCTGCGCAGCCAGACCACCGGCGAACTGGGTGAACTGGAACCGCTGGCAGTGAAGCTGGGCCTGATCCAGAACACGCTGAAGCCCCGGTTCAATGCGCCGCAGGTCGTCGTCTTCGCGGCGGATCACGGCATCGCCGTCGACGGCATCGGCGTCGGCGAGCGCCATTCGACGGCACAGTTGGTGCACTCGCTGCTGAGCTCGCAGATGCCGTTGTCGGTGTTCGCACGCATCCAGGGGCTGGAGTTGTCGGTGGTCGATGCCGGCGTGGCCGAGACGCTGCCGCGGCATGCCCGGCTGCTGTCGCGCAAGATTGCCCACGGCACGCGCAGTTCGCGCGTCACCTCGGCGATGTCGCTGGAACAGGCGCATGCCGCGATCCGCGCGGGCATGGAAATCGGCGATTCGTTGCCCGGCAATGCGGTGGTGTGCGCTGGCGTCGGCGTCGGCTCGGCGCAGGCTTCGGCGCTGGTGCTGTCGCGGTTGGCCCATGTGCCGGTGCGCGATTTCGTGCTGTCGGGCCCGACGATGAAGCCGGCCGATCTGGCGACGATGATGGTGGTGCTGCAGGGCTCGCAGGGTCGGCACAAGGATGTGGTCGACCCGATCGAGGTGCTGGCCGCGTTCGGCGGCTTCGAGATCGCGATGATGGTCGGCCTGATGATGGTGGCCGCCGGCAAGCGGCACCTGATCATGGTCGACGGGCTGGCGGCGTGTGCGGCGTTGGTGGTGGGCTCGCACATCGCGCCGACGGTGGTCGATTACTGCGTGTTCTGCCGCAGCCACGACCACCGCGGACTCGACCGCGCGCTGGGCCTGTTCCAGGCGTCGGCGATGCTCGAACTCGGCATGGACAGCACCGACGGCACAGGTGCCACGCTGGCCTGGCCGCTGATCCGCAGTGCGGCCGCGCTGTTGACTGAACTCGCCGACGGTGAGGACCCGGGCCCGAGCCAGCCCGCCGCGATGGCCTGAACGCCCAGTGCGGGCGCCGCGTGCTCAGCGTGGTGGCCGTCCTGCGGCCGGTGGCTCGAAACCGTTGACCGGATCCCGCCCCGGCACACCCGGTGCGGCAGCGGGTGCAAATTGCGGAATGATGAAACCGCCTTGCGGCAATTCGCCGGTCGCGGCCGCAGACAGTGGCGGCAGCTCCAGCACAAATGAGGCGGCGTCGTTGCTGTTGCGAGCCGAGGCGACGGTGGCGGTGCGCAGGCTGACTTCGCGCAGCATCAGGTCGCCATCGATCGCTGCGCCGACCCGGTAGACGCGCGGCGGATTGCCATCGACCGAGATCAACGCCAGGCCGTGCTCGCTGGGTTGCTTCGGGGCGACGACCCCGGTCAGGCGAAACCGGCTGCTGATCTGCGGCGCCGCCTCGACCGCCACCAGCTCGGCTTGCGGCGCGGCGCCCAGCAGCCTCGACACATCGGCATTCGCCGCAGTGCCAGCGTCCATCGCCACCACCAGCGCCGACGAGCCGACCGGTCGCGCCAGCAGGCGGGTGCCCCAGAACACACAGGTGCCAGCGACCAATGCCCAAACGAGGAATGCGACCGAGCGTGACAACATGCGGCGATTATCATGCGCCGCGTCAGCCGCGCATTCGCGCCGCAGCCAGGATGGCGACATGTCAAAGACGGATTCCGTGCCTCGTTCACGCGCCTGCTCGGTGCCCCTATCGGTGCCGATATCGCGGCGCGTCGGGCAACACCGCACCAGCGGCTTCACGCTGATCGAGTTGATGGTGGTGCTGGTCATCATCGGCGTGCTGGCCGCGCTGATCGTGCCGAACGTTCTGAACCGCGCCGACGACGCGCGTGTCACCGCCGCCCGCACCGACGTGAACAACCTGATGCAGGCGCTGAAGCTCTACAAGCTGGACAACCAGCGTTTCCCGACTGCTGAACAAGGCCTGAAAGCGCTGGCGGCCAAGCCCACGGTCGGCGCAGTGCCGCCGAACTGGAAGTCCTATCTGGACAAGCTGCCGAATGACCCGTGGGGCCGGGCGTATCAATTCGCGAACCCCGGCGTCAAGGGCGAGATCGACGTCTACAGCCTGGGCGCCGACGGCGTGGTCGGTGGTGAAGGCAACGACGCTGACATCGGCTCCTGGCAGTGAGTGGGTGGCGCCGCTGATGCCCGACAGTGCCTCGGGTCGAGGGTCGAGACGGCGTGGCGCGGGCTTCACGCTGATCGAGTTGATGGTGGTGGTGGCGATCATCGCGCTCGCCTCGGCCGTGGTCAGCCTGGCCTTGAGCGACCCGTCAGACACCCAGCTCGAAAAAGAGGGCGCTCGGCTCGCTGCGCTGTTTGAATCGGCCCGGGCCGAAGCGCGTGCCTCGGGACTGGCCGTGCGCTGGTTCCCACGATCGATCACTGCCGACAGAGCGGGCGCGGCTGACGTGCCGGCCGACTTCACTTTCGTCGGCCTGCCGGCATCGGCCGGGCTGCCGCAGCGCTGGCTCTCCGAAGGCGTCACTGCCAGCGTGATCGGCGCGCCCGATGTGGTGCTGGGCCCGGAGCCGCTGATCGGTGCGCAGCGCCTCACGCTGCGCCTCGGCGACAGCCGGCTGACGCTGGCCACCGATGGGCTCGGCCCGTTCGCCGTGTCCAGCGACGACGCGCCATTGGTGTCGCGGTGAAGGCCTCCCGCCCGTCGCGCCAGGCCGATGGCTTCACGCTGATCGAGGTGCTGGTCGCGCTGGTCATCGTCGCGGTGACGCTCGGGGCGGGCATCAAGGCGGCTGGCGCGCTGCTGAACAACGCCCAGCGGCTGGCCGAGATCAGCGAGGCGCAATGGTGCGCCGACAACCAGCTGACCGGCCTGAAGCTGGCAAAGGTGTTTCCCGATGTCGGCGAATCGAGCTTCAGCTGCGAGCAACTCGGCCACAGCTATTCCGGCACGTTCACGGTGGCGCCCACGCCGAACCCGAATTTCCGCCGCGTCGACACGCGGATGGCCAATGACGCCGGCGAGCCGCTGCTGACGCTGTCGGCCATCCTGCCGAACCAATGACCATGGCCCACGGCACGCCTACCCGTCGTGCAGATCGCGGCTTCACGCTGGTCGAGGTGCTGGTGGCGCTGGGCATCATGGCGACGCTCGCGGTGATGGGCTGGCAGGGCATCGACGGCATCGTGCGCACCCGCGACGCCAGCCAGGCGCGGCTGGAGCACACGCTGCGCCTGGGCACGGTGCTCGCGCAGTGGGAGCAGGACTTGGCCTCACTGCACGAGACCGATGCCGTGCCGGCGCTCAGCTACGACGGCAAGACGCTGCGGCTGACGCGCCGCACCGACGACGGCGTGCAACTGGTCGCCTGGTCGCTGACATCGTCCAACGGCACGGCACAGCCCGACACCGGCAGCAGCCAATGGACGCGCTGGGCTGGCCCGTCGGTGAACGGCAGCGCCGCGCTGCAAGACAGTTGGTTGCGCAGCCAGCTGCTGCAGGGCAATGACCCCGGCCTGCTGCGCACGCTCGACGGGGTATCGCAGCTGCAGCTGTACTGCTACCGCGGCAACGCCTGGAGCAACTGCCAGTCCAGCGGCAACGTGGTGGCGGTTGCGCCACCCGCCAGCGGTGCGAGCGGCGTGCCGCCCGCTGCGCGCACCGTGCTGCCTTCGGGCCTGCGGCTGGTGCTGACGTTTGCCGGTGGCAGCGGCCACGACGGCACGCTGACGCGCGACGTCGCCTTCGGACCGCAGCCGCAATGAGCGTGTCTCGAAGCCGACAACAGCAGCGTGGCGCCGCGTTGCTGACGGCCATGCTGATCGTCGTGTTGGTCAGCAGCCTGGCCTCGGCCATGGTCTGGCAGCAGTGGCGCGCGGTGCAGGTCGAAAGCGCCGAACGGGCGCGCACGCAGTCGGCGTGGATCCTGGCGGGCGCGCTCGACTGGGCGCGGCTGATCCTGCGCGAGGACGCCAAGTCCGGTGGTGCGACCACGCTCAGCGAGCCCTGGGCCACGCCGCTGGCCGAGGCGCGGCTGTCGAGTTTCCTGGCCGCCGACAAGGCCAACACCGACGACGGCCCCGAGGCCTTCCTCTCGGGCCAGATCACCGATGCGCAGGCACGCTACAACGTGCGCAATCTGGTCGGTGATGACGGCAAGGTCGTGCCGGTGGAGCTGGCTGCGGCCAGACGATTGTTCGAGTCGGTCGGCGTGGCGCCCGACTTCGCCGACCGCACAGCCAGCGGGCTGCGCGATGCGCTCGCCCGGCCCGGCAGCGAAGGCCGCTCGGCGACGCCGCCCCTGCTGCCGGGCAGCGTGGCGCAACTGGGCTGGCTGGGGGTGGACCGCGACACGCTGCGCCGCATCGCGCCTTTTGTCGTGATCCTGCCGGTGCGCACAAAGATCAACCTGAACACCGCCTCGCGCGAGGTGATCGCCGCCAGCGTCGACGGGATGGACCTGAGCGCCGCCGGACGGCTGGTGCAAAACCGCCAGCGCGCGCCGTTCAAGGAACTGGCCGACGCGCAGGCGCTGATCTCTGCATCACTGGCACTCGACGCCACCCGGGTCGATGTGCGATCGAGCTTCTTCGAGGTGCGCGGCCGCATTCGCCTCGGCGACCGGGTGCTCGAAGAACTCTCGCTGCTGGAGCGGCGCGGGCTCGACGTGCTGCCGCTTCAGCGCCAGCGGGTCAACCTGCAAGATGCGCCGGGATGAGCGTTCATTTCGCCACGTCGTTGCGACGAGAGCTCCGCTACAACAGTGGACAGCCAGGCTTCGCCGCGGCGCGGCCGGTCACGACCGCTCACGCCATGACCCCCCGACTAAACTCGGCGCCTGCCCGTCCGGGCACCTGCCCTTGATTCATGTCCATCCTCGCCATCTCACTGTCTCCGCGTCCCCGCCTGCGCAGCCGCCTTGCCGACGTGGCCGCGCCCGGCGCCTCTGCGGCCGATGAGGAGTTCGATTACCGCTTGAGCAGCGACAGTTTCACGCTGCAGGCCCAGGGCCGCTGCACGGCGGCGCTGCTGCCCAAGGCCGACAGCGTGATCGCGGTGGTCAGCGAAGGCGACATCGCCTGGCACCGCATCACCCTGCCCAAAGCCCCGTCGGCGCGGCTGCGCGCCGCACTGACCGGTGTGCTCGAAGAGGCCCTGCTCGACGATGCCGACGCCACCCACCTGGCACTCGCACCGGGCGCGGTCGCAGGTCTTGCGACCTGGGTCGCCGCAGTCAACCGCGGCTGGCTGCGCGGTGAGCTGGCCGCGCTGGAGCGGCACCGGGTGTTCGTCGACCGGGTCATTCCAGTGGCCTGGCCGGACACGCCTGCCAGTGGTCATTTCAGCGAGGCGGGCAGCGTTGCCACGATGGATGCCAGCGGCAGCGCACGTCAGGACGTGATGCTGACCTGGTCACATGCCGACGGCGTCGCGATGCTGCGCCTGCAAGGCGGGCTGGCGCGTGCGCTGCTGCCCGCCGACTTGCCACCCGATGCCCGCTGGACGGCGACGCCCGAAGTAGCCACCGCCGCAGAGCGCTGGCTGGGCCTGCCGGTGACGGTGGTGTCCGCTGGCGAACGCGCCCTGCAGGCCACGCGCACCTTGTGGAACCTGCGCCAGTTCGACCTGGCAGCCCGCCACCGCGGCACCCGCGTTGCACGCGACGCATGGCGCCGCTGGCTGAGCCCCGGCTGGCGGCCGGTGCGCTTTGGCCTGCTGGCCCTGGTGGCGGTGCAGCTGATCGGCCTGAACGCCTGGGCCTGGCACCTGCGCTCAGAACTGAATTCGCAGCGGCAGGCAATGGTTGCGCTGCTGCAAACCACCTTCCCGCAGGTCAGTGCGGTGCTCGACGCGCCGCTGCAGATGCAACGCGCCCTGGAGGCGCTGCGTGCGGCTGCCGGTCGCCCGTCGGCGATCGATGTCGAGCCGATGCTGCTGGCCGCGGCTGCCGCCTGGCCAGACAGCCAGCCGCCGGTCGACAACCTGCGCTACGAGTCGGGCCGGCTCACGCTGGCCGCCACCAACTGGAGCGACGCCGAGATCGCCCAGTTTCGCGGCCAGCTGCAGCCAGCCGGCTGGCAGGTCGATGCCGTCGAAGGCCGCATCAGCCTGAGCCGCGCAGCGGGGGCAACCTCGCCATGAATCGCCCGGCTGGCGTGCAGGGCACCACGGCGAACGGCCGTGGCGGCCGCCTGATGCCGGCCTCGTGGATCGCGGAGCGCGACGCAGTGCGGGCACGCTGGACCGCGCTGGCCGCGCGCGAGCGCGCTGCCCTGACCGCGGCTGCCGTGCTGATCGGCGTCTTCTTGTTGTGGAGCGTGGCAATCCAGCCGGCCTGGCGCACGCTGCGCGAAGCGCCGGGCCGCATCGACCGGCAAGGTGCCCAGCTGCAGGGGGTGCAGCGGCTGGCCGCCGAGGCGGTGGAGCTGCGGGCGATGGCGCCGGTCTCGAGCGCGCAGGCCAGCGCCGCACTGCAAGGCGCCACGGCCCGACTCGCCGGACGTGCCACGCTGCAACTTCAAGGCGACCGCGCCACCATCACCGTCAACGGCCTGACCGGCGACGAGTTGCGCGACTGGCTGGCCGAGGTGCGCAGCGCGGCCCGCGCCCGCGCCACCGAGGTGCAATTGACGCGCGGCGCGCAGGGCTACACCGGCACGCTGGTGTTGAGTCTGGGGGGCAGCCGATGAAGCGCTTGTCGGCGAGTCGGCTGGGGTTGCCGGTGCGCAGTGTGCGTGGCCGTCGTCCACCACCACAGACCGCTTTCGCCGCCTCGCGCTGGGGGGAGTCGACGTACGCCGAGGCGGCCTGGAGCCGCGCCCGCGTGGGCGGCGTGCGGTGGGCCTGGGCCGGTGCGATCAGCGGCACGCTGATCGCGGGGGTCTGCTTCGCGCCGGCCAGCTGGCTGGCCGATGCGGTCTCGACGGCGACGCAACAGCGTCTGCTGCTGGTCGATGCGCGCGGCAGCGTCTGGTCGGGCAGCGCGGTGCTGGTGCTGACAGGCGGGCAGGGCAGCCGCGATGCCGCCGCCTTGCCGGGGCGCCTGACCTGGACGGCCCGTCCACGCGGCCTGGCGTTGGAGGCCGTGCTCAGCCAGGCTTGCTGCCTGCACGGCGACATCAGCGTGCTGTGGGCCCCCGCCTTCGGTGGCTACACCGTGACGCTGAAGCCACCTGCTGACTGGATCGGCCAGTGGCCCGCCGCCTGGCTGGCCGGCCTCGGCACCCCCTGGAACACACTGCGTCTGGGCGGCACCGCACGGCTGCTGTCCTCCGGCCTCTCCATCGAATCGGTGCAAGGCCGCTGGCGGCTGGCTGGCGGGCTGGCTGTCGAGCTGATGCATGCATCGTCCCGGCTGTCCACACTCGATACGCTGGGCAGCTATCGGCTGTCGGTTCAGGGCGAGCCGCTGAATGCGCCGCGTGACGCTGCCCGTGGCGGCGCGTCGGCGGGCACGGCGCAAATCACGCTGTCCACGCTGGAAGGGGCGCTGCTGCTCAGTGGCAACGGCAGCTGGGGCCTGGCCGGGCTGCGCTTCCAGGGCGAGGCCAGCGCCGTCGACCCCGACGACGCGGCACTCGGCAATCTGCTGAACATCATCGGGCGGCGCGATGGCGCGCGGTCCGTCATCTCGATCGGATAGCCATGAATGCTCGTGCCCCCAGGTTCTTGCTGCCGCGCTGCTGGCGACGACACGCGTCGCGCGTCGGGACCGGCGCGGTGTGCCTGCCGTTGTCGCTGTCGCTGCTGATGTCTCCGCTGACCCTGCTGCCCACCGTTGTGCACGCGCAGCCGAGTGGGCCCGAAGCGGTGGCCAGCCGCTTCCGCGGCGAGCCGGTCACGCTGAACTTTGTCAACGCCGACATCGAAGCAGTGTCACGGGCCATGGCCGCCATCCTGCGCCAGCAGTTCATCGTCGACCCCCGCGTCAAGGGCACGATGACGCTGTACAGCGAAAAGGCGTTGGCGCCACGCGAGGCTTATCTGAACTACCTGGCCGCGCTGCGTGGTCAGGGCTACACCGTGGTCGAGGTCGGCGGGCTGTTCAAGGTGGTGCCGGAAGCCGATGCCAAGCTGCAATCGGGCACGGTGTCGGTGGGCGAGGTGAACCGCCGCGGCGACCAGGTGCTGACACAGATCTACCGGCTGACCCACGAGAACGCCAACAACTTGGTGCCGGTGCTGCGCCCGCTGATCAGCCCGAACAACACGATCAACGCGAACCCCGGCAACAACACGCTGGTCATCACCGATTACGCCGACAACCTGCAGCGCATCGGCAAGATCATCGCGGCGATGGACACGCCGACCGCGGGCGATGTCGAGGTCATCACGTTGGAGCATGCCGTGGCCAGCGACATCGCAGTGCTGGTGCAGCGCCTGACCGACACCGCGGGCGGCGCAGCGCCCGGCGTGGCAGGTGGCACGAGCGCCTCCGTGCTGGTCGATCCGCGCAGCAATTCGTTGCTGGTGCGGGCACCGAACCCGGCGCGGCTGGCGGCCATCCGCTCGTTGGTCGACAAGCTCGACCAGCCCGCGAAGGGCGGCAACGCGGCCGGCAACATCTGGGTGGTCTACCTGAAGAACGCCGACGCGACGAAGCTGGCCGCCGTGCTGCGCGCCGCCTACAGCGGCAGTGGGGCCGCAGGTGGCGGCAACAGCGCGAGCACGTCGTCGGGCGCACCCTCCACCCAAAATCTGATCAGCGCCCTCAGCGGCCAGGGAGGCTCCACCCAGGCCACCGCACCGGTGACTCCGTCGGCTGGTCCGTCGATTGGCGGTTTCGTGCAGGCCGACCCGGCCACCAACGCGCTGATCATCACCGCGCCCGAGCCGATGTACCGGCAGTTGCGCGCGATGATCGACCAGCTCGATGCACGCCGGGCCCAGGTCTTCATCGAGACCATGATCGTCGAGGTCACCGGTGATGACTCGGCCGACTTCGGCTTCCAGTGGCAGGCGCTGGGCAACGTGAATGGCCGCTACATCGGCGGTGCTGGCACCAACTTCGGCAGCGGCGGCACCAACATCAAGACCAACGCAGCGGCCACCACGCTGACCGGCGCGCTGGCGGGCATCGGGCCGGGCTTCAACATTGGCGTGGTGCGCAAGATCGGCGACAACTTCGGTCTGGCCGCGATCGCGCGCGCCTTGCAGTCGCGCGCCGACACCAACATCGTCTCGACGCCGAACCTGGTCACGCTGGACAACGAAGAAGCGAAGATCATCGTCGGCAGCAACGTGCCCTTCATCACCGGCCAGTACACCAACACCGGCGGCGGCAACTCGGCGGTCAGCCCGTTCCAGACCATCGAGCGCAAGGACGTCGGCATCACGCTGCGCATCCGCCCGCAGATCGGCGAGAACGGCACGGTGCGGATGACGCTGTTCCAGGAGTCCTCCAGCCTGGCATCAGGCACGGCGCCGGGCACGTCGAGTGCCGGGCCAACCACCAACAAGCGCTCGATCGAATCGACCGTGGTGGTCGACGATGGGCAGATCATCGTGCTTGGCGGCCTGATCGAAGACACCATCACGGTTGACAAATCGCAGGTGCCGATCCTCGGCGACATACCGTACTTCGGTGCGCTGTTCCGCAGTGAGTCACGCACCAAGAAGCGCACCAACCAGATGGTGTTTCTGCGCCCAGTCGTGATGCGCGATGCGGCGGCGTCGAACAGCCTGTCGATCGACCGCTACGAGCTGCTGCGCAGCGAGCAAAAAGAGGTGCGAATCCCGGACAACCCGCTGCTGCCGCTCAATGGCGTGCCGGTGGTGCCGCCGCTGAAGACGCTCGAGGACCCGGCCCAGCCGATCTCGCCCCCATCGACCCGGCCGCCGCCCACCGGGCCCACCGGCCCGGCACCGGGCACGCCGGCGGGCACGAACTGACGCCAACGGCAACACCATGGCCAGCCGTCATCCTCTGCCCTACGCCTACGCGCGGGCGCACACCGTGCTGCTCGAAGACGAGGGCGACCGCCTGGTGCTGTGGGCGCCTGAGACCGTGTCGCTCTCGGCGCTGGCCGAAGTGCTGCGGCTCTACGACGTCGACGCGCTGGAGCGCGAAGCCGCGAGCACGCTGGCCAACCGCATCGCGGTGGCTTATGCCGGCAGCGAGTCGAGCGCCGCCACGGTGATCGGCGAGGTCGAAAGCGCCGTCGATCTGAGCCGGATGATGCAGGAGCTGCCGGCGATCGAAGACCTGCTCGAAGCCTCGAACGATGCGCCGATCATCCGCATGCTCAACGCCCTGCTGACACAGGCCGCG
Source organism: Burkholderiales bacterium (assembly GCA_031380885.1). Taxonomy (GTDB): domain Bacteria; phylum Pseudomonadota; class Gammaproteobacteria; order Burkholderiales; family Burkholderiaceae_C; genus PBB1. The sequence continues at coordinate 886 of JANMXL010000250.1, read as the reverse complement.
AAGGATGGCGCGAGCGACATTCACATCGAACCCTACGAACGCTCGAGCTCGGTGCGCTTTCGCGTCGACGGCACGCTGCGCGAGGTGGTGCAACCGAACAAGGCGCTGCATGCGGCGCTGATCTCGCGGCTGAAGATCATGGCCGAGCTCGACATCTCCGAGAAGCGCCTGCCGCAGGACGGCCGCATCTCGCTGCGCATCGGCGGCCGCGCGGTCGATGTGCGCGTCAGCACGCTGCCGTCGTCGCACGGCGAACGCGCGGTGCTGCGGCTGCTCGACAAGGGCGAATCGAAGTTCACCCTCGAAGGCCTGGGCATGAGCGGCGATGTGCTCACGAGCTTTGACAAATTGGTGCAGCAGCCGCACGGCATCGTGCTGGTCACCGGCCCGACCGGCTCGGGCAAGACGACCACGCTGTATGCGTCGCTGGGCCGTGTGGACACCTCGACGACCAATGTGCTGACGGTGGAAGACCCGGTGGAGTACGAGCTCGGCGGCATCGGCCAGACGCAGGTGAACCCGAAGATCGACCTGACGTTTGCCAAGGCGCTGCGCGCGATCCTGCGGCAGGACCCGGACGTGATCATGATCGGCGAGATCCGCGACTACGAGACGGCGCAGATCGCGATCCAGGCCTCGCTGACTGGCCACCTGGTGCTGGCCACGCTGCACACCAACGATGCGCCGAGTGCGGTGACGCGGCTGACCGACATGGGCGTCGAGCCCTTCCTGCTCAGCAGCTCGCTGCTCGGCGTGCTGGCGCAGCGGCTGGTGCGCAAGCTGTGCGTGCATTGCAAGAAGATCGATGCGCAGGGCCGCTACCACCCTGTGGGCTGTGCCGAATGCGGCCACAGCGGCTACAAGGGCCGCACCGGCGTCTACGAGA
>JANMXL010000246.1:0-3453 GCA_031380885.1 Burkholderiales bacterium | reverse complement strand
TCCGGGACGCACCAGCACTTCATAGCGCTCGTTGCTGAAGCCGCACACCCGGTGGTCGCGCAAGGCGGTCAGCCGCGCCCAGCCGGGCCGGCCCGGCATCTCGTCGATGCCGCGCTGCACCGCCATCACGATGTCGGGCTGTGCGCGCACCACGAACTCGGGGTTGAGTTGTGGGAATGGGCCAAGCGCCGCCGGCACCACATTCGCCAGGCCCAACCGCGCCAGGGTCTCGCCGATGAACGACCCCTCGCCTGCTGCATACGGCGTGGCATCGATCTCGAAATAGACATGCTGTCCGCGCAGTGTGTCGGGCAGCCGCGCGGCTGCCTGTTCGACCTGCCGTTGGATCGCGCTCCACAGCGGATCAGCGGCACCGGGCGTGCCCAGCAGCGTCGCCAGCACCTTCAATGAGCGTTGCACATCGGCATGGGTTTTCGATTCGAGCAACACCACCTTCAGCCCGAGCGATTCGAGCCGGTCGACCACGCGGGCCGACGGCGCAGCCAGCACCACGTCGGGCTTCAGCGCCACGATGCGCTCCAGGCTCGCGTCTTCGATGCCGCCCAGCTTGGGCAAACCCGTCACGGAACGCGGCGAGTTGGAAAAGCGGTCGGTGCCGACCAGCCGGTCGCAGCCGCCGAGGGCACACAGGCTTTCCGTCAGCGACGGCAGCAAGCTGACGATGCGCTGCGGCGCGACGGCAAAAGTTTGGGTGCTGCCTCGGTCGTCCTGAATGACGATCGGCAGTGCGGCGGCACTGGTCGCAGGCGCCGCCAGAACAGGCCAGGCTACGCACCACAGGCTCCACAGGAGGGCGCCCAGCAGTCGGGTTGGGGAGCGGCGCAGGGTCACCGTGCCTCCCGCTTCACCGGCACCTCGATGCCGGCCACCATCAGCGTCACGCGATCACAGCGCGCCGCGATCGCCTGGTGCAAGCGCCCGAGTTCATCGACGAAGTGACGCGCCTCGCGCGACATCGGTGAGGTGCCGAGGCCAATCTCGTTCGATACCAGCAGCACCGGCCCGCTGGCCTCGCTGATCGCGTCGCACAGCGCTTCACGCACCCGGTCCCATTCGATGTCGTCGAGGGGGTCGCCCTCCAGCGGCATCAGCAGGTTGGTCAGCCACAGCGTCAGGCAATCGATGACGACCAACCGGCCTGGCGCGCTGTGGCGAAAGATTGCCTGCGCCAGATCGATCGGCACCTCTTCGCAGCCGAGCTGAGGCAGGCGTTCGGCACGCTGCAGCCGATGGTGCGTGATGCGCAAGCGCATCTCCTCGTCGCCGGCGCGGGCGGTGGCGAGCAGCACCGCCGAATGCGATGGCACGGCCAGCCACGCCGCAGCGCGCTGCTCGGCGCAGCGCGACTTGCCGCTGCGCTGCCCGCCTAGGATCAGTTCATGCATCGGTTCTCCTCCAGGCTGGAGTGTCACGCGCCGCCGACACGGCTACAAGCCAGCACCGCTGTAACGCACACCCATCCAGGCCTGTCGGCCCAGCGCTCGGTAGTCGCGCGCCGACTCCACATCGCGGTCGGCCACGTTGAGCAGCTTGGCTTCTAGCTGCCATTGCGGCGTGAGGCGCCAGCGTGCTTGCAGGTCGAGTGTCGAATAGCCGCCCAGCCGTTTGCTGCTTTCGATGCGATTGCCCAATGTCACCAGCGTGGCCCCGACGCTCCAGGCGTCGAACTGGTAATCGGCGGCCAGGGCCTCCTGGTGATTGGCGCGGCGGATCAGGCGCTCGCGGGTGCGCGTGTCTTTGGCGCTGAGCAAGTCCACCGTGCCGCGCAGGCTGAACCCGCCGATGCGATGCCCAGCCGTCAACGTGGCTCCTTGCAGCCGCGCCCGATCAACGTTGCGCGCGCAGCCGAAGTTGTACGACGGGTTCGCTGGGCAGAAGCTGCGGTCGGGCTCGTAGTTGATGAGATCGCGCACCCTGTTGCGATACAACGTGACCGAAGCATTGCTGTCGCCGTCGCGCCAGTTCAGGCCCACCTCCGCGCTGCGGCCCTTTTCCGGACGGATGGTGTCGACGCCGTAGCCGAAGTAGAACAAGTCGTTGAAGCTCGGCGCGCGGAAGGTGGTGCCGACCAGCGCGCGCGCAGTGAAACCGTGGCCGATGTCGTAGCCGTAACCCAGCCGACCGGTGGTGTTTCCGCCGTAGACCGAGTTGTCGTCATAGCGCACGTCAGCCGACAGCAAATGCGCGCCGAACCGGCCCGCGTAGTTCAGTCCCACCGCATTGTTGTGGCGGCTTTCGTTGGCCGCGAAACTGGCCGACTGGGCGCGTTCCTCAAGCCGCTCCAGCACCGCCACGACCTGCTGCTGGACACTGAACTTGAACGCGTTTTGCCAGGTGAATTGGTCGCGCCGAGTGATGAAACGATCCGGGAAGTTGGCACCGTCGAGCGAGTTGTCCTCGTTCAAGGCCACTTGCACCCGAGTGGTCCAGAACGGGTTGATGGTGCCGTCGTAGCTCAGCGAAGCGACATGGGTATTCAGGCGGCTTCGAAAGTTGGGCGATGGATCTTGGGCGAAGTTCGGCGGGCCGCCGTATTCGGAGCTGTCGTACTGCGACTTCAGCCGCGCATCGATCACACTGATTGCGACGCGGTGGCCCGGCGCCACGGTGTAGCCCAAGCGCGCCTGCGCGGTGCGGCGGGTGTAGCCGTCGCGGTCAGGGCTGTAGTTGCCGAAGCGGTCGCCCGGCCGCAAGGTCGACACGCCGTCGCTGTGCTCAGCGCTGAGCGACGCGCTGTAGTCGAAACCGGCGCTGGCCCCACTCACCACGACATCGCCTTCCCTGGAGCTGTGCTCACCACCGGCCAGGTGTGCCGAAAGGCTGGCCGGCCCTTCGCCGCGCCGGGTGGTGATGCTGACCACGCCGCCCACCGCGTCTGCCCCATAGAGGCTGGAGCCCGGGCCGCGCAGCACCTCGATGCGCTCAATCTGCGACAGGCTGATCGCATCGAGCGACACCGAGCCGAGCGTGGCCGAACCGATGCGCACGCCATCGACCAGCACCAGCGTGCTTTGCGATCCGCCGCCGCGGATCAGCGCGCTGGCGGCATGGCCCGGCCCGCCGTTGCGCGAAACCTGCACCCCGGCTTCGCGGCGCAGCAGGTCTTCGACCGAATCGGCGGCGGAGTCGCGGATGCGTTGGGCATCGATCACCACCACATCGGCGGTGACTTGATCGAGTGGTGTCGGCTCGCGGGTGGCGATGACGGTCACCGGCGGCAGCCTGGTTTGTGCGTGGGCGACCAGAGGTTGAATGGCTGCAGCCGCGAGGGCGACGGCGAGGACGTGGGAATACCGGCTGCGAACAGCCAAGGGCGCGCGCGGCGCCGTGCAAAAGGAAAACATGATGATGAAAGTCCGACAAGATGCAAGCGACCTGCTTCCCCGCAGGCGCATGCGATGTAGGCACGACACAAGGTCGCACCCGCTTGTT
>JANMXL010000229.1:0-5710 GCA_031380885.1 Burkholderiales bacterium | reverse complement strand
CAGAAAATTCACCATCGGTTTGTTGTCGGGTGCCGCACTGTCGGGCCTTGCTGCGCCGTCGGCGCAGGCAGGGTCTTTGTTCAGCTCGCTCAGCGAAGGCGATGCCGCCTCGGGCATCCGTGCGGCGCTGGAGCGCGGTGCCGAATCGGCGGTCGGGCTGCTCGGCAAGAGCAATGGCTTTCTCGGCAACCCGAAGGTGAAGATTCCGTTGCCTGGCATGTTGAAAAAAGCCGCCAAGTTGCTCAAGGCCACCGGCCAGGGCGACACCGTCGATGAGCTGATCACCGCGATGAACCGCGCCGCCGAGGCGGCGGTGCCACAGGCGAAGGAGTTGCTGCTCGGTGCCGTCAAGTCGATGAGCGTCGACGACGGCCGCAAGATCCTGTCCGGTGGCGACAACGCGGTCACGAAGTTCTTCGCCGACAAGACGCGCGAACCGCTGGGCGTCAAGTTCCTGCCCGTCGTGACGCAGGCGACCGAGAAGGTCGCGCTGGCCGAGAAGTACAACGCGGTGGCCGGCAAGGCCGCCGGCATGGGCCTGCTCGACAAGAAGGACGCGAATGTTCAGGAGTACGTCACCGGCAAGGCCCTGGACGGCCTGTACTTCATGATCGGCGAGGAAGAAAAAAAGATCCGCAAGGACCCGCTCGGCACCGGCAGCGACATCCTGAAGAAGGTGTTCGGCTCGCTGAAGTAAGGGGGGGGGTGACGGCGCGCTGCCGTCACAGGGTCTTCGACAGCTCAAACATCAGCACCGAGGGCAGTGCCGCCTCGATGGCCTGCTGACCGACCCGCGCGCGCTCGGCGCCGGTGTCGTCGGACACATTGAATTCCTTGCCCTCTTCGATGATGTCGATGAACGGGAAGCCCGGCACTTCGGCGCGGATGTCGGCGCAGAAGCGATCGAAACGGTCGCCGTGCAGGATGCCCTCGACGATGATGGCGTGCGGCAGGCCGTCGCGGCAGAAGTCGGCGGCCTCGTCGATCGAGGCGACCATGTCAACGATCAGGCCCATGTGGCGCAGTGCGTCGCTGATGCGCGTGCGCATGCCGCGGCGCGAGGCGATCACCACCACATGGCTGCCAGCCAACGGCTTCGAGTTGATCGAGCTGTCGAAGCCCTGATCGAGATCGACGGTGCTGACGCCCTCGATGTCGGCATTGGCCGGCAAGGCGAACTCCAGCGTGACCGTCACGGCACGGTCGTTCACATGGCGTGCCAGCCCCAGGTGCATCGTCACGGCGGTCTGTTCCAGCAGCCGCCAGGTCAAGGTGTCGAGTGGCGGTGCTGGCGTCACCGCGTCGGGGGCGATCAACGCGAATTGGCAGGTCAGGCGCGCGTGGCCTTTCCACGGGTCCACATCGATGACCAGCTCGATCGCTGAACGGGTCTGGGTCAGTGTCCAGTCGATCAGGGTGTTGAGCAGGCTGAACATCAGCGAGGCATCGACGATCACATCCACCGGGGTCGCCGTCGGCTGCAGCGAGATGCCGCGTGCATCGGTTTCGCGCTTGCGGTGCGTGAGCACCGACTGCAGCGTGTCCAGCAAGGCCACCCGCTCGCGCGATTGGGCCAGCCCGGCACTGGCGAAGCGGGCCAGCAGCTGCGCGGTCATGCCCAGCTGGCGTGCGGTTTCGATCTCTTCGCGCAGCAGGCGCAGGCCGGCGCGGTCGATCCGTCCGGTCGAGGTCAGCGCATTGACGCGCTCCAGCGCCAGCGTCAGCGGATGCGCGATCTCGGCACCGAGCTCGGCCATCAGGTCGCGCCAGCGAACGCCGTCGGCCACGGTGGTCGGCGCCCGTGGCGGTGGCATCGATGTCGCGGTAAGGGAGGTTGCAGTCATGGGATCGGAATCGCGGGCCGTCGGATCGTTGTCCGGTTCGGCATGGGTCGGTGGTGGGCCTGGACAACGGCAGGCTGGGGCGCCAAGAGGCGTGTCGTTCAACCGTCGCCCGGCTCGGGACAGCTGTAGTGTTTACTCACCGGCTGCATTGCGCCAGTCGGCAAGACCTGTCTGCACCGGACCTGGGGTGTGAATAGTTCACGGGCTGTGGCATCGCGTGCGGGTGCCCCTGGGTGACCGCAGGCTGTTCCGGCCGCGGGGGTCAGGTCCATCCCCTTCGATAATCGACCGCATGAGGCCCTTCATTGCTTGTTCGCTGCGCCCTGTCGGCCTGCTGTCGATCGCGCTCGCCTCGGCCCTGTCGGCCTGTACCCCGGCGCTCAACTGGCGTGAAACACACCCGCCCGGCACCGTGGTCAGCGCACTGTTTCCGTGCAAGCCCGACCACCACACCCGGCGTGTGACGCTGGTCGGCACCGAACTCGCGATGCAGCTGTCGTCATGCACCGCGGCCGACAGTGTCTATGCGCTGAGCCACATCGATGTCGGCCAGGCCGAGCAGGTGACCCCGGTGCTGCAGGCCCTGCGCGAGGCGGCGGCCGGGAACATCGGGGGTCCGACCGCGGTGCAAGGCACCCAGCCCGTGCCCGGCATGACGCCGCATCTGCTGGCGCAGCGGCTGGGCTGGCGCGGCACGCGGGCAGACGGGTCAACCATCGAGGCCCAGGCGGCGTTTTTTACGCAGGGGACGCAGGTCTACCAGGCCACGGTGGTCGGCAAGCGGCTTGATGCCGACGCGGTGGACACCTACTTCGCCGCGTTAAAGCTGCCCTGAGCAAGCGTGCGTTGTGAAATCCACGACGCCGAGCCACGTGGTGCGGGCTTTGGCCACTGTCCCTTGGTTGAACTACAGATAATGGTTGACGATGCCCGGATTGCTGATCATTGCCCATGCGCCGCTGGCGTCATCGCTGAAAACGGTGGCGAGTCACACTTATCCCGACTGCGCGATGACGCTCGAAGTGCTCGATGTCGCACCCGACATGCCGCTGGAGCAGATCGAAGCGCTGGCAGCCGAGTTGCTGGCCAAGGTGCGCAACCCAGAAGCGCTGATCCTCACCGATGTCTTCGGGGCCACGCCTTGCAATGTGGCGCAGCGTCTGGCCGGCCTGGCCGAATTCGGTCAGGTGAAAGTGGTCACCGGCGTCAATGTGCCGATGCTCTGGCGCGCCCTGTGCTACCTCCACGAACCGCTGGATGCCGTGGTCGCGCGTGCGGTGGCGGGCGCCACGCAGGGCGTGATGCAGGTGTCCATTTCCCGACCGCAAAACCAGGCGATCCAGCCCGGCACCCATGATTCGAATCAGCGTCACCATCAGCAATAAGCTCGGGCTGCATGCGCGGGCCTCGGCCAAGCTCACCAAAACAGCCAGCGGATTTCGGAGTGAAGTGTTCATCAGCCGCGGTGACCGCCGGGTCAATGCCAAGAGCATCATGGGCGTGATGATGCTGGCCGCCGGGCTGGGCGTCGATGTTGAGATCGATGCCCTGGGCGACGATGAACAGGCCGCGATCAACGCCCTGGTGGCCCTGATCAACGACAAGTTCGGCGAAGGCGAATGAGCCTCCCGGTTTCGCAGGCCCCACATGGGCCGCGAAACCCCTTCAGACGTGTCAGCTGCCGAGGAAGTGTCGGCGATAGCGCGCCGGCAGGTCTTCCATGCGCATCATCATCGGCAGGTCGGCGGTGTTGAAATCCGGGTCCCAGGCCGGCGGGCCCAGCACCTGGGCGCCGCAGCGCAGGTAGCCGCGGATCAAGGCCGGCGCCTCGACGCACAGGTCGCGCTGCAAGTCGGCGATCGGCAGCGGCAGGCGTGGCGGTACTTGGCGTTCGACCGGCGCCAGGTGAGTGCGCCGCAACTGCTCCCACAGACTGGCCGCCACATGCCCACCGTCGCGCATGCTGATGCTGGCGCAGCCGATCATGGTGTCCAGCTGGTTGCGGTGCATGAATTCGGTCAGCGCGCCCCACAGCGCCAGGATCACCCCGCCACGCCGCCAGTCGGGGTGCACACAGGAGCGACCCAGTTCGACCATCTTCGGGCGCAGCGCGCGCAGCCGCGTCAGATCGAATTCGCTCTCGCTGTAGAGCCCGCCGATGCGCTTCGCAGCGGCCGGCGTCAGCACGCGGTAGGTGCCGACCACCTCGCCGGGTTCTCCGCCTGCGGTGCTGGTGCTGCGCACCAGCAGGTGCTCGCAGTAGGCATCGAACACATCGATGTCGTGTCCGCAGGGCGCGCCACGTGGCAGCGTCAGGCGTGCGCCCAGCTCGGTAACGAACACCTGATAGCGCAGCCGCTGGGCAGCCCGCACCTCGTCTTCGTGGCGCGCCCAGCTGACCTCGAAGCCGAACGGCCGGTCCGGAACCACCGTATCGAAGCCGGGCCGCTGGGGCCTGGCCTCGCCGAGCCGCGCAAACGACGGCAGCGGTGCCTGCAACGTGGCACCCTGTGCGCTGACATCTTGAAAATCCATCTGTGCATGCTGACCGGCCCGGGTGACCGGCTTGTGAAGTGCGGGTGACGCTGGCGTGACAGTCGCGTCGATGCCGGCCGACCGCGCACAGCCGCTGGCATGGCCCGTGACAACCCGGGGCGCGATGGCGCAGGGGCGCTGCTAGCATGAACCATGAGCTTTCAGTTGTTCGGACTGCCCGTGTCGCGCGGGGTGGCCATTGGTCGTGCGGTGCTGGTCTCGTCCAGTCGCATCGACGTCGCCCACTATTTCATTCCGGTGGCCGAGGTCGGCCGCGAGATCGCGCGCCTGCGTGTCGCCCGCGATGCGGTCGTCGCCGAGCTGACCGCCCTGCAGGAAGACCTGCCTGGCGATGCGCCTGCCGAGCTGTCGGCGCTGCTCGATGTGCACCTGATGCTGCTCCACGACGAGACGCTGGAGCTGGCCACCAAGCATTGGATCGAGGACCGCTGCTACAACGCCGAGTGGGCCCTGTCGGCGCAGTTCGAGGTGCTGGCGCGCCAGTTCGACGAGATGGAGGACGACTACCTGCGCGAGCGCAAGGCCGACGTCGAGCAGGTGGTCGAGCGGCTGTTGCGCGCCATGGCGCGGGGCTCGGCTGCGCTGGTTGATGCCGCCCCGAAGTCGGCCGACGCCGACGCGCACAACGAACCGCTGGTGCTGGTGGCCAACGACATCGCGCCGGCCGATATGTTGCATTTCAAGCGCACGGTGTTCGCTGGCTTCGTCACCGATGTCGGTGGCACCACCTCGCACACCGCCATCGTGGCGCGCAGCCTGGACATCCCGGCCGTGGTTGGCGCGCGCGAAGGCTCACGCGTGATCCGGCAGGACGACCTGGTGGTGATCGATGGCGATGCCGGACTGGTCATCGTCAACCCGTCGGACATCGTGCTCGAGGAGTACCGCTTCCGCCAGCGCCAGCGCGATGTCGAGCGGCAGCGGCTGTCGCGATTGAGGAACACGCCGGCCGTGACGCGGGACGGCGAGCCGGTCGAGATGCTGGCCAACATCGAGCTGCCTGGTGACGCTGCCGCGGCGGTCGCTGCCGGTGCGGTGGGCGTGGGCCTGTTTCGCAGCGAGTTCCTGTTCATGAACCGCGCTGGGGAGCTGCCCGGCGAAGACGAGCAGTTCGAGGCCTACCGCTCGGTGGTACAGACGATGAACGGCATGCCGGTGACGATACGCACGGTGGATGTCGGCGCCGACAAGCCCCTGGACCGAATGTCGGTCAGTGAGCTGCGACACGAGCATGCGCTGAACCCGGCGCTGGGCTTGCGTGCGATCCGCTGGAGCCTGTCGGAGCCGGCCATGTTCCGCCAGCAGATCCG
>JANMXL010000222.1:0-6492 GCA_031380885.1 Burkholderiales bacterium | reverse complement strand
GGTCCAGCGACGACGACAGCATGCGCTCCAGCGGCCCCGCCAAGAACGGCCATGCCGACCACTCGCCGAGTGCCACCACCGCGGCCAGCAGCCCGACCGTTCCCGCCACCACCATCAGCCACCGCCGCTGCAGCGCGCGGGGTGCCTCGGGCGCCATCAAAGCTGGTCGAGGCGGCCGTGCTCACCCATGCCGATCGGCCGGGCTGCGATCACCGACATCGCGGTGGCGAACAGGTGCACCATCTTCGTGTCGACCGCGTCCCAGTACTCCGCGGCGCTCGGCGTGAACTTCAACAGCGTCAGATTCTCCGATTCGGTTCCATCGGGAAACCAGGGCCGCGCCAGCGGCGTCCACAGGCGCTTGATGTGGCTGCGGTCATGCTCCAAGTCACCGTGCCCGCACAGCGAGACATAGGTGCCGCGTTCGGCGTCGGAGAAGCTCAGGTTCAGCGTGTTCAACTGCTCGACCTTGGCCGAGTCGCGGTCGGTGAAGAACCAGATCGCGCCCTGGTCGTCCATTTCCAGCGGCGCCATCGGGCGGCTGACCAGCGCGCCATCGGCGTCCTGGCTGGTCAGCATGACCACGCCGTCCATCGGTTGAATCAGATCCGCCAGCTTCTTCAGTTCGGGATTCAGTTGAGTGTGGATTTTCATCATGCGCTCCTGATGAAGCTGAGCAGATCGCTTGTCAGCCGGTCTTTGTGGGTGGCGAACAGGCCGTGTGGCGCGCCGTCGTACTCGACCAGCGTCGAGTCGGCGATGCCGGCAGCTGCTGCGCGCCCGGCCGCATCGATCGGCACGGTCTTGTCATCGGTGCCGTGGATGATCAGCGTGGGCACCTTGAACGCGGCCAGGTCACGGCGGAAGTCGGTGGTCGCAAACGATTTGGCGCACTCGAGCGTGGCCTTCAGGCTGGCTTGCATCGCGAGGCTGCGCGTCCATTCCAGCGTCTCGGCGCTGACCGGGTTCGAGATCAGGCCCACACCGTAGAAGTCCTTGGCGAAGCCCGCGAAAAAGTGCGCCCGGTCTTCCTCGATGCTGGCGGCGATGTCGTCAAACACGCTCTGCTCGGTGCCCTCGGGGTTGTCCGGCGTCTTCAGCATGAACGGCACCACCGAGGACACCAGCACCGCTTTCGAAACGTTCTTTCCAGCATGGCGCGACATGTAGCGCGCGACCTCGCCGCCGCCCATCGAGAAGCCGACCAGCACCGCGTCCCTGGCGCCGGTCTGCTCGATCACCGAGGCGAGGTCATCGGCGAGCGTGTCGTAGTCGTACCCGGTCCAGGGCTGCGACGAGCGGCCGAAACCGCGGCGGTCGTAGGCGATGGTGCGGTAGCCGGCGTCAGCGATCGCCATCGCCTGATCGTCCCAGCTGTCCGAAGACAGCGGCCAGCCGTGCAGAAAGATGACGGGACGGCCCGTGCCCCAGTCCTTGACGAAGAGCCGAGTGCGGTCGCCGGTGGTCAGAAAGTTCATCGTGGGTTCTCCTGTGAATTGGAACCGAAGCGTGCAGCCGCGCGACAGCGTCTGCCGTCGGACGATTCGGATGCTCTGTGTAGGACAGCAGCGCCCTGATACCGACGCGCCGGCGATCAGCCCTCGATCGCGAACCGATCGGTGCGCGCCGCCTGCAGCACCGATGCAGCGTCGTCCCGGAACGCCTCGGCCGGCGTCAGCCCGTCCAGCGTCGAGTTCGGCCGCGCGAACCAGTGCGCCAACTCCCACGCATCGAACACCCCGCCCAGCTCGGCCACGATCGGCGCCAGCTCGGGACGGATGCTCATGTCGCGGCGGTCGAACTGGAACAGCGGCAGCCAGGTCTGCGCCCGCCATTCGAAGCTGACGACCTGACGCAGCGCGATCCAGCGGGCCAGCACGGACAGGCCCTGCTCGACCTCTCCGTCCAGCCAGGCCAGGGCTTCGTCAGCACGCGCGAGCCCGCCGCACCCCCGGAACGAATCGAACATATTGGTGGACTGGGCGTCGAGCGGGAATGTGCTGCCGCCCGGTGAATGGTTGGGGGTTACCCGTTGCCATCGAGGCACGGTGCGCAGCCCCACAGAGCCAATGGGCGCACGCACCGGGGCGGCAATCAAGGCGTGTAGGTTTTGCATGGCGGCTCCGGTGCGATGACGCACCGTAGAACAGCCCTCGCCTGACGTCTGTGCGGTGCACGACACAGGCGGCCGACAGCTGCTGCAAAAACCTCAAAGAAAATTCGTGCACCCCTTCAAATTAGGGGGGGGTATCTGGCGATTAAAAGAGCCTTAAGTGACACTCACGCATGTGTGCCTTTGGGGCACGTGCTGTCACTGTTTACAAACTGCCTCGGAGCCAAATCAGATGAAAACCATGCCCCTTGTTAGCGCCACCCTCGCCCTGTCGGCCCTCACACTGACACCCGCCTTCGCAGCAGCTTCGGCATCCGCAAGCTCGGGGCCGCTGGTGGTGAGCTTGAGAGACCTCGACCTCACGGACGGCATCACTCCCAGCATCACTTTCTTTCAGAACGTTGGAGATCTGTCGTACGTCTACGTCAGTGCCGGAAGCACCCAGGACGGCATCTACGGAACGTCCGGGTATGACCCTATTTCAGGCACCGCGTCTGCCACCGGGAGTTCCGGGGCCGGTTCGGTCATCGGAGATGGGACGGCCCTGGGAACCAGGCTGACAGCCGCCGCAACCTCTGCTGATGTCTACAGCTTGGCACCGAACACGTCCTCCAACGGGTCTGGTTTCTCCAATGCCTATGGATCATTCAGGTTGTCGGGCGGTACAGCCGCCATCTTTTCCATCAACTTCACTGCGCAAGCCTCAGGGGCTGGCTACTACGAGAACCCCGTCACTTCCAATACGTACGGCGAACGCGCGGAGGCTGGGGCATCTATTCAAGTCAGCGGCCTGGGTGCTTTCGGTGACGACGACAGCTACCAAGAAAGCGGTGACGAACGGGGCACATTTGTCGATCCTCCAACCAGCGCTCCCCTGATTCCCTATGACCGCACCGTGAGTCAATCTCTGAGAGCAACGTTTTTCAATTTGTCAAACGGTGATCTGACCGGTGATCTGGCACTTGACACCTACGCGTACAGCATCAGCGATGCGCTTCCACCTGTCCCCGAACCCGGTACCCATGCCCTGCTGCTGGCAGGGCTGGCCGCCGTCGGTTTCGTGCTGCGGAGAAAGCGGGCTTGAGTCGCCAACCGACACATCTAAAAGGCCGACTGCCGTCGGCCTTTTTCATTGCACGGCGTCATTTTTCACCTTGACCTCAGACGCAACGCATTCGAGATCACCGACACCGAGCTGAGGCTCATTGCCAGCGCAGCGACCATCGGCGAGAGCAGCCAGCCGGTGAATGGGTAGAGCACGCCAGCAGCCAGCGGCACGCCGAGCGCGTTGTAGGCGAAGGCGAAAACCAGGTTCTGCTTCATGTTGGCGATCGTCTGCTGCGAGATCACGCGGGCCAGCGCGATGCCACGCAGGTCGCCCTTGACCAGCGTCACCGACGCGCTGTTCATCGCCACATCGGTGCCGGTGCCCATCGCGACGCCGACATCGGCCTGCGCCAGCGCCGGCGCGTCGTTGATGCCGTCGCCGGCCATCGCGACGACGCGGCCCTGGGCCTGCAGCGACTTCACCAGCGCCAGCTTGTCGGCCGGCTTCACCTCGCCGTGCACCTCGTCGATGCCGAGCGTCGCGGCGACGTGCTTCGCGGTGGTCAGGCCATCGCCGGTGGCCATGATCACGCGCAGGCCAGACGCCTGCAAGGTGGCCAGCGCCTCCAGCGTGCTGGCCTTGATCGGATCGGACACGGCCAGCAACCCCGCCAGCCGGCCGTCAACCGCCAGCAGCATCACGCTCGCACCCTCGACACGCAGCGCCTCGGCCTGCACCGTCAGCGAATCAAAAGAAACACCCAGCTGCGTCATCAGCGCCGTGTTGCCCAGCGCCAGCTTCTTGCCCGCCACGCTGCCCTGGACGCCGATGCCGGTGCTGGACTCAAAGCCCTCGGCCTTGTCGAGTGACAGCCCGCGCTCGCGGGCGGCGCTCACGATGGCATCTGCCAATGGATGCTCGCTGCCCTGGTCGAGGCTCGCCGCCAGCCGCAGCACCTCGTCCTCGGCAAATCCTGCTGCAGGCACGACGCGGTCGAAGCGAGGTTTGCCTTCCGTCAGCGTGCCGGTCTTGTCGACGATCAGCGTGTCGACCTTGCGGAAGTTCTCGATCGCCGCGGCATCGCGGAACAGCACACCCTGCGTGGCGGCCTTGCCGGTGGCGACCATGATCGACATCGGCGTGGCCAGACCGAGTGCACAAGGGCAGGCGATGATCAACACCGCCACGGCATTGATCAGGCCATAGACCCAGCGTGGTTCGGGACCGAACAGCCCCCACGCGAAGAAGGTGAGCAGCGCGATGGCGACGACGGTGACGACGAAATAGCCCGCCACCTGATCGGCCATGCGCTGCATCGGTGCCTTGGACCGCTGCGCCTGCAGCACCATCTGAACGATGCTCGCGAGCACGGTCTGCGAGCCGACTTTTTCCGAACGCATCACCAGCGAGCCGTTCGTGTTCAGCGTCGCACCGATCAACTTGTCACCGACGCGCTTGGTCACGGGCACCGGTTCGCCGGTCAGCATGGACTCGTCGACCGCACTGCTGCCTTCGATGACGACGCCGTCGACAGGGACCTTCTCACCGGGGCGGACGCGCAGCGAATCGCCGATATGAACGTGGGTCAGCGGCACGTCCTCCTCGGCACCGTCGGCGTTGATGCGGCGCGCCGTCTTGGGCGCGAGCCCCAACAAGGACTTGATCGCCGCCGAGGTCTGCGAACGCGCTTTGAGCTCCAGGATCTGGCCGAGCAAGGTCAGCGAGATGATCACTGCAGCCGCCTCGAAATAGACCGACACCCGTCCCATCGAGACAAACGACGCGGGAAACACACCCGGCATCACCGTGGCAACGACGCTGTAGATGAAGGCGGCCGAGGTGCCCAGTCCGATCAAGGTCCACATGTTCGGGCTGCGATGAAGCACCGACTGCGCCCCCCGTTCAAAGAACGGCCACCCCGCCCACAGCACGATGGGCAACGTGAGCACGAGTTCGATCCAGCTCTGCGTGGCCATGTTGAACCAATGCAGGCGGTGTCCCGCCATCGCAAGCACCGTGACGAGGATGGTCAAGGGCAGCGTCCAGACGAACCGCCGTTTGAAGTCCGTCAGCTCGGGGCTCTCGCCATCGTCCAGCGTGGGCATCTCGGGCTCCAGCGCCATTCCACATTTGGGGCACGCACCCGGATGATCCTGCCGCACCTCGGGGTGCATCGGGCAGGTGTACATCGTGCCTTCGGCTGCGGCTTGGGCCGCGCCAGGCAAATCGGGTGCAGCGACAAGGACAGGTGCTTCGATCGGCTTCGTCAGGTACTTCGTCGGGTCGGCCGCGAACTTGTTCTTGCAACCCGCGCAACAGAAATAAAAATCAGTCCCTCCGTGCTGTGCCGTGTGGGCAGACTCCGCGGTGACGTTCATGCCGCACACCGGGTCTTTCAGCTGAGCCGGCGTCGCGCCATCTGCAGGCGCAGATATCGGGCCTGAAGCGGCACAACAACAGGCCTTCACGGTTGGCCGCTGAGGCGGCTGCGCAACGTGTGCGGGCAGGGGCCCGCCGACCTTGGTCTCGTTCATCAGATCCTCCTTGGGCGCGTGCAAACAGCGTGGGCTGCTGCCGGTGCCGAAGTCATCGGGCACGTTCCGTGCGGAACGCCAGGGCGCTGACCGCGCGCATTCACTTCGTCGAACCGGCCCAAGAACTCGGTTTCTCGCTGGACGAGATCACTGAGTTGTTGCGATCTGGTCGCCGAATGCGAACACACACGCTGCGACGTTCGCTGTTCGAACTCTCCTTTTCTGATCCCGCATCGACTGCTTCACGTCACCCGCCGTCGGCACGGTTGGCCTGAGCCCGTCGCAGGTTCATGGTGGTCTTCTGGCGTTGAATCAACCCTCCGAATCTAGGCAGGCTGACGACGATGCCCTGTAGGGCGAAGCCCGCAGAGCGCGTAGTCGACGGCCGCGTGTCCCTGGTTCGCTCGCGCGCGGCCTACCCATCAGAAGTTACTTCGCAACCTGGATCTCGGTCACAACGAGGGCGCCGCCGACCCGTTCAGCCGTGAACTTCACCTTGTCGCCGGGCTTGACGGCGTCGAGCATCAGCGGGTCCTTAACCTGGAACAGCATCGTCATACCGGGCATGTCGAGGTTCTTGATCTCGCCATGTTTGATGGTGATTTTTTTATTGTCCATGTCGATTTTGCGAATCTCGCCCTCGGCCATGTCACCCATGGCCATACCGCCGGCTGCAGCCGGCATTTCTTTTTTCGTTTCCATGGGCATCGTCATGGGCGCGCCTGCATGCGAGGCCGCTTGCGCAGAGGCTGCACCAGCGAGCACGGCCACAAGAACAAACAGTTGATTGAGCTTTT
>JANMXL010000221.1:0-3378 GCA_031380885.1 Burkholderiales bacterium | reverse complement strand
TTCCTGATGCTCTTTGTCACGATGGCGCTGCTGAACACGCGCAAGAAGCTCGATGTGTTCCTTTGGTCGATGGTCATTTCCATCGGCTACTTCGGCGTCAAGGGGGGTCTGTTCACGCTGGCCACCGGCGGCAACTACCGCATCTGGGGCCCTGGAGGCTTCATCGGCGGCAACAACGAACTGGCGTTGGCGCTGATCATGACCATCCCGATGATGCGTTACCTGCAGCTGCAGAGCCCCAACAAGTGGATACGCCGCGGGCTGGTGTGCGCCATGGCTTTGTCTGCCATCGCCGCCATCGGAACCTACTCTCGCGGCGCGTTGCTGGGCATGACGAGCATGCTGCTGTTCTTCGTCTGGCGCAGTGACCGCAAGCTGGTCTGGGCCACCGCCATCGTCGTGTTCGCGGTGCTGCTGTTGCCGTTGATGCCCGACACCTGGTGGGACCGCATGGGAACCATCCGTACCTATGGCGAGGACAATTCTGCCCAAGGCCGCCTGACGGCGTGGTCCATGGCCTGGAACCTGGCCCAGGACCGCCTGCTGGGAGGCGGTTTCATGGTGGCCCTCCCTTTTGTGTACGCAATTTATGCCCCGGAGGCAACGACATCACTGGTCGCCCACAGCATCTACTTTCAGCTCATGGGCGAGCATGGATTCATCGGCTTGTTCTTGTTTCTGCTGGTGGGTGTTCTGACCTGGCTGGATGCGGCCAGACTGCGCCGCACCTACGCCGGAAATGCCGACTTGAAATGGGCGGCCGACCTGGGTTCGATGATGCAGGTGAGCATGATCGGGTTTGCCATCACCGGCGCCTTTCTCAGCCTGGCTTACTTCGACCTGCCGTACAACGTGATGGCCGTGTCCTGTCTGGCCCTGCGCATTGCGAGTCGGGCCGCGGCCCAGGGTTCGGCTGCACGCCCCGTGGAATCGGCGCTGAGCCCGCAGCATGAGCCGTCACCCGAGCGGGGCGCTACAACCGCGCAGCATGAACGGGCGATGAGCGCATGCCCTTGATCTCGCCGTTCCGGATGCTGTCGCCGGCTGGCGCGCGTGCGCGCCTGGCCATCTTCATCTTCCACCGGGTGTTGCCGGTGTCAGACCCGATGCAACCTGGCGAACCTGACGCTGCCCGCTTCGAGCAGATCGTGCGCTTCGTGGCGCGCCACTTCCATGTGCTGCCCTTGGGCGAGGCCGCCCGGAAGCTGAGAGCAGGGCAGCTTCCTGCTGCCGCTGCCTGCATCACTTTTGATGATGGCTATGCCGACAACCTCGGCGTGGCCGCACCCATCCTCGCGCGCCACGGTGTCCCGGCCACTTTTTTTGTGTCCACCGGCTTCATCGACGGCGGCCGCATGTGGAACGACACGGTGACCGAAGCCCTGCGTCGCGCGCCCGCTGGCGATCTGGACTGGAGTCTGTTTGGCGCAGGGCGCTGGCGCATCGACGACACGGCCTCGCGCATCGATGCCTGCCGGGCCACGCTGGCCCACCTCAAGCCGATGGAGCCCAGCCAGCGCCTGCAGATCGCCACCGAGATCGGCCATGTGGCCGGTTTGCCGACGCACAGCGATCTGATGCTGACGCGCGCCGGTGTCGTGCAGCTGCGCGACATGGGCATGGAGGTCGGCGCGCACACCGTCAACCACCCGATCCTGCGCAGCGTCTCCGACCGGGTCGCTGCAGACGAGATCGGCGGTTCGCGCGAGACCTTGGCGCAGTGGCTGGGTGAAGCACCCCGTGTGTTCGCCTACCCCAACGGCGTGCCGGGCAGGGACTACACCGGGCGTGATGTCCGGCTCGTCCGCCAGGCTGGCTTCGACGTCGCCGCCTCCACGGCCAAGGGCGTGGCAACGCTGAACAGTCACCTGCTTCAGCTGCCTCGCTTCACGCCCTGGGATCGGCAGATGAGCCGGTTTGCACTGCGCTGCGCCGCCAACATCGTGCAGGGCGTCGGCCCGGCCGTGCAAACCGTGAAAGAAATCGCGTGACGGAGTCGGCTTGATGCGCGTGCCCACCCGCCTGAGTCAGCTGCCGCGTTTCCTCCAGCAGACGGCGCAGCGCACCGCAATCATCAGGCGCAAGGTGGCGCGCCGCCCGACTTTCCGACTTTGCTATTTCAGCTGCCAGTCGTACTTCAGGTACCTGTACTGCGCGCTGCACAGCCTGACCCTGGTGGCACGTGACATCCGTTTCGAGGTCATCGTCTTCAGCGACATCGACCAGCCGCTCAGCGTCGAACAGATCGCTGCACTCGGCGAACTGATTCCCGGCATCCGCGTGATCCCGTGGCCCAAGAGCATGGGCTGGGGCGCCACGCAGATCGGCTGGATCTGGAAGGCTTACGCGCTGGCTGCCGAAGGTGCGGCGGACGACGATGTCATCGCCCGCGTGGACTCCGATGTGTACTTCTTCAACGACCGCATCTTTCGCGCTGTCGAGCGCAGTTCGGCCGACCTCATCGGCGATGGACATTTCGTGGGCTTCAAGTACTGCCAGGGTGGCTGTTACTTCTTTCGCGCCAAGGCCATCCGCGAGGTCGTGACATTCCTGTCGCAGCGATCACTGCCCGATGAACTCGATGCGGCCGGCATCAACGTCGAGGACATCGCTGCCGATCACTTCGCCAAAGCGATCGGTCAGCGCATCTGGATGACCTGGTTCATGATGTTTCCGGACGAACTGCACAACGCGGGCGGCCTGAACCGATGGCAGCGCTGGAAGTTCTCCTGCCTGCACTTCGTGATGAAGAACAAGGCGGCGATGATCGAGTCGTATCAGCAAGAGATGCTCGACCGCGATGGCCGAGAGCGCTTTCTGAAGGCGCTGGAGGTCGAGTGACCTGACCGGCTGCGAGAGCTTGAACGACGTGACGCGCCAGTGGCCACGGTTCATCGAAGACGTTTACAGAGTGAAGCGGTGATACAACGCGGATCTGGAGGTTAGAGCCCGTGCGTGATGTCGCTGCTCCCGTTGCGTTCGTCGTTCTGCTGTCTCTGGGCGCTGAGTTGACGCACGCTGCGGAACCGATCACTGCGCCGCGCCCCTCAGCGGCCGCGTCAGCGGTGCCCGCTGACAGCACCCGCACGGTCTACATGCAACGCGATGCCAAGGGCAAGACGGTGTTCACCGATCGGCCGGCGGCAGGCCTGGTCACCGAGCGGCGCTGGGCCATCGAGCCCGAGGATCCTGAGGCGGCCGCCGCGCGCCGCGAGGCCAGCCGTGCCCAGTCGGAGCGGGTGACTGAACGCATTCAGCGCTCGATTGATCAGCAACAGCAACGCGTCAACGAACTGCAGATCGAGCAACTCCGCGCGCAGCGCGCCGCCGATGCCCTGCAGGCCGAGCGCCTGCGCGAACGCGAGCGGGACGACGACA
>JANMXL010000203.1:0-13337 GCA_031380885.1 Burkholderiales bacterium | reverse complement strand
CTCTGTCGGTGAAACATAGGCGCTGTTGCGGTGCGGCCAGAGCATCAGCACCACCACCCTCGCGCCTGCATCACCGCTTTGTGCCCCCAAGGTACTCCAGGCATCTTGAACCAGGCACTCCCACCAGTGGCCTTGCTGCACAGGTTCAGCTTGAATTGCACGCGTTTGCCACTCGTCAAAAAGCCTGTAAGTTCCATCGGTCTGCATTCGCACCGGCAACATCCAACAACCCTTGCATTCGCGCTGATCTTTAGAACGCGCACGAGGTTCGCAGCGAGATCCATCGGCGTTGGTAAAAACAATGTCGAAAGGCGGCTTGGCGTCAAGTTTCATGGTGGGCTCGCATTAGTGTTCCTTCAGAAAGTCACTGATGACACGAAAAACCTCAGCGCAGTCTTTGCCGATCAGCGTGTCCTGGTGGCCGTGCAGAGGGAAGGGTTGCTGCTTCAGCGAGAGGTTGTGGTCGTCTGCCCATTGACGCAGAAGCCGGGCCGTTTCTGGGTCAGCCAGGCCGTTGGTCATGCCGTGCAGGCTGAGCATTCGCACCTGCCTCAGCAGCGGCGCGGCATCGCGACCAAAGCTGTCCAAGCCTCGATCGTCGGACACCTCACTCATCTGCGCAAAGTAGATCGGCTGCGACATCGTGCGCAGGTTGATCGGGCCGAAAAAATCGTCGATGTGCTCAAGTGCTTCAGCGCTCATCTGCCGGGCATCAAAGGTTCGCCCGATCAGCGCGTCCAGGCGATGCCGCGTACCGACCCAGGGTGTGCGACGCCAGAAGGCCCACGGCGGGTTTTCCAGATCGAACTCGCTGCCCAGCGAGTCGTTCAGGTAAGGCAGGGTGGCCACGAGCCGGTCGTACAGGTTGCCGTCCACGCCCCGGGCCGCGTCACCGGGCTGCAGGCTGAAGCGGAAATCGGGCACCGCCTGGCGGAAGTAGCTGACCAAGTAAGAGCGCAATACCGAGGCGGGTGAAAACCGCAGCCGCGGCCCGAACTGCGACATCACCCATCTTCGGATGCGGGCTGCTGTGTGAGGGCCGCACGGCGCGTTGGCCTGCAGCGTCATCGACAGCATGGCCGAGCCCATGCAGTGCGAGATGACGTCCACCTGCTCTCTGCCGGTGAGTTGGCAGACCTTTCGTATCGCTGCAGGAATGTCGGTGAGCGCAATCTCTTCGAAGGTGTACGGCCGGTCGGCGGTGGGCATGCCGCTGCTGCTGCGCAGGTCGACGATCCACGGCTCGAAGCCTTGCGCCCACAAATGGCCCGCCAAGCTGGGCCTGAGTGCCGGGTGTGCAAAGCTGGTGCCGCTGGCGCTGTAGCCATGGATCATCAAGACCGGCTGGCGGCTTGTCTTGGAGTCACGGTAGGCCGTGAGTTGCAGCTCGCCGTCGTCGTTCGCCCCGTCGGGCTGCAGCCGCCATACCTCGGGATCTGGCAAACCGGGCAGCACGCCAGGCAAGCGCTGCGGAACACGCGGCTTCAGTGCGGTGTCGGGCTTGCGCAAGCTCCACACATGCACATTGATGAACACCCGTGCCAGGTAGGCCGCGAAGGCGAACTGATCGATCAACGCGCTGGGCTGGTCTTGCTGCTCGACCACCCGCATCAGCGGCATCCTCTTGCCCGCAAAGTAGGCCGGGCACACCATCAACTCGCGGTGCGTATCCATCGGCAGACCGGCCAGGTCGGTGAGGGTCAACCGCATCAGTTGGGTCCAGGGGTTGCAGCGGCGGCTGTAGGTGAAGGTCTTTGTGCCCGTCACGCTCAGGCCGTCGCGCTCGCTCAACCCACTGAACAATCCAGTGGCGCGGCTGGGTCTGCCCAGCTTGAGGCTGTACTCGAAGAGCCTCGCCTCGCCCGCCCGGCTGGCCAAGGCCAAGGACTGCTTCCAACGCCCGACAGGATTCAGTCCCGACTTGCTGCGCCCGGACACCCAGTCGGCACCAGCCTGCCAGAGGTCACGGGCACCGCGGTTCTGGAACCAGGCGCACCAGGCTCGGCAGCGCCGCTCGGCATGCGTTGAGGGCCGGCGGTGGAAAAAATGCAGTTCGCTGCCGTCCAGCAGCGGGGCCACCAGCTCGGCCTCGTGATTGCCGCGCTTCATATCGAAATGCGAGCTTTCGTTAACAAAGATGCGGAGCCGACTCAGCGTTGAGTCGGGCTCGACTTGCAGGTGATGGCCGTCCTGGTTGAACCCCTGGCCGCCCGGGAACAGCGCTTGATTTTTGTAAACCAGATCGAGCTCGACCCAGCGCCTGCCGATGCCAGTGAAATCGACCCACCCCGACAGCCGCTCGATCACCTGCACCTTGGTTTTGATCGGGGGTTGAGGTGGTGACAGATGGCGGTACACCGGGCGGGTGGCTTCTGGCGGGTTCGGACGATCGTCTTTCGGCTTCGTCAGCCCCCACCTGGCAATTTGTTGCTTGATCGCCAGATCCGCCAATGTGGCGATGGTCAGCGCCGGGTTGATGCCCAACGACGTGGGCACGATCGACCCATCCAGCACGAGCAGTCCCTCATGCGTGGTGTCCAGCGCCGCGCCCTCACCGTCGAACACCTCGCCACTGCCATTGACGACGCCCCGGTTGCGATCGTCCCCCATCCCGCAGCCTCCGAGCGGGTGGACCGTGATCAACGGGCCGGGCTCGGCGCCGAGCAAGGATTCGACGGCTGGGGGAAGCAGGCGCCAGATGGGGTTGGGCAGCAGGCGCCCCTTCACCGGGCTTTCGCGCAAGCGTTTTTTGAAATCTTTGTGAGCCTTTCTGATGGCGTCGTCGTGGCGCGCAGCGCGCCAGTCGATACGCAGTCCGGCGTCTTTCGGAAGATCGGTGTCATCGGGTACAGGCGTCATCACGCCGCTGGCGCTGTCGCGGCAAATCAGCGCCACCACCACCGAGCGCTCGACCTTGGCCGGGTCCACGGCCACGGGGTCGGGATCTCGAAGACTTTGCGGATCACCATGGTTGTTGGTGTCTGGCCGATCGAGTTGCTGCAACAGTGCGCCCGTGGCGCTGGCCTCTTCGAACAGACGGCGCAGCGGACCGGGCACGCCCAGGTCTTGAACCACGTAGCCCTCGGTTGCCCGCAGATCGACCATCGAGGTGATCGTCGGGCCGACGCTCCGGCCGGCTGGTGGCTGGTTTTCGTCGGCAACACCTCGGATCGGTTTGTCGGCATCGAACACAGTGGCCAACACGTCGCCATTGCCCGAAAAGCCACGTCCCAAACGCTGCGAAAACTGCAAGGCATGTGTCTGCGATCGCAGCAGAATTTCGGTCGAACCCAGCGCACCGGCGGCCAGGATAATCCGCTTTGCACTCACCCAATGGCCTTGGGCCATGCGCAGGCGCCGTGTGGCATCGGTGTGCCAGACTTCGGCTTCCCAATGCGAGCCCTGCTGGCGTATGCGCGACACGGTGGCGCCGGAAAACAACTCGACCCCGCGCGATGTGGCGCGGCGCAGCAAGTTCACGTCCAGGGACTCCTTGGCGCCGTGGTTGCAGCCCGTCGCGCAGTCGCCGCAGGCGATACAAGCTGACATCCGGGTGCCGCCGCTGCTGCGCAGGCCGTTGGTGAGTGCCACCGTGATCGGCACACGCCGTCCGCCGAGCTGGCGCATCGTGGCGGTGCGTGTCAAACCACTCACTGCGTCGTCGTCGCGGGGCGGGCGAGCGCCCAGCTCAAATCGCAAACCAGCGGCGCGTATTTCCAGTTCAGCATGGCTGGGCAGGTTGGTAGGCCAGCGCTCGTCGTTGAAAACCTCCTGCCGCGGAAACTCCATCACCCCGGCATTGATGAGCGAACCCCCGCCGACGCCATTGCCGAGGAGCACCGACATGTCGCCGCCGACGCGAAGGTCGAACAGCCCCTCCATTTTGCCCATCGCTTGTCGGCCGTTGGGGGTGGTGAATCGCACATGTCCGGGCAACTCGGCAGCGCGGCTGGGAAACGCCCCGGCCAGATGCTCCAGCCCGCGCTCCAGCATGCACACCCGCAACTCATTGCCGTCGGAACCCTGCAGCCCGGCCAGCCGGTCGGCGGCAATGGCACCACCATAGCCCGAGCCGATGATCAAGACATCGGTATCGATTTTCTCCGTGGACTGTCGGCGGGTGCCAGCAGATCGGCTGAACAGCGTCTCCACTCCCTGCGAAATCCATCGCGTGCGACGCGGAGTGGCAGAGGCTTCATCGCGTTTTTGGGTTTCAGCAGATGCTGTTCCATCCATTGCGAGGCCTCTCCCGTGGTGTTGTTCAAAGACTATGCGTCAACAATATGAACTGTCAACGACACCATGCGGAACTCGTTGGTCGCTGCGGCGATGTGCTGGCTCGGGGACTGCAGCGGTTGGACGGTCTCGACAGTCGCGTCCGGCGCACGGATGCTGCTTACCGCGTTGCATCGAGTCGCGTGCTTGATGAATGCTTGAATTTTTCGGCAGCTTTTACGAGGCGAAATACCGCGTTGCTCGCCAGTAAATTTGTCAACTCGGCCTGTCGACTCACACCGATCTTGGCGCATGCGCTCTTCAGTTGACTCCGCACAGTCAACACGCTGGTGCGGCGGTTTTGCGCGATGGTCTCAAGCGTCAACCCTTCGGCCACGCCAACAGCCACACCGCATTCAGCACGAGTCAGGTCGTAGGCGTGGCCTACCGCAACCGGATCGAGACGAGCGATCCCGCTGTCTGCGAAGAAGGTCACCACAAAGGCCGCCGCCGATCCGAAGGTGTCCATCGAATCTATGAGCTCGACAATCGACAGTCGCATCAGTGCGGACGCATTGCGCAGACTGCGTCCGCATCGAACCAGTGAGGCCGAGCGCCCGGTCTCTGGCGGCGCTGGCCTCAGCGTCTGATTCAATTGCGCCTTCGTCATACCGACGGTGAGGTTGGCGTTTTCGGTCTTGTCGCGCAACATCAACCGGCCATTGATGACGAGGATCGAACCTTCGGCAAGCAGCTGCTCGGCAGCGTCGTTGTTGAACAGCACCTTGCGATCGTCAGTGACGACCAGCACTGGATGGTGCACCGCGCGCAGCGCAACGTAACCGGCAAATGCGGCCTGCATCGTCACCTTGGCCGCGGGCTGTGGAGGCAGTGTCGACCCCACGAGTTCACCTAGACGCATCAACGTGTCGCGTTCAACCGTAATTCCAGGCCTCGCGCTTCGCACAACTGACTCATGCCATGGCATGCCGCCAATCAAATCCTGGCTGGCTTTCATTCAGCTGCCCCTCGTTTCATACCGCGGAGGTCGCACTTCAAACTGCAGCCGACTTGGTGAGAAAAATAAATATACACATCAGAACTTGTAAAACACTCCGATGCGCACGACTGGCCAGTATCGATAGTCGATCTTATGGCGCAGACTTTTATTTTCCACATCCAGATCGCGCGCCAAGTTAGCGCATACAGCTACGCCCGCCGAGCAACCGCTCGAGGACAGTGAAGAATCTGGGCTGCCTTGAAACATCACACCAAGATCGGCGGTAAAGCCCCATTTCGCGCTTTTGGCCACGGCGTTGCCCCAGCCGATGCCAAAGTATGGAGCGAAGCGATCAAAATCGATGCGGCCATCGATATTACCTGCTTGCGAAGCCAAATACGTGTTGCCGTTAAACGTGTAGTTACCGCTTTTAGGCTTCGCGTGAGCATGAAACTTGTTGAAGTTCAGGACACCACCACCAGTAAGACGGAAGCCGTTTTCAAATGGAAACCAATCCGCCAAAACATCGACGTTTTTTATTTTTAGTTTGGCACTGTAGTCAACGGAATTCTTTGAAATGCTTTTGCTGAAGTTGAATAAACCAAATCCAACTCGAGCATTCAGACTGTCGAATACCGGGGTAGAGATGTGCAAGCCTACGCCCGTGGTGCCGCCATCAAGGGACACCCCGACATCGGCAGCAGACGCAGCAGCAGGCAGCATGACGACAGCCAAAGCATAGTAAAGTTTTTTAGTATTAACAGTTTTCAATGCAACGGTCATTGTCAATTTCCTTTAATTTAAGAAAAATAAATTGCTTGCCCCGAAGGTAGATTCGTATTCACAGTTTCTGAGCTACGTGCATTTAATTGACAATGCCACCGCACGCGATCAGTAGTTTGTTTTTGCCGTAAATTTGGTACCGGCGCCTTGGGATCGTGCTTTCCCCGGGCATTCGGGAAGTGAAGTTTTCCAGCGCCCCTAGCTCGCGGTGTGGCGGCACATCGTGAGGTGCCTTTTCTATCGCGAGGTAGCTGAAGGCGAGCCGGTGTTGAATCGAGTGAAGGCGCAGCGTCCTTTCGATTGCCAGCGGCGGACAGCCTCTCTTGCTATCTGGCGGGACCGTCGCGTCCAGCGCTGCCCACGGCGCTACGCGGTTCATGTCGTATGGAAACTCGCACTTGCTCAATGAAGCTGCGGAAACTGATCTGATGAAATCCAGCACGGCGCTCTCACTTTCGGTTCAATAGTCAGTCCGTTGCACAGCGAAGGTGCGTAACGTCGAAACGGTCCGAAGTGACTATCAATTGCCAGCAACTCGGCCGCAATTGGCTTCACGTCCTAAACGAAGGCTTGCTGCCTGTGCTGGTCAAACTTCTACGGACAGCTCGATAGGTGGAATTCAGCTGAACGGGATTGATGGAACGACCGGGTCAACGCCGATGTCGTCGCCGACTGCCACACGGCCTTGCTGGACGGGCGTCGGCAGGCGATCGACCGCGGCGGCAAGGTCGTGAGGACGGGCGTCACCCGCGTGTCGATCGGCTCGTAACGCTTCAGTGCACTGACCAGTGAGCTGACTTCACCGTGCAAGGTGTAGGCCACGCGCCTGCGACCTCAATCGCCACCGCCGCCACAACCACCACCGTCTCCACCCCCGTCGCCGTCACTCCCGCCGCCCGACCCGTCGGCACCGCCCAGGCCACCGGCATCGCCGCTGTAGAAATCGGTGCCGCAATAGGTTCCGTTGCTGTCGCCGCCTTGCAGGTTCAGGCGGTCGATGTCGTGGCAATCAGGCAGGTAGCTGAAGCCGTTGGCGATGCCGAGCTTCGCGTCGAGCGCGAACAGCAGCGGCAGCCGCGACGGTCGGCGCGGGTCGATGGCCTCGTCACGGCAGGCCCAGGTCCAGGCGCGGCGCAGGCCGTCATTGCCGCTGGCTTTAGCACCCAGCACCTCGGCCGGTGTGTGATGCAGAAAGCGGCCCAGCGTCGGATCGCACCAGTCTTGATACGCGCGGGTGTGCACGATGAAGTCGTGCCACATCGTGTCGACCACGCGCGACGGCATCGCGACGAAACGGCTGTGGCTGCGGTGACAGGCCAGAAAAAACTGCCGCAGCCCGCGCTCAACCAGGTCGCAGTCCTTGCCAGACAAGTGCGGGTAGGTTTCGCGCAGCTTGCGCTTCAAATACTGCGGCAGTGGCGCTTCGCGGATCGCGCGGTCGCTTTGCCAAATGACCCAGTTCGACGCCGCCACGATCGCGCTCACCATCGCCGCGAAAACGGCCAACCCCAGGGCACGCGGCACCAACAGGCCAGAGACAGCGATCACGAAAGTCCACATCGCGACGACGATCATCCCCATGCCGAGCTGCCTGGCGCGTCGCAGCAGCCAGCGCTGCCACCCGCCGCGCAAGTAGACCGTCTTTACACCACCACCGGCTCGGTCTCCAACCGGATGCCGAAGCGGCCGTAGACGCTTTCCTGGATTGCCCGGGCCAGCGTCATCACCTCGGCGCCGATCGCTTCACCGCGGTTCACCAGCACCAGCGCCTGTTTTTCGTAGACGCCGGCCTGCCCCACCGTCTTGCCCTTCCAGCCGCAGGCATCGATCATCCAGCCGGCCGCCAGCTTCACGCTGCCGTCGGGCATCGGGTAGTGCACGATTTCCGGGTCGCGGCCGATGATGTCGCGGCACTGCTCCGGCGTGACCACCGGGTTCTTGAAGAAGCTGCCGGCGTTGCCGAGGCGCGCCGGATCCGGCAGCTTGGCGCGACGGATCGCGATCACCCAATCGGCGATCTGCTGCGCGCTCGGCTGCGCTTGGGGCTCGGCCGACCGCAACTCGGCCAGCTTGCGTTCCAGCTCCAGGTAGCCCAGCACCGGTTGCCATGGTCGTGGCAGCCGGAACCGCACCTTTGTGATAACCACCCGCCCGGCCAGCGCCTGTTTGAACACGCTGTCGCGGTAACCGAAGGCGCACTGCGGCGTGTTGAACGTGCTTGTCAAACCGGTGCGCAGGTCCACAGCGTCGAGCGCGTCGAACCGGTCCTGCAGCTCGACGCCATAAGCACCGATGTTCTGCACCGGCGAGGCGCCCACCGTGCCGGGGATCAGCGCGAGGTTCTCCAGCCCCGGGTAGCCCTGCGCCAGCGTCCACATCACGACGTGGTGCCAAGACTCACCGGCACCGGCCTCGACGATCCAGGCATCGGCGCGTTCTTCCACCAGCCGGCGGCCCATCACCTCGACCTTCAGCACCACCTGCGGCATGTCGCGCGTCAGGATGATGTTGCTGCCACCGCCCAGCACGAACTTCGGGGCGGGCCCCAGCGTGGGATGATCGACCACGCTGCGCACATCGGCATCGCTCGCAATCCGCACCAAGGTGTGGGCCACGGCCGGCAGGCCGAAGGTGTTGTAGGTTCGAAGGCCGACGCCCGACTCGATGTGCATGGCAGAATTTTCATCGATCGTTTGTCACCTCTGACGCGATGACCCCAAGAAAGACCGCCCACCATGCCCAGCTTTGACACCGTGCTCGAACCCAACCTCGTCGAGGTGCGAAATGCGGTCGACCAGGCCGCCAAGGAAATCGGCACCCGCTTCGATTTCAAGGGCTCGTCATCGAAGGTGGAGTTGAAAGAAAAAGAGCTGACAGTCTGGGCCGACAGCGATTTCCAGATCGGCCAAGTGATGGACATCGTGCTGGCCAAGCTGGCCAAGCGCAGTGTCGATGTGCGCTACCTGGACCGCAGCGCGAAGATCGAAAAAATCGGCGGCGACAAGGTCAAGCAGCTGATCGTCATCAAGAACGGCATCGACAGCGAGACCGCGAAGAAGCTGCAGACGGCCGTCAAACAAAGCAAGCTGAAAGTGCAGGCGGCCATCCAGGGCGACACGGTGCGCGTGACCGGTGCCAAGCGCGATGACCTGCAGGCCGCGATGGCGCTGATCCGCAAGGACCTGCCGGATTCGCCGCTGTCGTTCAACAACTTCCGCGATTGAGCGTGCGGTCGCGCACTGCCGGCTGGCCCTGGATGCTGGCGCTGACCGGCGCCGGCTGCGCCACGGCGGCCTGCGCGCAGAGCGTGTCGTACAGCGGCAGCATGGGCGACAGGGCCCTGCTGGTGATTGACGGCACGCCGCGCACGCTGGCCGTGGGCGCCACCCAGGGCGCAGTGCGGCTGGTCAGCGTGAATCCGAATGCCGTGGTGGTTGAGGTCAAGGGCCAGCGGCAGACGCTGACGCTCGGCGGATCGCCGGTCAGCCTGGGCGGGGCCAACAGCGCCGGCGGCGGCACGCAGATCGTGTTGACGGCAGGCATCGGGGGGCACTTCGTGACCGGCGGCAGCATCAACGGCCGGGCGGTCGAGTTCGTCGTCGACACCGGCGCCACGACGATCTCGATGGGCGAGGCCGACGCCGACCGCATCGGCCTGAAATACAAGAACAACCCGCGCTACACCGTTGGCACGGCGAACGGCAATGTGGCGGTCTACAAGGCCTCGCTGGACGTGGTGCGGGTCGGTGATGTGCAGGTCTACAACGTCGAGGCCGCGGTGCTGCCGCAGCAGATGCCTTTCATTCTTCTGGGCAACAGCTTCCTGACCCGCTTCCAGATGAAGCGCGAGAACGACCACCTGACGCTGGACAAGCGGTGAAGCTCTCGCAGGTGCTGTATTCGCAGGGCTTCGGCGCACGGCGCGAGTGCGAGGGGCTGATCGCCTCCGGCTTCGTCAGCATTGCCGGCGTGGTGCACGACGACCCTTTCGAGGAATTCGATCCGCACGGCCTGCAGTTCAGCGTGCGTGGCGACAGCTGGCCGTTTCGCGAGAAGGCGCTGATCGTGCTGAACAAGCCCGCCGGCCATGAGTGTTCGCAAAAACCGAAGCACCACCCGAGCGTCTACAGCCTGTTGCCTGCCCCACTGCGCCGCCGCGATGTGCAGGCCGTGGGCCGGCTCGACGAGGACACCACCGGCCTGCTGCTGCTGACCGACGACGGCGGCCTGATCCACCGCTGGACCTCGCCGAAGCACCACGTGCCCAAGGTCTACGAGATCGGCTGCAAGCACCCGGTGAGCGCCGAGCAGGTGCAGCAGCTGCTGAGCGGCGTGACGCTGGCAGACGACCCGGTGCCGGTGCGCGCTGCGGCTGCCGAGGCCACAGGTACGTTCAGCGGGCCACAGCCCAGCGACGCGGGCGAGTTGCACGGGCTGCGGATGACCTTGACCGAAGGCAAGTACCACCAGGTCAAGCGCATGGTCGCCGCAGTCGGCAACCGCGTCGAGGCGCTGCACCGCAGCCGCTACGGCGCGCTGACGCTGCTGGGCGATTTGGCGCCGGGGCAATGGCGCTGGCTGGACGGGCCGCAGGTGGTGGTGCCCGTGGCGCTTCCCACGCCGCTGCCCGCCCCGCCGCAATAATCGCCGCATGCTTGTTTTTCGCGGGTTCCACCACCCCGGTGTTGCACCGGCCTGCGCGCTGACGATCGGCAATTTCGACGGCGTGCACCGCGGCCATCAGGCGATGCTGGCGCTGCTGCGCAGCGAGGCCCAGCACCGCGGCCTGCCGAGCTGTGTGCTGACCTTCGAGCCGCATCCGCGCGACCATTTCGCCGCGCGCAGCGGTCAACCCGATCGCTCACCCGCGCGCGTCTCAACGCTGCGTGACAAGCTCAGTGAGCTGGAGCGCTGCGGCATCGACCAGACCATCGTCGTGCCCTTCAACGACCGCTTTGCCGCGCAATCGCCGCAGGCCTTCATCGACGAGGTGCTGGTGCACGGCCTGCATGCCCGCTATGTGCTGGTCGGCGACGATTTCTGCTTCGGCGCCAAGCGCGCTGGCGACTACGCGATGCTCGACGCGGCCGGCCAGGCCCAGGGCTTCGACGTGGCCCGCATGCTCAGCTACGAGGTGCGCGGCCACAGGGTGTCGAGCTCTGCCGTGCGCGAGGCGTTGGCCGCTGGCGACATGGCCCATGCACGCACGCTGCTCGGGCGGCCGTACAGCATCAGCGGCCATGTGGTGCACGGCCGCAAGCTCGGTCGCGACCTCGGCTTTCGCACGCTGAACCTGCGCTTTGCGCATGTAAGGCCGGCCGCGATGGGCATCTTCGTCGTGCAGGTGCACGGGCTCACGGCCGATCCAAAGCCGGTCGGTGGCGTTGCCAGCCTGGGCGTGCGCCCGGCGGTCGAGAACGCCGGCCGCGTGCTGCTGGAAACCCATTGCTTCGACTGGCCCGATTCACTCGGCCCCGAAGGCGGCTACGGCCGCTGCATCCGCGTCGAGCTGCTGCACAAGCTGCACGACGAACGGCATTACGCGTCGATGGAGGCGCTGCGCGCAGGCATCGCGCAGGACGAGACCGATGCGCGGGCGTGGCTGGCTCAGCCCAGCGCGATGATCTGATTCAGCACCCCGCACGCCGCTTCGAACAGCGGATCGGGCAAGGACTTGAGCGAATGCGGCGCGGCGGCGCGGGACCGCCAGTCGAACGATTTAGGTTGATGGCACAGCACATAGCTGGTTTTGCGTCGGTTTGAACTGCCGACCGAACCCAGCGCCACCGCAAACGGGTTGCTCGCGTTGTAGGCCGCCGTTGTCATCGGCAGACCGATCACCAAGCCAGTGCGGGCATTGAAGGCCTGCGGCGACAGCACCAGCATCGGGTGCAGGTCGCGCATTTCCGTGCCAGCCTGCGGGTTGCAGTCGATCCAGATGATGTCCTGCCGTGCCGGCACCCAGGATTTGGGCGCACGGCGACGGCGTGGCGCGGCCACTGCTTTGTCAGCGATGGCCATCACCAAACTTCAACGCCGACTGGCGTCACCGCCATCGCCTCGCCGCCGTGCAACGCAGGGTCGAACAAGGCCAAGCGCGCTTGCAGCGTCAATGGCTTGTCGTCTTGCGGCGTGATGACCACCCGCCCGCCCTCCACCGTCAGCTTGACCGACTGATGCGCCCGCAGCTTGGCCGCCCGCGCCACCGCCGCCGGAATGCGCACCCCGATGTTATTGCCCCAGGGCTTGATGTCGAGCACGGCTTCAGACATGAGTCACTCTCGTTGTTTATACATGTATATACCTTAATACAAGCGTCGACCTGAAACAAGGGGCGCGAGCGAAGCGCTCAGCCCGAGCGGGACGGAGATAGTGTTCGCGCAGAACCTCGCAAGGGTGAATCAGACTCATGCAAGAGTGAGATTATTATTTCTCCACTAACGGGCAGCCATGCACGTCGACTCTCGTAGTGACACCAGTGGCACGGTGCGCGAGGCGTTGGCCTCGGGCGACATGGCGCATGCACGCACGCTGCTCGGGCGGCCGTACAGCATCAGCGGCCATGTGGTGCACGGCCGCAAGCTCGGTCGCGACCTTGGCTTTCGCACGCTGAACCTGCGCTTTGCGCATGTAAGGCCGGCCGCGATGGGCATCTTCGTCGTGCAGGTGCACGGGCTCACGTCCGATCCCCAACCGGTCGGTGGCGTCGCCAGCCTGGGCGTGCGCCCGGCGGTCGAGAACGCTGGCCGCGTGCTGCTGGAAACCCATTGCTTCGACTGGCCCGATTCACTGGGCCCCGAAGGCGGCTACGGCCACTGCATCCGCGTCGAGCTGCTGCACAAGCTGCACGACGAACGGCATTGCGCGTCGATGGAGGCGCTGCGCGCAGGCATCGCGCAGGACGAGACCGATGCGCGGGCTTGGCTGGCACAACGGGTCTGAGGGGCTTGCTGGGCTGGCGGGTCGGCGGTCGCCATGTGCCGTTCCGACGGCAAGGCCCGGGCCGGCCGGCCGCCTTTGGTTCTCAGGTCGAGCGAGGGATCAAGCGGCGCGGCGCGCCGACAACCGGCGGCTCCTTCTCTGCCAGCTTGCCCACAACGTACTTGTGCAGGACGCTGGCGATCAGGGTCTGGTACGGCATGCCTTCAGAAAGTGCCTTGGCCTGGATGTCGAGCAAATCCGCTGACGACAGGCGAATGTTGACTCGTTTGTCTTTGATGGCGGTCGCCCTGGCTGATGCGCGCATGCGCTGCAGTTCGGCCTTGCTGGCAATCGGCTTCAGTTTTCCCGACTCGTAGGCTTCGAGCACGTCGAGTTCGTACGGATCAAGCTTAGACAT
>JANMXL010000199.1:0-3634 GCA_031380885.1 Burkholderiales bacterium | reverse complement strand
CTCGCGCACCTCGCGGATGCGCGACCACTTCGCCAGCAGCGCGTCATCGGCCCACGCCGCGGTGTCGCTGTAGGTCTCGACAAAGATCGACGACGTGCCCGGCGCGAAGATCGGCCACGCCTCCTCGGCGGTGAAGCTGAGGAACGGCGCCATCCAGCGCAGCATCGCGTTCGTGATGTGCCACAGCGCGGTTTGCGCGCTGCGGCGTGCGTGGCTGTTGGCTTTGGTGGTGTAAAGGCGATCCTTCAGCACGTCGAGGTAGAACGCGCCCAGGTCTTCGCTGCAATAGACCTGCAGTTTGGCCACCACAGGGTGGAATTCATAGACCTCGTAATGCGCCAGCACCTCGGCCTGGAACTGCGCCGCGCGGGCCAGTGCGTAGCGGTCGATTTCCAGCAGCTCCGACAGCGGCACCGCGTCTGTCGACGCATCGAAGTCGCTGGTGTTGGCGAGCAAAAAGCGCAGCGTGTTGCGGATGCGGCGGTAGCCGTCGACCACTCGCGCCAAGATCTTGTCGTCGATGTTCAGGTCGCCCGAGTAGTCGGTGCTGGCGACCCACAAGCGCACGATCTCGGCACCCAGCTTGTCGCTGACCGACTGCGGCGCGACCACGTTGCCCAGCGACTTGCTCATCTTGCGGCCCTGGCCGTCGGTTGCGAAGCCGTGCGTCAGCAGGCCCTTGTACGGCGCGCGTCCTTCGGTGGCGCAGGCGATCAGCAGCGACGAATGGAACCAGCCGCGGTGCTGGTCGTGGCCTTCCAGGTAGAGGTCGGCCTCGGGGCCATCGGGCTGGCCGGCGCCGTCGTGCGAGCCGCGCAGCACGTGGTTGAAGGTGCTGCCCGAGTCGAACCACACGTCGAGGATGTCGGTGCTCTTGGTGTAGTGCGCGGCCTCGTCACCCAGCCAGTCGCCCGGATCGAGCTGCGACCAGGCTTCGACGCCGCCTTGCTCGACCAGCGCGGCCGCGCGGTCCATCAATTCCAACGTTTGCGGATGCAGCTCGCCGCTGTCTTGGTGCAGGAAGAACGGCAACGGCACACCCCAGTTGCGTTGGCGGCTGATGCACCAGTCGGGCCGGTTGGCGATCATGTCGCGCAACCGGGTGCGGCCGTTTTCGGGATAGAAGGTCGTCGCGGCTTGTCCGCGACTCGAATCCCCGTCGATCGCGGCCAGCGCGCTCTGGCGCAGCGTCTGCGGCGCCGGGTCGGTCGCGAAGACGCCGGCGGTGTCGTCGGAGGCCTCGTCCATCCGCACGAACCATTGCGCGGCAGCGCGGTAGATCACCGGCGTCTTGTGGCGCCAGCAGTGCGGGTAGCTGTGCTGGAAGGTGGCGGTGGCGAGCAGGCGGCCGGCATCGCGGAGTGCGTCGATGATGACCGCGCAGGCCTTCCAGATGTGCTGCCCGCCGAACAGCGGCAGGCTCGCGTCATAAACGCCGCTGCCGGTGACCGGGTTCAGGATGTCGTCGATCGCCATGCCATGCGCGACGCAAGACTTGAAGTCCTCCACGCCGTAGGCCGGTGCTGCATGCACGAGGCCGGTGCCGTCGTCGGCAGATACATAGTCAGCCAAATAGATTGGCGAGAGTCGGTCGTAGCCTGGATCAACTGCCGCGAGTGGATGCTTGAAATTGATGCCTGCCAAGTCCCGGCCAAGGCACGCGCCTATCTCTGGGGACTTCCCCACGCCGTAGCGCCGAAGAATTTCAGGAGTTAGCAATTCGTCGGGCAGGTGAGGCTGTCCAGATGGTGGTGTCGATCTGACGTACTGGGGCTTGTAGAGGATGTCGCTTGCCAAAATCAATAGCCCGCGATCGGTGTCTACAAGCATGTATGTCAGATCAGGATTGACGTTCAGCGCCTGGTTAGCCGGAATGGTCCACGCGGTGGTGGTCCAGATCACCGCGTAGGCGTCCTTGCTCAAGGACTGCAGACCGAATGCAGCGGCCAGCTTCTCGGGCTCGGCGCACAGGAAGGCGACGTCCAGCGATTGCGAGGTCTTGTCGGCGTACTCGATCTCGAACTCCGCCAGCGACGAGCCGCAGTCGAAGCACCAGTAGACAGGTTTCAAACCCCGATAGACATAGCCGCGCTCCATCACCCGCTTCAGTGTGCGGATCTCGCCGGCCTCGTTGCCGAAGTCCATGGTGCGGTAAGGGTGCGCCCAGTCGGCCAGCACGCCCAGGCGCTTGAAGTCGGCCATCTGCTGCGCGATCTGTTCGGTCGCGTAGGCGCGGCTCTTGGCCTGCACCTCGGCGCGCGGCAGCTTGCGGCCGTAGGTCTTCTCGATCTGGTTCTCGATCGGCAGGCCATGGCAGTCCCAGCCGGGCACATAGGTCGCGTCCATGCCCTTGAGCTGACGCGCCTTGACGATCATGTCCTTGAGCACCTTGTTCACCGCGTGGCCGATGTGGATCTGGCCATTGGCATACGGCGGGCCGTCGTGCAGCACGAACTTCGGTGCGCCGCAGCGGGCCTCGCGCAGCCGCTGGTAGGTGCCTGCGTCGTCCCACTGCTGCACCCAGGCCGGCTCGCGCTTGGGCAGGTCGCCGCGCATCGGGAACGGCGTGTCCGGCAGGTTCAGCGTGGCACGCAGGCCTGAAGCGTCGGCGTCGGGTTTCGATTTTTCGGTGGACATGCTTCGGTCTCGACGGTTGGCGATCACGTCAGGCGCGTCGGCAAAAAGTGTTTGTGAGGGGCCTGCATCGCGCGACGCGAGCCGGCCAGATCAGTGTGCAGGGCGGCAGTGGCGGCGGTGCTGCGCGAAACGCGGAACCGCAGCGTCAAATTCGATCGCGCGAGGTCTGCCGGTGCGTGGCACCGTGTCCGTTGGACACCCGTCGGGCGATGGAATGCGAGTGCATGGGCCCCATTCTACCGGTGGCCTCCCTGGGCCTTGCATACAGAATACCGGGCGCGGAGCGGGTCTCTGCCGCCGCCAACGCATGTCACTGCGTCCTTGCCGCCATCACCGCCACCGCCTGTCATCGCCATGTCGAACGCCGAGCCCGTCCCTGCCGAATCCAGCACTGCACCCTTCAAGGTCCTGCGCTTCAAGATTGATCAAGCCGGCCCACGCCTGATCGTGCTGGGGGCGGTGCATGGCAACGAAGTCTGCGGGCCGCGCGCCATCGGGCGCGTGCTGGCCGAGTTTGAATCCCAGAAGCTGAACCTGCTGCGTGGCAGCGTCTCCTTCGTGCCGATCACCAACCAGAAGGCCTACGAGCGGGGTCAGCGCGAGGGCGATCGCAACCTCAACCGCAACCTCGGCCCAACGGAGCATCCGCAAGACTTCGAGGACCGCATCGCCAACGCCTTGTGCCCCTTGCTGGGCCAGCACGATGTGCTGATTGATCTGCACTCTTTTCATTCGCCCGGTGAACCGTTCGCGATGCTCGGCCCGGCGAACAACGACGGCACGCTGCAACCCTTCGCGCTGGCGGCGGAGGAAGAAGCGCTGGCGGCTCGCCTCGGCCCCAGGCGCCTGGTCGAAGGCTGGCTCGAAACCTATGCCGACGGCGTGGCCGCACGCGTTCAGCGCGCCGAGCAATCGGGCGACCCGCAGACCGCGCGCGCCAGGCTGCTCAACACCGACCCGCGCTACGGCATCGGCACCACCGAGTACATGCGCAGCG